>DATFDP010000098.1:0-13315 GCA_035252015.1 Terriglobales bacterium
ATGATCAAGCTGTTCTTTAAAGAGGACTGGATACCGCCCTTTGCCGACAAGTGGGTGTTCATCATGGCGCCGGGCATCGTGATGTTCACGGTGCTGATGTCGTTTGTGGTGGTGCCCTTCGCTCCCGGCATGATCATCAGCGATCTGAACATCGCGGTGCTGTTTTTCATGGGCATGTCGTCGCTGGGGGTTTACAGCACCGTCCTGGCGGGCTGGTCCTCGGACAACAAGTACGCTCTGCTGGGCGGGATGCGCGCCGCCGCGCAGATGCTGAGCTACGAAGTGTTCATGGGCCTGTCGCTAATGGGCACAGTGCTGCTGGCCGACTCCTTCGACCTGGTGGACATTGTCAACGCCCAGCAGCGCATGTGGTTCGTGGTGCCGCAATTTATGGGCTTCCTGCTGTTCATGATTGCCGGCGTGGCGGAGACGAGGCGCCTGCCCTTCGATCTGCCGGAGTCGGAAAGCGAGTTGGTGGCCGGGTACCACTCCGAATATTCGGGCATGAAGTTTGGGATGTTTTTCGTGGGCGAGTACATCGGTATTCTGCTGATCTCATCCATGATCACGGTGCTGTTTTTTGGCGGCTGGCGGGGGCCGGTCCTGCCGGGAATTGTGTGGTATTTCATCAAGACGTTTTTCTTTTTGGGCTTTTTTATTCTGTTGCGGGCATCGCTGCCCCGGCCGCGGTTCGATCAGCTGATGGAATGGGGATGGAAGCTGATGTTGCCGCTGGCCCTGGCTAACCTGCTGGTGACGGGCGCGGTGAAGCTGGCATTTTTTCGCTGAGACGTACTGAAAAGGGAACGTTAAATCATGCTGAGCGTAATTCGAACCTTGTGGGACGTATTTCTTCACTCCTTTCGCAGGCGGGTGACCATCCAGTACCCGGAGCAGAAGGCGTATCTCTCGGCGCGCTATCGCGGGCGCATCATTCTTTCCCGTGACCGGGAGGGCGGTGAGCGCTGCGTGGCCTGCTACCTGTGCGCGGTGGCCTGCCCGGTGGACTGCATCGCCCTGCAGGCCACGGAAGACGAGACCGGGCGGCGCTATCCGGAGTTTTTCCGCATCAACTTTTCGCGCTGCATTTTTTGCGGCTACTGCGAGGAGGCCTGTCCCACCTATGCCATCCAGCTCACACCCGATACGGAGATGGGCGAGTACCAGCGCCAGAACATGGTTTACGAAAAGGAACACCTGCTGATCAGCGGGCCCGGCAAATACCCGGACTACGACTTCTGGCGAGTGGCAGGAGTGAAGATCGGCGGCAAAGACAAGGGAGAGGCCGAGCGCGAGGCCCCGCCCACCGACCTGCGTAGCTTGTTGCCCTAAGAACCGTATGTACGTTCTGTTTTACATTTCGGGAGCGATTGCGATCATCGCCACGGTGATGACCATTACGCGGCTGAATGCCATTCACGCTCTACTCTACTTCATCGTCTCCCTGCTTTCAGTGGCAGTCATCTTCTACATTCTGGGCGCGCCTTTCATTGCCGCTCTGGAAGTCATCATTTATGCCGGGGCCATCATGGTGCTGTTCGTTTTTGTGGTTATGATGCTCAACCTGGGCGAGCGCGCGGTGGAAATGGAGAGCAAGCTGTTGAGTGTCCGCATGTGGATTGGCCCGGAAATACTGGCTGCCGTGCTCATCGCCGAAGTGGTGTACCTGCTCTCGCGCCCGCCGATTGAAGTGAATGCCATCCAGTTTGTCGAGCCGCGTGAAGTCAGCCTGACGCTGTTTGGCCCTTACCTGATCGGCGTGGAACTGGCTTCCATGCTGCTTTTGGGCGCGCTGGTTGGCGCCTATCACCTGGGCTATCGCAAGCCCAAGGCTCTGGAGAATGCGGATGCCGACAATACCTATGCAACAGGGGTTGTTGCTGGCGGGGATCCTGTTCGCGCTGGGCACGATCGGCCTGCTGGTGCGGCGTAATCTGGTGTTCACGCTGATGTCCATTGAGATCATGCTGAACGCCGCCGGCCTGGCTTTTATTGCCGCGGGCGCACACTGGGTGCAGGCCGATGGCCAGGTGATGTTCCTTTTTATTCTGGCCATGGCGGCATCGGAGGTTTCCGTCGGGCTGGCGCTGCTGCTGCGCCTCTACCACCAGCACGGTGTGCTCGATACCGACAGCGCCAGCGAGATGAGGGGATAGCGTGCTCGAACTCACCGGCGTCATTCCAGCGATACCGTTCTTCAGTTTCCTGCTGCTGGCCGTGTTCGGGCCGCGCATGGCGCGGAGGGCGGTATCGGTTCTCGGCGTCGGCTCCGTTGCTGCA
The DNA here is from genome assembly GCA_035252015.1 of Terriglobales bacterium. Classification (GTDB taxonomy): domain Bacteria; phylum Acidobacteriota; class Terriglobia; order Terriglobales; family Acidobacteriaceae; genus JAICWP01. Next base: position 2,281 of record DATFDP010000098.1, read on the forward strand.
AGCACGGTCATTTCCGGGATTGTCACCGCCGCATTTATATCGGCTCCGCCGGCTGGTTGGTCGTATCACGAAGTCATCTGGCGATGGATGAGCGTTTCCAGTTTTCAGGCCGATATCGGCTTCTATCTGGACGCGCTCTCCGCGGTCATGGTGCTGGTGATCACTTTTGTCGCCTTTCTCATCCATCTTTATTCCACGGAATACATGGAAGGCGACGAAGGCTACAGCCGGTTCTTCGCTTACATGAACCTGTTCGTTGCCTCAATGGTGACGCTGGTTCTGGCTGATAACCTGCTGCTGCTTTACCTGGGATGGGAAGGCGTGGGACTTTGCAGCTACCTGCTGATCGGATTCTGGTACACCGACCCGGTGAATGGGCGCGCGGCGCGCAAGGCGTTCATCGTGACACGCGTGGGCGATACCTCCATGGTGATCGGGCTGTTTCTCATTTTTCAACGGCTCGGCACGCTCAACATTCAGGAACTCATGCATCGCGCCAGCGAGCAATGGCCGGTAGGAGCGGCGGTGGCCATCGCCGCGGCGGCGCTGCTGCTGGGCGGAGCGGTGGGCAAGTCGGCGCAACTGCCGCTGCAGACCTGGCTGCCTGACGCCATGGCTGGCCCAACGCCTACCAGCGCGCTCATTCACGCCGCCACCATGGTGACCGCCGGCGTGTATCTGATCGCTCGCACCCACGTGCTCTTCAGCCTGGCGCCGCCGGTCATGCTGGCGGTAGCGGTGATTGGCGCTGCCACGCTACTGCTTGCCGGATGCAGCGCGCTCACCCAGCGCGACATCAAGCGCGTGCTGGCCTATTCCACCATCAGCCAGATCGGCTATATGTTTCTCGCTCTCGGCGTGGGTGCCTGGTCAGCGGCAATTTTTCACTTCATGACGCACGCTTTTTTCAAGGCGCTGCTGTTTCTGGCTGCCGGCGCCGTGATTCAGGCGCAGCACGAGGAGCACGACATCTTCAAGATGGGCGGCCTGCGCCGGATGATTCCTGTCACCTTCTGGGCATTCCTGATTTCCGGGTGCGCCCTCGCGGGGCTGCCCATCATCACCGCCGGCTTCTACAGCAAGGGCATGATCCTGTGGGGCGCGTGGTCCTCGCCGCAGGGCGCGCCCGCGCTGTGGATCGCGGGTGTAGTGGGAGTGCTGCTGACCTCCCTCTACATTTTTCGCGTGATTTTTGTTGCATTCTTTGGTGAAGCGCAGATTCCGGTCGAACACCCGCCGCGGCTGGCCAAGAATTTGTCCATGGTTGTGCTCAGCGTACTTTCCATTGGCGCCGGCTGGATCAACCTGCCCCCATATTTGGGAAACAAGCTTTGGCTGAATGATCTGCTTTACACCGCGCTGCCCAAGGTGGCGGAAAAGCAGGTTGGCTGGATTACGGAAGACTGGTCAGAGGGAATCATCATCGCCGCCTTTGTGCTCGGCCTGCTCCTCGCCTACGAGTTGTACCTGAAGCATCGCGGCGCCACCCGGCCACTCACGGAGAATGCCCTCGGCCGGGCCATCCACGAATTCTGGTACGCCGACTGGGGCTTCGACTTCCTCTACGACAGGGTATTTGTGGCGCCGGTGTTTTGGTTTGCGCAGGTGGATAAGCGCGACATCATTGACAAGTTCTACGACGGCTTGGCCGCCCTGAGCCGCGCCTGTTATCGCGCGCTCAGCGTCACCGAAAGCGGCCGCATGCGCTGGTATGCCGCCAGTATTGTCGGCGGCACCGTGGTCTTCGTCTTTATTGTGTTGCTCCTATGATTCTGGTCTGGTTCATCGCGATCTTGTTGGTTGGCGGCGTCGTTTGCTGGTTGGTGGCACGCTGGAGCGCTCCCGCCTGCCGCTGGGTCGCACTGGCCGCCACGGTCGCCGATTTTGTCCTCAGCCTCGTGCTGTGGATTCGCTGCTACCCGGTGAACCTGCTGCAGCAGCAGGACTGGCTGCGCCAAGTGAACTGGATCTGGTTCCCTGAAGCCGGCATCCATTTCCATCTCGCCATTGATGGCCTCAGCCTGCTGCTGGTGGTGCTCACGTTTTTCCTGGGCATCGTCTCTGTGCTGGCCTCGTGGGATGAAATCCGCGAGGGTGTAGGCTTCTTTCATCTCAACCTGCTTTGGGTGCTCGCCGGCATCACCGGGGTGTTCCTGGCGGTAGACCTGTTCCTCTTTTATTTCGCCTGGGAACTGATGCTCATTCCCATGTATTTTCTGATTGCTATCTGGGGACACGAGCGGCGGGTGTATGCGGCGGTCAAATTCTTTTTGTTTACACAGCTCAGCGGCCTGCTGATGCTGATTTCCATCCTCGCGCTCTACGTTATCCACCACAACGCCACGGGCGTTTACACCTTCGAGTACTCCGAGTTGATCGGCACCTCCATGCCGCTGCATGTGGCCATCTGGGTTATGCTCGGCTTCTTTATCGCGTTCGCGGTGAAGCTGCCCATGGTGCCAGTGCACACCTGGTTGCCGGACGCGCACACGGAAGCTCCCACGGCGGGTAGCGTGATCCTGGCCGGACTGCTGCTGAAGACCGGCGCTTACGGACTGCTGCGCTTCGTGGTGCCTCTGTTTCCCGCGGCGGCCCACTGGTTCTCGCCCATCGCCACCATTTTGGGCGCCATCGGCATCATTTACGGCGCGGTGCTCGCCTTCGGTCAGACCGACCTTAAGCGCTTGGTGGCATACACCAGCGTCAGCCACCTCGGCTTCGTCCTGCTGGGCATTTTTGTGTGGAACAAGCTGGCGCTGGAAGGCGCGCTGATCACCATCATCGCCCACGGCATCAGCACCGGCGCCCTCTTTGTTCTGGTGGGCTCACTGCAGGAGCGCATTCATACCCGCGAAATGGATCGCATGAGTGGACTCTGGCAAACCATTCCGCGCCTCAGCGGCGCAGCCATGTTCTTCGCCATGGCCTCCATCGGCTTGCCGGGACTGGGCGACTTTGTCGGCGAGTTCCTCATTCTGCTGGGCACATATAAGGTGAGTGTGGGCCTGACCGTGGCCGCTTCCATCGGCGTACTGACCTCGACCCTCTACGGGTTGAAGTTCATCCAGCGCGCCTTTCACGGCAGCAACGTGCATCACTGGGAGCTGCACGATCTATTTGCACGCGAGGTGGCGATTATCGCGCCCATGATTGTCATCCTGCTCTGGCTGGGCCTCTTCCCGCAGCCGGTGCTGAATACGTTCGCGCCCACGATGAATAAGTTGCAGCAGACAGCCGCGCAGCAGCAGGCATACGGAAGGAGCCAGCAATGACCATCGGCGCCAGGCTGGTGTCGATTCTCCCCCTGCTGTTGCTGGCCGGCACGCCGGTGGCGCTGATGCTCATCATCACCATCCACCGCAGCCACCGCGCGGCGCTGGCTTGGACCCTGATCGGACTGGCAGCATCGTTCGCCTCGTTGTGGGCCGCTTCCGGAGTGGCCCCGCAGCAGGTCACGCCGCTGCTGGTGGTGGACCAGTATGCGCTGGTTTATTTCGGAATGATCATTGCCGCGACCGCGGCGGTGGCGGGCCTCGCCTACGGCTACCTGGAGCAGCACGCGGTTGAAAAAGAAGAGTTCTACATCTTATTACTGACGGCAGCCCTGGGCGCCGCGGTGCTGGCCGCCAGCAGCCATTTTGTGTCGTTCTTTTTGGGGTTGGAAATCCTGAGCATCTCGCTGTATGCGCTGAATGCCTACATCTATCCCCGCAAGACGGCGCTGGAAGCCGGCATCAAGTACCTGGTGCTGGCGGCGGCGTCAGCCGCGTTTCTGCTGTTCGGCATGGCTCTCATCTATGCCGCGGTGGGCACCATGGAATTCAGCCGCATGGCGAGCCTGATGATGGAGACCGCCGGCCCCAACCGCACCCTGCTGCTGCCCGGCCTGGCCATGATCATCACCGGCATGGCTTTCAAGTTGGCGCTTGTGCCGTTCCATATGTGGACACCCGACGTTTACCAGGGCGCGCCGCCGCCGGTGGCCGCGTTCATTGCAACAGTTTCTAAAGGCGGAATGTTCGCCCTGCTGCTGCGCTATTTTTATCGGCTGGAACTCCACAACTACGGCCCGGTCGTGGTGGTGTTTACGATTATCGCGATCGCCTCCATGCTGGGCGGCAATTTGCTGGCCCTGCTGCAGTTCAATGTGAAGCGCATCCTGGCGTATTCCTCCATCGCCCACATGGGATATGTGCTGGTGGCGTTCATTGCTAGCGGGGTGCTGGCCGTGGAGGCAGTCACCTTCTACCTGGTGGCCTACTTCGTGACCATTATGGGCGCGTTCGGAGTGGTGACCGTGCTTTCCAACGGCAGCGAAGATGCCGAATCGCTGGAGGCTTATCGAGGGCTGTTCTGGCGGCGCCCCGCGCTGGCCGGCGTGATGACAGCCATGCTGCTCTCGCTCACCGGCATTCCCGTGACGGCGGGCTTCATCGGCAAGTTCTATGTGGTGGCGGCGGGGGCTTCTTCTTCCACCTGGGCGCTCATTATTATTCTGGTGGTCAGCAGCGTGATTGGCGCTTTCTACTATCTGCGAGTGATCTTCGCGCTATATGCCAGCACCTCGGACAAGCCCGCCGAGGTTGTGCCGCGCATGGCATTTGGGTCGTCGGTGCTGGTGATCCTTACCTTGTTGCTCATCTGGCTGGGAGTTTACCCCGCGCCTTTGCTGCACGTGATTCGCGCAGCGCTGCCCGGTTGAAGCCGTCACTTGCGCCCGGCCGGCTCCACGGACTGGGTGGGGTCGGCGCCCTTCCAGCTGACATCGGCGGTGGGGCCGTAGGTGGAGGGAACCGCGCGATTCATCAGCCGCAGATAAACCGTGAGCTGGGTGCGGTGATGGCAGGTGTGCAGCACGCGACGCCAGAAAATCCAGATCCTCTGCCGGGTTACATCGAAAAACGGGACAGACTCCAGCCACCAGTCTTCGTTCCGCCCAGCCAGGAATTTCAACCGCGGTTCCGCCAGCTCCTGCATCCGGCGGGTGAAGCTTTCCACGTCCGCCGTTGCGGGCAGGACTCCCCCCGCCGGCGGTTCGGGCGCGCTCAGGAACTCGCCGAAAAAACGCCGTTCCGAAAGCAGCTGGTGCTTGAAAATCTCCAGAACCGGTTGCGACCGCGGGTGCGGCCGGAAGGAAAGGTCCGCGTCCGAAAAGCAGCGCCACACCGCAATTACTTTATTGGTCTCGCTGGCATAGGTGTCGAGCAGATGCTGAAACACAGGGGACGTGGCGCATGGAATGCGCGTCTCGAGCAGGGCTGCGAATTCGTATTTCATTGCCATCGAATCACCTCCAAGCTCCGATCAGTAATTTCCCCGACGTCTCGTACGACATTAACGCCACGGGTTCCTGTGGCTTGTGCGCCGCTTCGCACCGCAGTGTAATGCCTGTAAGGATCGGAAGAATGGCCCTGGAGCCAACTATGGATAGCCAAACGGCGCCGCTACCCCCCACCGCTGCGCCGGAAACGCCAGAGCATATCGAGAAAAAGATATTAGCGCTGGACTGGCGCGACCTGCAGTTGTGGTGCATCGGGGCTGGCATCCTGGTGGCTATGGCCGCCGGATTATTTCTGCTGCTCATGCCCCAGTTGCTGTGGGATGTGACGGCAACAATTTCGCACCAAGCCAATGGACCGCAACTGTTCTTTGGACTGCTGACCCTGCTCATCCTGTCCAATGTGTACCTTTTCACGCAGCGCCTGCAACTGGTGCGCGCCCGGCGCGAACTGGTGCATCAGCTGCAAATTGCGGAGCGAACCGCGCGCACGGACGCACTGACCGGCATCTACAACCGGCGCTGGCTGGACGAAACACTGCTTCGGGAAGTGGCGCGCCTGGAGCGCACCAAGGGCCACTTCACCATCATGATGGCCGATGTGAACGACTTTAAGCTGATCAATACCCGCGTTGGTCACGTGGAAGGCGACCGCATTCTGGTCGAGGTGGCCCACCTGCTGCAAAGAAATTTTCGCGCCTCCGACTCCGTGGTGCGTTACGGGGGCGACGAATTCATTGCCCTGATGCCTGATACTGACCTGGCCCAAGCCCGGGTTGCTGTGGACCGCCTGCAGCGCTTCGTGGAGGCGCGCAACGCCCGGCACGACAACTCTATTACGTTGGGCCTGAGCTGCGGCCTGGCGACATTTATTCCCGGCATGTCCATAGATGCGCTCATCGAGGCCGCGGACGAAGACATGTTCGCGCAGAAACCGCGGCGCTCCGACCGCACCAACCCGACCCTTCGCGCTCCTCTCTGATTTCCAACCTGCGCTTATGCCGCCGGTTCCAGATCATTGGGGTAAGGATTGGGATCGCTGGAGGGCGGATCGCTTGCCGGAAATGAATCGGCCACCGTTTTATCCAGCATTATTTCCCGCTTCTGCCGTTCCTCTTCCGCGGAGATCTCGTGTGCCATGATGTATTCTCAATTATCGTGTTACGACATTTTGGAGCGCTCGCCAACCTCGCTTCATCGAAACAATGAAAGCTATTTTACGCCGCTGAGCCGGCAAAAAAGGAGAAGGTAATGCAACCCAGGTTGGACGCCGGAAGACTTTCGGCTGAAGGTTATCGCGCGGTTTACGCGCTCGAGCAGTACGTTCACCACTCCGGACTGGAGCTCAAGCTTCTGGAACTGGTCAGGCTGCGGGCCTCGCTGCTCAATGGCTGCGCTTATTGCGTGGACATGCACACCAAGGATGCCCGCGCCGAGGGCGAGACCGAGCAGCGTCTCTACGGCATTCCCGTATGGCGCGAGACGCCATTCTTCACTGACCGTGAGCGCGCCGCCCTGGCCTGGACCGAGGCCGTCACGCTAGTAGGCAAGGACCACGTTCCCGATGATGTTTTTGAGTTGGCCCGCAGCCAGTTCAGCGAGAAGGAATTGGTGGATCTCACCCTGGCCATCCTCTCCATCAATAACTGGAACCGCCTGGCCATCAGCTTCCGCGCGGTGCCCGGCAGCTATCAGCGCCCAGCGGAAATGAAAACCGGCACGCGCTAAGCGTGCACTGCAAGCCGGGGTAGCAGCTGGGCGCCGGTCAGCGATGCGGAAGATTGGCCGCGTCCGCGCACGCGGCTTTGAAATCCGCGTAGCCGCCCCAGTCCAGGGTCACGGAGGCGCGTTCGATTTTCAGGCCGGAGCGGAATGTGCCTGCATACCGGCCACGATCGCTCATGACCAGCTGCTGCCCCTGCCACCGGCCGTAAAGGTCGAAGTAACCCTGCCGCTGGCCGACGTCAAACACTTTTGGTTCGAGCACGCGAAACGTCATCAGGCTGCCTTCAGTGCTCCGCCATCCGCCAAAGATCGTGCCGCTTATCTTCAGGGACTGCATCACGCCTGGCGCGGTGCATAACGAACCTGAGCCCTGCAAACCGCCGGTGGGGCGCAATCCGTCCAGCTGCAGCCGAGAAAAATGAGAAGCGGGGAAGAAAGAAACATACAGCGGATATGTTCCGCCCTTGGTAAGTAGTTGACCTGATCCCGACCAGTACAACAGCGGGGTCCAGCGCCCTCCGATGTGAAAGGCCCAGGGGTTGGTCACGGCCGCCAGCCCGTAGACCACGCCCACACCCAGCACCAGAATCCCGAAAAGCGATGTGAAACATCCCTGCCGCTGCCGGACTGGCATGCGGCGGAGTATAACCCGGCGTCTAATCTCCACAAAGCGGCAACGCGAATGGCCCGTATGCCTGCCTGACGAATTGCGCCCGAGATGACCGACCCCTGCTTAAAACTGAAAACACATGGTTCGTCCAGTCATCCATGCTTGGAGGGAATTACTTCCGAGTTGCCCGTCAGCCACTCTGTGACGTCGTCATCGCCAATTACGCCAGGCATGCTTAACAATGGCACACCCCAGGGCAAACCTCCGATCGAGCTGCACTTAAGCTGGTGCTCGCGAAGTTGGTGGTGGTTCCCGCCTCAGTCCCCGGAAACTGGACAGGCACACAACTCGTCAGAACCTTTTACTGGTTCTACGTTGCGAACCACTCAATTTCTGCTGCGGCCGACATCAAAGCGAGCGCCTGCTGCGACGAATCTTAACCCACGGAAAGCCAGGTGTGATCGCCGTGCTCGTCAGAAGCTACAATTGGGATTTCCCGCCGGAAGCTCGGTGCGGAACACACCTCCCACCGAAGTAATTGCGACCGTGACATCGCTGGCCGAATTAACAGGGTCCTGGTTGATGCCGATGTGCCCACTCCCGAAATCAACAAAGCCCTGACCCTTGTTATAAACATGAGGCGAGCACGTGGGATCATCAAATTCGTAGAACGTGAGCTGGCCTGAGGTTACGGTGATGTACACCGGCCCCGGGTGTTTATGCCAGCCTGTGGAACCTAATGGGTCGTAGTTGTGGGTATCCACCTCCACATCAATCGCGGGTTCAGTCTTATCGAGAGCCTGTGCTTTTGCGATGTACTGGAATGGTTTTACGTTTGGATCTGAGGGATTCAAAGTTCGGCTCTGGTCGGTATTCACCAGGAAAGCGTCATACGTACCTCTACCAATTAGGGTGCGGTGAACGCCGACTGCTGGAGTTGCCCGCACCTTGAGTACGTACCCGCCAATCACGAAGACACACAGAACAGCACCGGTTACTGCAGTTTTTAAAACTTTGCTTTTCATTTCGACCTCCGAGAATATGCGAAACGGGTGGACTCTCTCAGAAAGGCGATTCTCCGGCAATGGAGATCGAATGAAAGTCACATGAAGTTTCTCTGAACCGCCAAACCACTGACTACTTGCTATTTAGCTGTGTTATGTCATCATCTTTGGTGCCGGGACTCAGTGGCCTTGGGGGCAGACACGGCCCAGGTATTCCATTTTGGGGATTTCACGCTTGACCAGTCGCGGTATCAACTGCAGCGGGACGACCGTATTCTGCGCCTAGAACGAAGGCCGATGGAGTTGCTCTTCCTCTTGGTAGAGCGACACGGGGAACTGGTCACGCGCGAAGAGGTCGCCGACCGCCTGTGGGGAACTAACGTTTTTGTTGATATCGATCAAAGCATCAACACAGCCGTTCGCAAGGTCCGGCAGGCGCTGCGCGACGACCCTGAAAAGCCCCATTTCATCGAAACGGTGGTGGGGAAGGGATATCGGTTCGCCGCGCCGGTGACCTGCAACGGCGGCATTCCGGGATCGATGTGCTTAGCCGAACAGCCGTTAGACCGTCCATCTGTACAAAGCTCGACTATTGCGGCCACAGCCTCGGTTAGCCGTGCAGTTACCTGGAAACCAAAATCGGCGCTAATAGCATTACTCGCGCTGGCCATCGCAGCCGGTGCGTGGTGGCTGGACCGCAGCCCTGTTCACCCCGGCGCCATGCGACCTCCAATTCGGTCGGTGGCGGTCCTGCCGCTGAAAAACCTCTCCGGCGATCCGAGTCAGGAATATCTGGCGGACGGAATGACCGAGGAGATCATCTCTCGGCTATCAAATATTCAAAGTTTGCGCATCATTTCCCGCACTTCAGTCATGCGCTTCAAGGACACGCAGCTCTCTGCGCCCGAAATCTCCAAAATGCTGGGAGCCGACGCCCTGATGGAGGGATCCGTTATCCGCGAAGGCCAACGCATCCGCGTTCACGCTCAGTTGATTCGGGGAGCTAGCGACGAGCACTTCTGGTCGGAGTCTTATGATCGCGAAGTGCGAGATGCCCTAACGCTGGAGAGCGAGGTGGCACAGGCAATCGCGGCGAGAGTAGAGGCCAGTATCACAGCAACAGAAGAGCAACGCTTATATAAGCAGCGCGCGGTGGCTCCTGAAGTTTACGAGTTTTATCTAAAAGGAGTGTACGCGTTGTATCACAGTCACGATGATGCCGATCTCGATCGAGCGACGGCGTATTTTGAGGAGGCGATAGCCAAAGATTCGACATTCGCACCTGCCTACGTCGGATTAGCAAAAGGACATAGCCTTCGTGGGTCGATCATATTGGGCGGCGCTCCCCCGGAGCGTGAGCGCGCGAAAGCAGTCATTGAACTCCAAAAGGCACTGCAACTGGATGCGGAGCTTGCCGGTGCCCACCTGGCGCTCGGGGATATTTACCAGGAGCAGTGGCATTGGTCGGAAGCTGAGGCCGAATATCGCCGGGCGCTCGCTTTGAATCCTAATGATGCCAAGGCTCATGCAGATCTCGCGACCTGGCTACTGTGTGAGGGGCACACCGAAGAGGCTTTGGATTGGGCCCGGCGCGCACGTGAACTCGATCCGCTTGCAGTTTCAGGAGATCTCCTTGGCTGGTCTTTGTACATCGCTCGCCGCTACAACGATGCAATACGGGAGGAGCGCAGTGCGTTGCTTACGAGCCCTGATGATGTATATGTGCTTTGGTCGCTCGGATTTGTGCTAATCGGGAACAACCAGCCGAGCAATGCAATCCCGGTTTTGGAAAAAGCATTGCCAGTCTCCAAACGTAGCCCAGGGGTCATCGGAATACTTGCGAGAGCGTATGCGCTCACGGGGCAACGCTCTAAAGCGCTTAAGCTGCTCGCGGAATTACAGCACCGCCGTCAAACCCACTATGTACCCGCTGCAGCTTTTGTGAACGCTTATCTTGGACTAGGCGAAACCGATCAGGTGTTCGTCTGGCTCGAACAGGCCTGCAAAGAGAAATCGAACCTTATGCAATGGTTAGCAGTAGATCCTATGTTTGATCCCGTGCGAAGCGATCCGCGTTTTGCAGATTTGCTCCATCGCGTTGGGCTCGGCTGATGCATCCCGGAAAGGGTACAGTGCTGACCAACTCCTTCTGAGAGATTCGAACTCAGCTGCCGAGCTTTGCGTTATTCGCCCCAGTACGTCATCGAGTGCCCATTTTGTCTGGTTGGTCGGCAATCCGGAAACTGTGATTTCGAGATGGCAAATGCATCGCCTTACCATCCTTGGCAGAGCGTCCGTGCTCCCGGTATCTGACGCTCGTCCCGCTGGATTCCAGCTGCAGAGTAGAACCAACAGAAATGTAGGCTTATTGGCCGGGTGCAGAACGACGCTTAGGCTGAACGCCGGCGGTGGTCGAAC
>DATFDP010000099.1:0-9755 GCA_035252015.1 Terriglobales bacterium
TGGAGGCGACAGAAAGCCTGCGCTCCAACCCCTCCGGCAAGTAAATCTGCTTCCTGATCATAGATGTATAATGTATACCATACACGCCCGGGAAAGTCAAGACGGTGAGTTGGGTCGCGTTTTAGGCGCGGAATACAGGAAGGGCAAGGCTGTTTATTTGCTTCATCTCACAAAACGATCGTTAAATGAGACATAGCTCAGCAGCAGCACTGTGTAGTTATTTGACAACAAGCAAAAGAGCGACAGGAAACTTCTATCGCTCTTTCTACCACTATTCTTCTATGGAGTTTAACAAACATTATTTAGCTCTAATACCAAAGCTCACTGATCAGAACCCATCAGTTGTCCCCCCTGGGGCCCGTGTTGTTCCTCAAAGGGCGCACGCGCCATGAGTACTGATCACTGGGCCTTGGTATAAGCTTATCTCGCCGGGGTGCCCGGCGGCGCCCCCAGTGGGCAGCCAGTCCCATCGCGCGCATCAGTCCCGCGATGCGTCAGCGTGAGTGCCGTCGCCCAAGCGTTGCTTATTTGCCTTAATGTCATCAGTAATCACTTTATATTTTTTCCTCAGCTCGCCAGAAAGGTCGCCTTGGATCATCATCAGACCTGACAACTTTTCTCTTGCCGCTACATTTAAGAAAGCCAGAGACGCTTCCGAATACGCCCGCCGCATCGGGGCGCACCAAGGGCGGCCTGAATTCCAAGCTGCACGCGGTCTACAATGGCGGCCGCCAATCCTTATGCCGCTCTCGGAGGCCAGACTAGTGACCACAAGGGCGCTGCTGCCATGCCCAACACCTTTGTCGGCCGCCAACGATTTATCGGCTATCGCGGTTACGATAGCGGATATCCGCCCAGACGGAACCTGCGGTGTTAAAGATTAATAGCTCCGGCATCCCACGTAACCTGTTGGCCCCCTTGGTCTTGGGAAAAAAAGGACACTCGCCAAGTGGATGATGTGGATGTGATAGGCTGCAGTGTCACCGTAATGTTGGCCGGACGTCGTCTATCAAACATTAGATTGTTCAGCCAGTTATCGTCTGGAACTTTGTAATTAAAACGATTAAGCTCAAATGACTTCCCAGCTGGCAGAACACCCAGCTGATTGATCTCATTAAGAACATCTTGCTTAATTTTGGCTTGATCCTTAGTCAGTGGCATACTTGTTCCCCTTTTGAGATTGAAGCTGTCGAGAGGTACGGACCCCGACCGGGCGTGGTACAGGTAGTAGAATTTATTGGGCACGACGTAAATAACGGCAGCGCAGGAGAATAGAGGCCAAGCATACGTATTCCTGGCCTCCGCGCCTTCCCCAATGGGGCGTGCTCCCTCCGTCGCTTTACCTTCCTTGACTTTCTCGCAGATGACACCCCTAATGGGTAAGATCGGAAAGCCGATTGTAAGTTGTTGGTCGGGTTCCTGGAACTTCCCGTACAGGTCCTTGACGGTCACAGGAGTGTCTCCCCCGACTACCCTGACATGAGGCATTCCGGTTCCCTCCCTCTAGGAGTTGAATTTCCCGCTCTTGTCTAGGAGCAACTTTAGCACTGTCCATGAGCGAAGTCACATGTCACATGAGGCTGGGTGCTGTCGCGGATGTGGTGGAAACAGGGGTGGCGTAATCTCCGGCTTGTTCAACGAGCCATGACCGGCGTTCGAGCGCCGGCGGAGATCACGCCATGGACGACGATAGCACGACGGTGGCGGACGGCACGACGCTGTTCGCGGGCGAGGCTGGGTTCGACCCGATCGAGGCCGGCATACGCGAGCGGGTGTGCGGCTTCATCAAGGAGCTGATCGAGCAGGAGCTGGAGGCGGCACTGGGGCGCGGCCGCTACGAGCGGGCTGCCAGCGCGCCGAAGGGGTATCGGAACGGCAGGCGCGAGCGCCAGCTCACCGGCAGCTTCGGCCCGATGCGGATCAGCGTGCCGCGCGCCCGGCTCGCGACCGGGGACGGCAGCACGCAGGAGTGGCACAGCTCGGCGCTGCCTCGCTACGCCCGCATGACGCGGCAGGTGGAGGCGCTGGTCGCGGGTGCCTATCTGTCGGGCACCAACACGCGCCGGGTCAAGCGCGCCCTGGCCGCGTTGTTCATAGGGCGCGGTGGGCAAAGACGTGGTCAGTCGCACCTGGCGCAAGGTGCGCACGGACTGGGAGGCCTGGAACAAACGCGACCTCGCTAATGAGCCGATCGTGCGCCTGATCCTGGACGGCACGGTCGTGCGGGTTCGGCTCGATCGGAAGGCGACGGCGATTTCGCTCCTGGTCGTGCTCGGTGTGCGCCGTGATGGGCAGAAGGTGCTGCTCGCCGTGCGCAACATGGGGGGCGAGAGCGAGGCGGCATGGCGCGGCGTGCTCGACGATCTGATTGCCCGTGGCCTGCGCACGCCGGAGTTCCTGATCATGTCTGGGCGCTTCTGGCCTCGGGCCAGATCACGATGCGCAAGGTGGATGGCTGGCAGACGCTGGCCGAACCGCCCGCGCCAATCGTTCCCGTTGACCTCGCCGCCTGAGCCGATAGCCTCAGCCCGCCAGAGACGCGCCACTCAGAAACTTCCACACAACTCGCGACGGTACCTGAGGCTGTGATGTTCTTACGGAACTCGATTGGGGCCCTCCTCGGGCCGGTCAGTGTCTCAGCCAACCGTGGGGCGAGGGAGCAGCTAGCAAAAGGGCAAAAAGGTTGACAAAAGCCTTAGCAGGATAGCATAAGCCAACATACTAAGGGAGGAATTCATGCAGTTTAAAAATGCAACATCGGATGAGACGGTGACGAGCTTAAGCGTCTCCGTGGATGGCGGCGGCCGCGTCCTTGACCGACGCGATCTCGACATAAGGCCGGGTGAGACCGTGGATTTTTCTAATGTTGATAGCCGCTATTTTTATCGTATGGAAGTACATTCATTGTACCACATCAATGAAGTTGGTCAAGTACCTTGGGACGGCCTAGTGACCTTGACCGAGGACGGCAGACTTATAGTGTCATCCGGCGGCGCTCCCCGTTCTCTAGCGTGATAGTGGTAATTGGGTGGCGCGCACGTTGAGATCTGGCTTTGCACCGGCGCCCAAGCTCGCGTAAGCCGCCGCCAGTTTCTGATCGTATCGGTTTATTGTGAAGTTTGGGCCGTTGTAGCTGCGGGCGAACGCCGTCCAGTCCCGCCGCTATAGCGGGCCATCCCGAGAATCTGATCGTCCTCATGACGGCTCATTCGTGCTATCATGTCCTCAACATCCAGGAACCCGCTGGGGCGGCATTGAATCCCACGATCTGCTCGAGCCCCCAGGACGCGCTTCCCAATGCAGCGCGCCGATCGCAGGAGACGGCCGCAGCCAGCCGCTCGTACTGATGCGCCCCGCCTGGACCGTAAGCTCCCGGCGGTCCGCTGATATGAGGATGCGAAGCGTCGAAACGACGATTGGTGCGCGCGCTGAAAATGCGCCGCTCGAAAAGGATCCGCGGACGTCTGTCTGGAAGGAAGCCGCAGCCCGCGGTTTTCGACTGCGATCACGATCCAAAGCGCGGCCACACCGCCGCCAACGACATCTGCTGCAGCCGCCAAGCCGTCCCTGCTCAGGGGGCAGGGCTGCGCCTACGAACTCCATATCAAGCGCTCAGGGCGCGACGCTGATGAGGCCCCAAAGCCTCCTTTATTTGATTCGGTCGTGAGTACGCGCATGCGCGGCATGGCCGCCGGATGCTCATGCCGTTGATTACAGTCTGCCCGGATGTGCCCTAGGGCTATCCAGGCAAAGTTCCCACCTGATGCTCCGCCCATCCGCCCCCCTCCTTCTCACCTTGCAGATACACCTTGAAACCGCGCTCATACTTCACCTCAACCCTGAGTTTCGAAAGGGTCTTTAGTTTGATGTAAAAATCCTCCGGCGCTTGCTGGAACTGGAAGTCGCCAATTGTCCAATTGGGGCGGTTGGCTATACCCAATGTCTGTATTTCGGCAAACACCTTCTTCGGGTCCGTGCTCTCGGCCATTGAAAGCGGCATGTCACTTCTCCCTGCTTTGGGTCGCACCTCACGCTGCGCAACGCTGTGGCTGCGCAGCGCATTAATCATCAGTGAGCGGTGCGGGGTGCAAACGGAAAGCTTCCAAACCTCTTCCCATTTGGGTCAGGTCGTGTCAGCCGGGCTTGGGATCGGAAATCGACCAGCCGAACAGGGTGCCGCTGACAGTGTAGTTTGCCGTCCCCGCCGTCGGATCATACCTGATCGGCTTGCCCATCGCCTGCGAGTTGGGCCCTATGCCGCCCACAGCCGACACCACAGGCGCCACAATATCCCCTTCTTTTATGAAGGTGCCGCCGAGCGTTATCGTCCTGCTCTGCCCAAGGGGATAACTACCTGTGGGGTTCGTATTGGCTCCATGCTGGCTCTGGTCGCTCGCGTAGAACCAGATGTTGAATGCGCCCTGATCAATCACCGTGATGGACGAGGCATTCATTTCAGCTTCAGACATTACATGCTCCTTTCATCCAGCTGACGGCCGCTCGCCGCGTTGGACGCCTGCGGGAATGGCTCATATCAGAGAGAGCTTCTCGGCTTCTCGTGCATGCAGGTAAGCGACATACGCCTCCATATCCACGGCCGTGTTGTTGGTGGAGATCGAATTAGTTGCGAACTCGTTTATCAGGCTGATACATTGCTGGCGTAATTCGTCAGCGGCGTCATCACCCTCCAGAAGGCTGATGATCGGCAGCATTTTGCACGTTTCGATAACGGCCCAATTGCCCATCGCCGCGAGGCTGTTCACCCACGGTCCCTCATCGGTATCGATACTTGCCGCAGCCGCCCCTCCGGTCTTGGTAGCTCTCTGGCTCTTCAGCTGTTGGATGACGCGTATACTGCTGAACTTGTCAGAATAGTTTCCGTACGCCAAACCCATGCCGAAGGTGCCCTCCTCCGTTGTCCCCTTGCCGTCGCCGGCGGCCTTGATTTCCTGTACCAATCTCGACTGTTCGTTGGTATCGGAGGACGTTTCGCTATATTCCTTGATCCACTTGCCGCCGAGAACAACTTCTGTAGGAAAGAAGTGGCCGTAGCTCCCGAAAATCTCGGAATGCAGCCGGGCATATTGCTGAATGCGCGGCTCAGAGGAGTTAACGATTTTCGCCACATCAGCCCTGAACCTTTTGGTAGGCCTCAGATCTTGGTTGCTAAGTGTAAGGGTAACCTTCCTGACCGCTCTTTCTTCCAGAACATGGATTTCCGAGTTGATGGCCTTGGCGTATTCCTCAAGATCTCTAGTGTACGTTGACCTTACCTGCACGCCGTTCAGACCAGTCGCGTCGTTCCAGGATCCACTCGCGGCCGCCTGATTGATGCCGCGCTTTCGCATTTCAGAGATCACCCGGGTAGCTGCCGCCCAAAACCTGTGCGTATCGCCCTCCGCGGGCGTAGAAGGAGACGGGCCTTCATCGCTGGGAACATACCATGCCGGAGATAGCGACGACTGAACAAACGGATCTCTGGGATCGGATTTGACGATGAAGCCGCGGTCGAGGCCGAGCTTCTTGAACAACTGCTTCTTCGCGGCAATGTCAGCTGTTTTGTAATATTCCTGAGCAGCCAGCTGTCCCGAAGTGGTACCGGCGGTCCACTTCGTTGTAAGTAGGTCTGGCGCGTCACCCGGCGCCGAGAGATTCCATGTCTTGGTCGGCAGAGGTGGCAGGTCAGTTGTGGGCAGCGCAATCGCCTCCGGTTTTTTGGGCTGGGCTTTTGTCGGACCGATTTGAATGACCCCCTTGTCGGCTATCTCCGCGACCCTGTACTTGGCCTCCAGCGTTATTTTGCCGCCCGCCGGGTCCATGAAATAGTCTGCAGGCTTCATGAACTCGCCCAGTTGCGCTCTCAGATCTTTAAGATGGGCAGCGGCATCGATCTTGACGCCTTGGCCCTCCGAGCCCCGTTTGACCGTGTAGCTCCCTGGTTCGACCGCCACAGCGGCCGCCGGCTCCACGAAGCGCTTAAAAAAAATCGTGTCGCCTTCGGCAAAGCTCGAAACTGGATATACTTCGTCGGATTCCTGGACAGGCGCCATGGCCTTATTGAGAAACCGATCCTTCTTCTTCATGAACTCCCCGACCCCCTGCCGGAATTGCGACAAGGTAAACTTGTCGGGATCTTTAATCATTAGCGACAACTTGTCGTCGTCACTCGCCTTCAGGGTGAAGCTGCGAGCCGGATTCGTCGCAGGCGGGTTTTCTGTGACGGGCGCGCTTCCTGTAGATTCGCTCATAACAACCTCTCCCTAACCCCAATCCGCTCTGCTTATGATCCGCAACGTCCTGTCTTTGAGCGCCGACTGGAGCGACCGGGTCGCCTCCTCCCCAATCGGGATTTGCTCTCTCCCATCCGCGTCAACGAAGGCGTCGTCCGCAGCCATGTCGCCGCCCGCCTCAAGCCGCCTTCTCACGTCTGCCAGTTTCGCGCCGGGGGCAAGGCGCAGCGCGGAACCGATCTCTGCGTCGCCGCGCTTGAGCTTGATCTCAACGGTCTGCGCATCCCTGCGGATCAGAACAGCATTGTCCGTGGCGACGTCCGCCACCGACCACTTGCCCTCCTGCTCGAGAGCCACTGGGGCCTTCTCTTTAGTAAGAAATCGATCGCCTTCTAGGAGCCACTCGCCAACCATTTTGCGCAAGCCGTCGAGCGTCAGTTTCTTGGGATCGCCTATGGGCGGGACAGCGTAAAGATCGCTCGCATCCGTCGCCGACTTCACGGCGATGCTTGTCCGCGTGGACGCGACCGACCTGCGGATCAGGACTATCCCCGGCGTTGCGTCAGCCCACACGTCCGCCACTGACCACTCGGGTTCGCTATCTCTCTCAATTGGCACCTTCAGCCCGTTGAGGAACTCGTCCTCCGGCTTCATCCAAGCTCCAAGCTTTTGCCGCAGCATGTCGAGCTTGAACTCTTGGGGCTTGTCGACGCGAGGGAGCGCACGAGCGTCCTCTCCGCTCGTTGCGGATTTGACAGTAATGGGCGTAGGTGCAGATGTAGATGTAGACACGCGCGCCCTCCTAACCGACGTTTCCTCTGGGGCAGGCCGCTGCAAGCTTTGCTTGCAACGAAATCGGCTGACCTCTCGCGCCGGCAGGCGGCCCGTTGCTCCCATCAAAGACGAAAAACTGAACGCTCAAGAAGCCCAGGCGGTCGTCTGCACCTGCCTTTTCACTTTGTATTTCAATTCGCTTGAATTCATGACCTGGAGATTCTACCGTGGGAGGCCGGCTTGACGTAAAGCTTGAGCTCGTGTCGATCTGCGACAGCGGCATCGGCCTCGCATCTTTGCTGCTGCCAAAGGGCGGGTTACCCGTTCCCGGTGGCGGATATCCCTCAGAGTAGGCCTCGCCCTCGTCAAGATCGTTATACGCCTTGACGGGCCAAGCATAGATGTCGCATCTTGACCGCGGGATCAGCGTCGCGCGCATTTCCGTTATGCGGTTGCCGGTCTCGAGGCTGGCAAGCGATTCGAAGCGGATCAGATTCGGGTCCCCTTGATAGCGCCCGACGTGATCCACCCTCCAGGTCCCTGCGCCATCGGGTCCTTGCGACGGCGGACCGACAGCGTACAGCTTGTCGGCTATGGGGCGCGTCTCCTTGTCAGACCGACCAGAGAAAACGCCCGGCCGTAGGCTGAATCCGCAACCAACGTCGCTCCGTTCGCCGCGGACAGCGATGTCAATGCCGACAAAGGCGCCCTCCGTGACCACGACGGCGTTCGGATAAAGCAGCTTTGGAGCGCCTTCAGGGTACGCGTTGCGCAGCATAATCAGCTGGTCGGATCTCGAGTTTCCGTTCAACCGAAAGCGGACGTACAGCCTGCCCCATTTCCTACCATCTTCGTCCGTACGGGAAATGTCACGGAACCAATCTATTTCACGACCTGTCAGCTTACCCATCCTCGACCTCTCTAACTCTCTTTGCGATCAAGGCACAGCCACCAATTCGGATGCGCTCCTCGCCTGACAGCGCAGCGGAACGGCGTCCCAGAGGTTAAGACGGAAATATTACTAAATTCTCTCGAGCCAGCTCTTGAACAGAGTGCCCTTGAACTGATAAGTGGCCGTTTGACTGTTCTTGTTGTATTTTATCGCCTCTGCTGTTTGAGGCTGCGCAGCTTCCACATGTACGCAGACCACGTCCAGAGGCTTGATGTTGTCAAGCGTTGAAAGGTCGATCCAGCTTGTGTTGTCTTTCAGAATTTCGTCCATCGTTTTGCTCTTTCTGAAGTTCCCTGTCGCTGGATCTCGATCATACTGAATCACCAGTTTACAATTCATCCAAGCTATGTTTGAGAGCCGTACGAACTGTACCGGCGGCGGGCCGGATTGTTGGTTTTCTGCTGCCATGAGATGCCTCCTCCCTTTTTCCTTCTGGCCCGCGACGCTGCGCCGGCCAACCTTGCCCATCACACAAGCCGTGGCGCCCAGACCCACGCTGAACTAACATTCCTACCGGACCACTGCGGGGGGCTGGTCACCCTGTCAATCCCCCTTGTCAGTTAATGGAACCGCTAGGCTCGAAAAAAAGTAGGCTATCTCTATCATCACATTTGAGGTTTATTGTCATATTTTCTCGGATGGTATACTCCCGCGGCGCCGCCGGTCTGATGAACCCGCTACGCTCTAAAGGTCTGGCTTCGAAAGTTGCCCGTGCGTTGCTCGATACGCTGAAACTCACCTCTTGGTCTTTCCCCACTTCTCCTGTGCTACCGTTGACCGTCACAGAGGCCCTGAACCCACTAAGGTTCTTAATTCTCACGGTCGGCATTGGAACCTCCTATCATCTAGCGGGGTCGGGTTTGTATGTGGGCTGCTATCCGTTGTTCTAGGGACAGCCCAGCGAGCTCAGTGGCGGCGAGATCATGCTACCTGCCCCAGCATCTGCCAGGTCCGCGGGCCCACCACCCCGTCCGCTGGTAGTCCCCGGCTCGCCTGGAAGTCCTTCACCGCGGCAGCGGTCGCCAAACCAAAGTCCCCGTCAGCGCGAAGGGCAAACCCCTTGGCGCCGAGTATTGCCTGGAGCGCGGCCACCTGCTCGCCCTTGTCACCCCGGCGGAGGGTTGGCCTCGAATTGCCAGCCGTCGCTGCAACGCCCTGTCCCGCAAGCGCCGCCTTCGCCCGCGCAAGGCAAGCAAGTCGGTCGGCGAGGCCGTTTAGGCCGCCGTTGATCCGCCGGGTGATCTTCTCGATGTCGTCCTGGTCGGCCAGCGGATTGAGCCGCTGGAGCGTCCAGAATTCGCAGGCGATCACGAGCGATGTTGCCGGGTCAGCCGCGAGCTCTGGATTGTCGACGAGGTTCAACCCGAGCAGCTTGCCGTACTGGGCATAGTTGGCGCGGCCGGTGAGCTGGACCAGCCCACGTCCCTTGTAGCGCGGGCCGTCGCCAGGGCGCGTGTTGCCGAGATCGGCCCGGCCCTCGTAGGCCTGCCCACTGGCATATTCCACGGTGGTGCAGAAGCCATCGGACTCGTGGCAGATCTGGGCCAGGAAGTGCGCGCGGCGCAAGTCGTTGTCGATCTCAAATCGGGCAAGCGTGTCG
This sequence comes from Terriglobales bacterium, assembly GCA_035252015.1. Taxonomy (GTDB): domain Bacteria; phylum Acidobacteriota; class Terriglobia; order Terriglobales; family Acidobacteriaceae; genus JAICWP01. Next base: position 9,557 of record DATFDP010000099.1, read on the forward strand.
GCCAAGACGCCACCGAGCGCCTGGAGGATTTTCGCCTGCTGCGCGCCTTTCGCGCCGCTCACACGCGGTGCGACCTGGCGCAGCGTATCAATATTGATCCCCGTCATGGAATCTCGTCCTCCCAGCCGCTTTTTTTATGGTTATCAACGTTGTGGCGGCTCGTTTTCTTCGCACGATCCAGGGTGTTGTGCAATAGAGA
>DATFDP010000100.1:0-2676 GCA_035252015.1 Terriglobales bacterium
CGTCATGACCGGGCACGATTACCGCCGATACCCTTACGAGAAGCGCACGTTTCGGAACCAGTACCTGGGGCCGTTTGTGAACCAGGAGATGAATCGCTGCATTCAGTGCTACCGCTGTGTGCGCTTCTACCGCGAGTATGCAGGCGGCGAAGACTTTGAGGCTCACCTGTTGCGCAACCTGGTCTTCTTCGGCCGTCACCAGGACGGTGTTCTGGAAAACGAATTCAGCGGGAACCTGGTAGAGGTCTGCCCAACCGGAGTTTTCACCGACAAGAGCCTGAAACAGCATTACACCCGCAAGTGGGACCTGCAGTTCGCGCCTTCCATTTGCGTGCACTGCGGGCTGGGGTGCAACACCAGTCCGGGCGAGCGCTACGGCATGTTGCGGCGAATCGTGAACCGCTACAACGGCGAGGTGAACGGATATTTTCTGTGCGATCGCGGGCGTTATGGCTACGAGTTCGTGAACAGCCCGCGGCGCATCCGGCAGCCGATGCTGCGTCGCCAGGGACTCGCCCAGTCGGTCAGCCATACGGAAGCTATGGAAGTGGCGCGTGAGTTGCTTGGCAGCCACCGGAAGGTAATCGGCATCGGCTCTCCGCGAGCCTCGCTGGAGGCCAACTTCGCCTTGCGGACGCTGGTGGGAGCGGACCATTTCTTTGCCGGCATGGCGGAAGATGAACATCGCCTGGTCAGCAAGACGATCGGCATTCTGCGCGTCACCCCGGCGCGGACGCCTTCGCTGCGGGAAATTGAGCAATGCGATGCGGTGCTGCTGCTGGGCGAGGACCCAACCCACTTTGCTCCGCGGCTGGCGCTGGCCCTGCGCCAATCGGTACGGCAGCAACCATTCATGGTCACCGACAAGCTGAAGATTCCGCGATGGCTCGACCATGCGGTGCGCGAGACCGTGCAGGATGACAAGGGCCCCCTGTTCATCGCATCGCCCTATGCCACGCGCCTGGACGATATCGCCACCCAGACTTTCCGCGGCGCGCCCGACGACATCGCCCGGCTGGCATTTGCGGTGGCGCGCACCCTGGATCACGCCGCGCCGGCAACGAACTTGTCCGGTGAAGCAGTCACGCTGGCCGCCCAGATTGCCCAGGCACTTAAAAATGCGCAGCGGCCACTGGTGGTGGCTGGGGCCGGCCTGAACAGTGAGGCGATGGTCGAAGCCGCCGCCAATGTGGTCCGGGCCCTCCACGCCGCCGGCAAGCAAGCACGGTTGAGCTTCACTGTGCCGGAATGCAACAGCACAGGTCTGGCGCTGATGGGCGCGGCTCCTCTAAGCGCCGCCTTGACAGCAGCTGCGGATGCCGATGCGGTCATCGTTCTGGAAAATGATTTGCACCGCCGCCTGCCAGCTCGGTTTGGCGAGTTTTTCGATCAGACGCAACATGTGATCGCACTGGACTGCCTGGCGAATCACACCACCGAGCATGCCGAACTGGCACTCCCGGCGGCCAGTTTCGCCGAATCCGACGGCACGCTGGTGAGCAGCGAAGGCCGCGCACAGCGCTTCTTTCAGGTGTTTGTGCCGGAGGGCGACGTTCAGGAGAGCTGGCGGTGGCTGCGTGACATGGCAGGTGCGACCGGCAGGGAAGACATGGCTAAGTGGCAGGAACTGGACGATGTGATCGTCGCACTTTCGAATGCTATTCCAGAGTTGGCGGGCATCGTGGCCGCAGCGCCATTCTCCGGGCTGCGGCTGGCCGGCCAAAAGGTGCCACGGGAGCCGCACCGCCACAGCGGCCGCACAGCGATGCACGCCAACATTAATGTGAGCGAGCCCAAGCCGCCCGACGATCCTGACTCGCCACTTTCGTTTTCCATGGAGGGCTATCCCGACCAGCCGCCTTCGGCGCTGATTCCATTTTTCTGGTCGCCAGGGTGGAATTCCATCCAGGCGACCAACTTCTATCAGAAGGAGGTTGCCGGTCCTCTACGTGGCGGCGATCCAGGCGCACGCCTGATCGAACCGGACGCTTCGCCGCCCAACGGCTATTTCACCCGTGTGCCGACGGCATTTGCGCCGCGCGATGGCGAATGGTTGGTTGTGCCCGCATATCACATTTTTGGCAGCGAAGAGCAGAGCCTGCATTCGCCTGCGGTCGCTGAACTGGCCCCCACGCCGTACATCGCCCTGAACCCGGATGACGCGGCGCGCCACGGCTTGCGCGCGGAGTCGCTGGCCGAAGTGAAGCTGGATGGCGCCATTTGTCGCGTGCAGGTACGCGTGCGGCCAGATATGCCCAGGGGCGTTGCCGCTCTGCTGTTGGGAATGGCGCCGGTTGTGGGTGTTCGCCTGCCCGCCTGGGGCACGCTGCAGCCGGCAGAGGTTCCCGTAGGAGGGCCGGAGCGCACCGCATGATCAGCCCCTACCCAGCCGTGACGCTCATTGTGGTGCTCATCGGCGCGCTCACTATCGCCGGCGGGCTGGTGTGGGCGGAGCGCCGCCTGCTGGCGCTCTGGCAGGACCGCTACGGCCCCAACCGAGTGGGTCCGCTCGGCATGATGCAAACCCTGGCAGACATGATCAAGCTGTTCTTTAAAGAGGACTGGATACCGCCCTTTGCCGACAAGTGGGTGTTCATCATGGCGCCGGGCATCGTGATGTTCACGGTGCTGATGTCGTTTGTGGTGGTGCCCTTCGCTCCCGGCATGATCATCAGC
>DATFDP010000101.1:0-4597 GCA_035252015.1 Terriglobales bacterium
GTTTGTGACGCCCGGAAAAGGAATGATGAATATCGTCATCGAGCCGCAGGGGAACATGACGCACATTACGATTTCCAACGTGGCGGGAGTGAAAGGCATGTCTACGGAGCCGCAAGCGAATTGAGTTTTGGTGGCGCAGGCAGTTTGGCGCAGAATGAAGGCATGGCGATGAGAGCCATGCCTTTGCTGTATGCGGCGGTTCGGGAAGCGCGGGGGCCCTTCGACAAGCTCGGGCAGGCTCTTCGACGCGCTTTCCGCTTCGCTGTGCTCGGCAGAAAGCTCGCTCAGGACGACAGCCAATAATTGAGGAGAGGGGATGGCGGAAGCGGCCAAGGCGGTGACAATCGAGCCGGGAGCTTGGCGGAAGCTGCAGGTGGATGCGGCCGGGCTGGAGGCGGAACTGCGGCGCGCGCTGGAGGGCGAGGTGCGCTTCGACGCGGGCAGCCGCGCGGCGTACACGGTGGACGGCTCGAATTACCGGCAGGCGCCGATTGGGGTAGTGATTCCGAAAACGGTGGAAGACGTGGTGCAGACGGTTGCGGCATGCCGCAAGTTTGGCGCGCCAGTGCTTTCGCGCGGAGCCGGCACCAGCCTGGCGGGGCAGTGCTGCAATGTCGCGGTGGTGATGGACTGGACCAAATATCTGCACAAGATTGTCGAAATTAATGCGGCGGAAAAGTACGCGCGAGTGCAGCCGGGGCTGATTTGCGACCGCCTGCGCGAAGCGGCTGCGCCGCATAAGCTCACCTGGGGGCCGGATCCGGCCACACACACGCATTGCACCTTTGGCGGCATGCTGGGGAACAACTCCTGTGGTGTGCATTCACAGATGTCGGGCAAGGCGGCGGAAAACGTGCACGAGATGGAGGTGCTGCTCTACGACGGCACGCGCATGAAAGTGGGCTGGATGAGCGACGCCGAACTGCGACGTGCGGTGGCGCAGGGCGGGCGTGAAGGAGAGATCTATTCGCGGCTGCTGGCGTTGCGGAATCGGTACGCAGTGCTGATTCGGGAGCGCTACCCACGCATTCCGCGGCGAGTTTCCGGCTACAACCTGGACGAGCTGCTGCCCGGGGCTGACGGGCGCTGCAACGTGGCCCGGGCGGTGGTGGGCAGCGAGGGTACGTGCGTCACGATGCTCGAAGCCAAAGTGCAACTCATTCCCAGCAAGCCGGCGCGGGTACTGGTTCTGCTGGGATATCCGGACATGTACCTGGCGGGCGACGATGTGCCGCGGGTGGTGGAGTTTGGGCCCATCGGACTGGAAGGCTTCGACGAGATTGTGGCCATCAACATCCGAAAAAAGCGGCTGCCGCAGCAGGAATATCTATCACTCATGCCGCAGGGAAGCGGCTGGCTGCTAGTGGAGTTCGGCGCCGACACAAAGGAGGAAGCCCTAGCGCAGGCCGTGCGGTTTGCCCAGGCTTCGCAAGGGAAGGCGCTGGAGGTGCGGGTTTTCACGGATGCTGAGCAGCAGAGGCGAATCTGGCTGGTGCGGGAGTCAGCGCTGGGAGCAAACTCCTTTGTTCCAGGAGAGAAACATAGCTGGGAGGGCTGGGAGGATTCCGCAGTGGCGCCGGAGAGGATCGGCCCGTATCTACGAGAGCTGCGCGCACTTTATGACAAGTATGGGTACACCGCAGCGCTGTACGGTCACTTCGGGCAGGGCTGCGTGCACTGCCGGGTGGACTTCGACCTGGAGACGGCCGCGGGAATCCAGAAATTCCGCGAGTTCATGGAGGAAGCGGTTGCGCTGGTGGTGAGCTATGGGGGGTCGCTTTCCGGCGAGCATGGCGACGGGCAGGCACGGGCAGAATTTCTCGACCGCATGTTTGGGCGGGAACTGGTGGAGGCGTTTCGCGAGTTCAAGTCCATCTGGGATCCAGATTGGAAGATGAATCCGGGCAAGGTGGTGGATCCGTACCGCATTGATGAGAACCTGCGGCTGGGAGCAGGGTATGTGGCGCCGCATCCGGCGACGCACTTCCAGTTTCCCGATGATCATGGAAGTTTCGCGCATGCCACGCTGCGCTGTGTGGGGGTGGGCCGGTGTCGGCGCTGGGACGGACAGGGCGATCTGGACACCATGTGTCCCAGCTTTATGGTGACGCGCGAAGAGCGGCACAGCACGCGGGGACGCGCTCACCTGTTGTGGGAGATGCTGCACGGCGAGGTGATCAAAGGAGGGTGGCGGGACGAGCAGGTGAAAGAGGCGCTCGACCTCTGCCTGGCGTGCAAGGGGTGCAAAGGAGATTGCCCGGTGAACGTGGATGTAGCCACATTCAAGGCGGAGTTTTTGTCGCACTACTGGGAAGGGCATCTGCGGCCCCTGCATGCGTATGCGTTTGGGTGGATTGATAAATGGGCGAGGCTGGCGTCGGTGACGCCACGGCTGGCAAATCTGTTTACGCAGGCGCCCGGGCTGAGCGCTCTGGCCAAAGCGGTTGCCGGGATCCCGCAGCAGCGGACGATACCGGCGTTCACAACACAAACATTCAAGAGTTGGTTTCGAAAACGGGACGTGCGCAACCAAGGCAAGCCGCGGGTGATCCTGTGGGCGGACACATTTAACAATTATTTCAAGCCGCAGACATCGCAGGCAGCGGCAGAGGTGCTGGAGTCGGCGGGGTACCAGGTGGTAGTGCCGAAGCAGAACTTGTGTTGCGGCAGGCCGCTCTACGATTACGGATTTCTGGATATGGCGAAGTCTTACCTGCAGCGGGTGCTGGCGGCATTGGCGCGGGAAATAGAAGCGGGCACGTCCATGGTGGTGCTGGAGCCGAGTTGCGGCTCGGTATTTCGCGACGACCTGCGGGGACTGATGCCAGAGTCCAAGCCGGCAGAGAAATTGGCGCAGCAGACGTTTACGCTGGCGGAGTTTCTGGAAAAGAACGGATGCACGGTTCCCAAGGTGTCGCGCAAGGCGATTGTGCACGGGCACTGTCATCACAAGGCCATCATGCGGCTGAAGGAACAAAAGCAGGTGATGGAGAAGATGGGGCTGGAGTACCGGTTGCTGGACTCAGGCTGCTGCGGGATGGCGGGGGCGTTCGGGTACGAGAAGGAGCATTACGAGGTTTCTGTCGCGGTAGGGGAGAGAGTTCTGCTGCCGGAGGTACGGAAAGCGGAGGACTCGACGCTCATCATTGCCGACGGATTCAGTTGCCAGAGCCAGATCGAGCAGCAGGCGGGTCGACGGGCGCTGCACCTGGCCGAGGTGCTGGCGATGGGACTCAAGGAATCACTTTAAAAAACGCATAAGCTCGTCATCGCGCTCGCCGAGCAAGCTCGGTTCGCGCTCCTCAGAATGACACTTTAAAAGATAGGGAGTTTGGTTTCGTGCGGCTGAAGCAGCACGCTTCCACACACGCGCGAACGGGTGCGGCTGTCGTCCCTAAGGGACGATGATAAGATTCTCACCTGCAGACTCGTAGTTTTCGCGGGGAGGTGACAAGCGATGAAGGTAATTGTGGCAGGTGCAAGCGGTGCAATCGGCAGACCGCTAGTTGCGGCACTGCTCTCTGCTAAACACACGGTCATCGGAATAACAAGCAGCGATCGAGGATTAGGTGTGCTTCGGCGGAGTGGAGCAGACGGAGTGGTTCTGAACGCATTGGATGCTGCGGCGGTGGAACGGGAAGTTAACAGAATCCGGCCGGATGCGATTGTGGACGAACTCACCTCGCTGCCCAAACGCTACACACCTGAAGAGATGCGGGCAGCAGCGCCTCGCGATCGGGAAGTACGCTTGCAAGGCGGGGGCAATCTACACCGGGCCGCACTAAAGTCTGCTGTGAAACGATATGTGGTCCAATCGACCGGCTTCTTCTACGCTCCCGGCCAAGGTCTTGCGTCGGAGACTGAACCACTTGCGGACAATGCTTCCCCTGCAATAGCTGCAAGTGTCGCCACCTACACTGAAATTGAGAGAAGGCTTTTTAGCAATCCTGCGGTCGAAGGTATCGCTTTGCGCTATGGCTTCTTCTACGGTCCCGGCACCTACCACGATCCATCGACTGGTAGCATCTCCGAGCAGGTACGAGAAGGCCAATACTCGGTAATTGACCCCGGCACGGCCATCTACTCGTTTATTCATATTGAAGATGCTGCCGCGGCGACGGTTGCGGCACTAGAAGTACACCCCGGCGTGTACAACGTTGTCGATGATGATCCCGTTACGATGGCCGTTTGGTTGCCGGCCTTCGCCAAGTTCATCGGAGCGCCTCCACCGCCGCACATCAGTGAACCGGAAGCAATTCAGGCCCACGGTCCGGATGCGGTTTACTACGCGCTTCGATTGCGTGGAGCATCGAACGCGAAGGCGAAGAAGGAGTTCGGGTTCGCACCGCGACGGCTTGAGTGGCTTCCACGCGCGCGGATGTCTGGAGCCGCGTAGGATCCTTTGGTCGCCCGGACTGAACGCCGTCGACCCGGTCGGCGGGTCATTGGAGACGACAGCAGGGGTAAGCGACTGCTAAGTTGTCATTTTCACGCCTCACAGCCAACGATCTAGGCGGTGCGTTTTGTGGGCACCGACGCTTCGGTGGAGGTAGCGGAATCAGCCTCGCTGTAGGCGCGCCAGCGGTTCCAAAAGATG
>DATFDP010000102.1:0-20552 GCA_035252015.1 Terriglobales bacterium
ACGCCCAATATGCTGAACGACCAGGACCAGTTCGACGTACGCCTGGACCACAGTTTCCGGCAAGCAGACCAGATCTTCGCTTCCTACAGTTTTGGGGACGTCCGTGCTGACCACCCCGGTCCGCTGGGACAATTGGGCGGCGGAGACTGCTGCTTCAGCAATACCAAGACGCGGGCGCAGCACTGGGGCCTGGGTTGGACGCACACCGTGTCGCCAACCCTGCTGAATGACGCGCACGGCGGCTATATGCGGTACGCGGTGAATGCCCTGCCTCTGAATTTCGGCAGCAATGTGTCCTCGCAAATGTTGGGGATTCCCAATGCCAACCGCGCGACTGATCCGAACTCCTCCGGGCTAGTCAATGTTGACGTGGCAGGTTTCCAATCGTTTGGCGATTCCGAATTCACGCCGGAAGTGGCCATTGAGAACATTTTCCAGGTAGCGGATACAGTCACCTGGGTGCACGGCCGGCATTCCACCAAGTTTGGGATTGATTTTCGCCGCCAGCAACGGAACTTTTACCAGGTGACCGCGCCCCGCGGTCTGTTCATGTTTGGTGGAGGCTACACCGCTGATCTCACCACCAGCAACGGCGGTAACGGGCTGGCCGATACCCTGCTGGGTATACCTTTCTACTCCGAACAAGATGCGCTGCAGGGCCTTTATCCCACGCGATACTGGGACTTGGCGGAATTTATTCAGGATGATTTTCGCATTCGTCCTAATTTCACGTTGAACATTGGGCTGCGCTATGAGGTGACCTCGCCGGCCAATGGCCGGGTGGGCAATTTCGATTTGGCCCGCGCGATCGTAATCAATTCTTATGGGCCAAATCCGGTGCCCCACGGAGGCGTGCGGTTCGATAAAAACGACTGGGCGCCCCGCATTGGCATAGCCTGGTCGCTTACTCACAATACGGTCGTACACAGTGCTTTCGGCATTTTCTACTCGGCTGAAGGCAATGTTTTTGATGATCTGGGGGAGAACCCGCCCCTGCTGGCGTTCAGCGTGCAGAACTTCAATATTGGCGGCACGCCTACTGCACCTCAGCTAGTTTCGACGGGCTTCCCATCCGCATTGCCATTCGAAGATCCGCTACATCCCAGCGGATTGGTGAAGACTACGGGCAGCACACGCTGGATCCCGCGCATTCTGGAGTGGAACCTTACCGTGCAGCACCAGTTCGGCCAAGACTGGGTGGCACAGGTAGGATACGTGGGTACAAAAGCAAACCGCTTGTGGAATCACGAAGCCAGCGACTTGAACCAACCCTATTTGCCGCTCGATTCGAATTTCTCCGACGCAACGGGCAACATGGGGCGGCCCTACTTCGGTGTGTTGCCCAATCTGAATACGATCCTGCCGCTGGACTACGCGCAGTTTCACAGCTTCTACAATGCATTCCAAGCGTCGCTGAACCGCCACTTCGCGAACGGTTTTAATCTGCTGGCGTCCTATACATTTGCCCACAATTTAGGGAACGCCGACGGTAACGTGGGTTCCTATGTACAAAATGCGCACGCGGTGAATCAGGATTACGGGCCAGTACAGCCGGATCTTCGGCACAGATTTGTAGTCAGCTATTTGTATGACCTTCCGATAGGGCGCGGCCGCCATTTCTTGAGTGGGATGGGTAGCATTGGGGATGCAGTTTTAGGCGGCTGGGAGATAGGCGGCATAATTTCCGCTCAGACTGGAGAGGCCGTGACCGGTGTCTTATCCAGCGATCTCACTAACACGGGCAGCTTCAGCCCTCGCGCCAATCAGGCCGGGAATCCTTACGATTTTTCGTTTGGGCAGGACGTGCAGGCGGCGATGGGCTGCAACCCCGGCCACCAGGATCTGACGTGCTGGTTTAACCCGGCGGCTTTTGTCACTCCGCCCCTGGCACCGGGCCAGCAGTCGGCACACATGTTCGGCGACTCGCGCATAGGAAATCTGCGAGGGCCGAATCTGTTTAACATGGACTTCGTACTGCAAAAGAACTTTAAGATCCGCGAGCGCCAGCAACTGGAGTTCCGGTCGGAGTTCTTTAACATGCTGAACCACCCCAATTTCGGGCTGCCTGGCGGCGGGGTTCCTAACGTGGATGTGCCCGGCGGCGGCAGCATTACCAACACCGCTACCGATAACCGGCAGATCGAGTTTGCGCTGAAATACACGTTCTAAACCAATATGGACTGAGCGGCCCCGATGGTTGGCGGGGCACAGTGGCGCTGGTGTGTGGAGGAACTGATGAGAAGACCAGGGCTGTCGAAGGGCCTGCGGTTCAGGTTGATGATTATCGCGTGCGTGCTGACCATCGCCTTACCTTCCGCCGCTCAAAATGAGCGGCGGCACGTACCGGATCATGTGCCGCCGAAGCGCTCCTCCCAAATTGAAGATGGTTTTGGAATCAACTCGGACCTGCCGCGCGATCCGTATCTGCCATGGAACCGCTGGTGGTGGACACGGATGTTCGACGCCGGTTTTAAGTGGATCCGCATTGGGCAATACGAAAACAGCTCCGACCGCACCAGTTGGGACTGGATTGAGCAGAAGCGCGGAGTGTTAGCCGGTTCGCAGGACCTGGACGATTACGTAAATTCGTTGGTGGACAACGGGATCAACATTCAGGTGCAGCTGTTGTACGGGAACCCCATGTACACCTCGCCCAGCGGCAAGCGACCTGATTCGATTACGCCTGAGTCGGGTTCATTTCACAATGACGATCGCAGCCTGTATTCGGTTTTCTACGCGCCTACTACTCCCCAGCAAATTGCCGCCTTCAACCGCTACGTCGAGTGGATGGTGAACCACTTCCACGATCGCATTCACTATTGGGCGCTGTGGAACGAGCAGGACATCGGGTATTGGAACCCCTGGGGCAATCCCCGGCAGTACGGAGAGTTACTGAAGACGTTCATTCCCGCCGTGCATCGGGCCGATCCCAATGCCAAGGTCATCTATGGAGGGCAGGCTGATCCATCGCGCGAGTTCACCCAAGTCGCTCTGGATACGTGTCAATGTGCTTCGGGCATTGATGTGTACGCCTACCATACCTATCCCGGATATGGGCAGAATCTCAATCCCGAGGCAATGGACTATGGCGCCTACCTGAACGAGTCGCCACGCCAGCTCCGCGACCTGGTGCGGAGTTATCCCGGAATCAAGGCCGGCATTCCTTTTTTTGATGATGAATTCAACTCAATTCCCTCATGGATAGGCTCTGATGAATCGGTGCAGGCAAAGTATGTGCCGCGCGGCTTTATTTACAATCTCGCGGCAGGGGTGAAGACGTTCGTATGGCTGCTGGCCGCCGGCACTGACGGCAACGAATATGACGACTTTGGGATTGTCCACGGTTTGACCAACAACAAGACGGATTTCACGCCACGTCCCGTTTTCTATGCGCTGCAAAACACGAACGCGCTGTTTTCTGATACCAAGTTCGATCCCTCTATTGAAATCGCAAGTTCGGATATCCCTGCGCTGCGCCGCCACACCGGCTTCCCGTTTCTGAGTTATGGTTTCCGCAACCGCAATGGGAAATCCATCGTGGCTTACTGGCTCGCAGGACACAGTTTACCCGGAAATGCATTTCCTCCACTCTACGCAACCATGACCCTAAAGAACACCGGCATCACTCATCCCGTTCTGGTGGACGTGGTGTCGGGAGAAATAAAACCAATTGAGTGGAAGGCTGGGACGACCGACACGCTTGAAGGACTGCCGGTGCGCGACAGTGTGATGGCCATTACCGACGAGAGTTATTTCGATTGGCCGGTTCTTCCCGAGTCCCCGAGCGGGCTGCAGGCCTCACAGGCAGACAGATCAATCATGCTCACCTGGGAAGTACATGGAGGGAATCCAACCGGCGTGGTCGTGGAGCGTACTCTCAGTGCCCAAAACAATACTTCGGGCACGTGGGAAAAAATCGCCAGCCTGGGCGGGAAGACCAGCGAATATCGGGACACCACGCTGCGCAAGGGCCAGAAGGCCGCATACCGGGTACGCACCCTGAACTCCGCCGGAGAATCGGCTTATTCGAACGTGGTGAGGGTCGCGGCGGACTGAGTCCCACCCCGGGAGTTCCTGGTTTTGAGTATTTCTCCACCGGGTAAGCCTTACGGCAGCGGCGCCTCCACTTCTTCCAAAACCCACTTCTCGGGGGTTTCCAGGTGGCAGTCGTAGCCGTAGAAACGCCGTTGGAAGACGTGCTGGAACAGGCATGCCCGTTGGCCGCGCAGCACCGGATCGCCCTCTACCGGCAGGAAATCGCCATCGGGCGCTTCGCCGGCAAACACCTTCACCTGCCATTCCCCTTCCGGATTGTCAGTGTAACGATGCGGGTAAATTTCCGTGGCCAGGTAGTAAACCCCTTTTTTGCCTTGACTGTTCCTCGCGTTTTTGAGGTAAAGCAGTGTAGGAGCAGCCACCGTCTCCTGAGAGCGGATCAGGACTTTTTCCGGGGCGTTATCCAGATCGAGGATCGAGGCGGCATTCTTGCTGACAATTTCAAAGTGGTCTTTGTCATTGCCCCTATACCAGGTCAGATAGAAGCGGTGATTCTTCGGATCACGAAAGAGATTAGGGTTCTGATTGCGCTGGTTGGAAACGGGCTGAACCAGTGTTTTAGCCTGGGTGATGTGGATGCCATCGCTGGTGGTTCCCAGCACGATGTAGCTGGTAGGCGTGTCGTAATCGCGTGTGAAGGCGAGGTAAAGCAGTTCGGGATGGTTCGAATCAGCGTGTTCCATGACGGTCGGCCAGCGCGCGTTGGTGAGCAGCGGGTTCTGCTCGTATTTGGTCCAGTTCACCAGGTCGTTGCTGCGAGCCAGGCCAAAGCCACCGCCCTCATTCAGCCCGTACCAGCCCCAGTAACGAAAGCCGCCACGTTTCCATTCCAGTACGCTCAGAGTGTGAGGGAATTCCTTGGCTTCCCAGGGCTGAGCGTCAGGAAGAACGTGCCGAGGAGTCGTCAGTTTCAAGTATGGAATCCCGGCGGATGCTGGTTTGTTCTCCTGTGCGGCACATAAGCTGGTCAGAATTATCAGGACAGCGGATGCAACCATCAGGTGACCGGCGGAACTGGAAAATTTTAGCCTGCGCATCGCGTTCGGCTCTCCTGGACATCAGAAACAGCTAAATTGCGGGCTCAGCTACTTCTTTTTTGGTCCGAATGGTTGCGTTGCTAATGAGAGGCTTCGCCCAGAAACCCACACTCAGCACGCAACCGAAGGTGAGATATAAAAAGGCCATTCCTACGCGCAACCCAAACAGGTCGCCGAGACGACCAATGATCAGCGGCACGATTGCGCCTCCCATGATCCCGGTGCAGAGAATGCCGGCGAACGACCCGTGGTATTCAGAGACGGAGTTCAGGCCAAGCGAGACCAGCACGGGCCACATGATGGAGGCGAACAGGCCAATGGTGGGAAAGGCAACCACCGATATGCGGGCGGGACTGAACAGGGCAACCGTGAGACAGAGGATCGCCGCCGCGGCAAAGCCGATGAGCACGCGGCGGCTGTCAAACAATTTCAGCAGCCCCATTCCGATGAAACAGCCAGCAGTGAGCAGACCCCAAAACCAGGAGACGGCCGCCGCCCCCGTGGTATGCGGGTCAAATCCGTGATATTGCGAAAGAAATTTGGAAATCCAATCCGCCGTGCCCTGCTCTGAGCCCACGTAGGCGAACACGCACGCGAAGAACAGCCATACCATAGGATTGCGCAGCAACTTGCGGTACATGTCCAGGGTGCCGGCTTGCTCCTCTTCGGTGCGTTTGACATGGGGAAAGCGCGAAAGCCAGATGACGAACGTCATGACCACAGTGCAAGCGGCGAAAATCCAGTAGATGGAAACCCACGGAAGTCCGGCGGGCGTAACACGGGCCAACCAGCGGAGCAGCCAGTTCTGGCTGGCTGCGGGCGTCCCGAGATTCTGTACCAAATACGAGTAAACCCGCGGGCTGATAAATGACGCCAAGCCGAAGACGAGCTGGGCAAAAGCCGAGTTGAAGGCAAAGTGCTCTTCCCCGCCGGCGACCCGCAGCAAGGGGTTGATCACCACCTGCAGAGTCGCCATGCCGGCGCCCATCAGGAACAGCGAAAGCACCGCCACTTCGTAAGCCGGGAAGAGCGCAAAACAGGCCGATCCCACCGTGCTGGCCAGGAAAGCCGCCACCATGACCGGTTTATCGCGGAAGCGATCTACGAGAAAGCCGGCGGGAATGGACATGACGCCATATGCGATAAAGAAGGAGAAAGGCAGTACGGCCGCGGCTGTCAGGCTTACGCGGAAGCTGCTGATGATGTCGGGTACGATAGGGCCTAGTATGTTCGTGAGAAACGACATCACGAAGAACACCAGCAGGACCAAGGCGACCAGGTAGCGGTTCCGTATCATGAAAAGTCTCTGTCCGGCTACTCCGTGGTAGTGATTTTTCGTGCTAACTCAAATACTCCGGGCTCGCGCCCCGTGACGACGGCCAACGCCAAAGTGATCATTTGTACCGGTAAAATTTCCAGAATGGGTCGGGCGGAATGCGGCGCCGCGGGCAAACGGAACACAGGGAAATCGCTGTCTTCGCCCACCAGTTCCGCTCTCCCCTCATGCTCCCGAATATCGGCAAAAAGACGATGATTAAGTTGCGAAGTCCTCTTGTCGCCGGCGAACACGAGCACGAAGGTGTCTTCCCCAAGCATCTCCAGCGGCCCGTGGCGAAAAGCAGCGCTGCTCATGCCCTCGGCGTGTATGTGGTTCGCCTCCTTGACGATCAGGGCACCCGTGCCGACGGCGGCTAATGAACTTCCCCGCCCCACGAGAAATAAGTGACGCACTCGCTGTAGCATTTCAGCCAGGCCGGACACATACGTTTCCCAGTGTGCCAGATAGGAGGCGGAAGCAGTCGCGGCGTCCAGGAATCGCCGGCGGGTTTGCCTCAGGTCGCATCCGCACATCAGGTCGGCAAGCCATCGTAAGGCTTGAAGCGCGGTCACATAAGTCTTGCAGGAAACAGAAAATTCCTCACCAGCGGCAGTAACAATAGCCGCTTCAGCATTTTCGGCGAGAGGACTTTCCGCCGTATTCGTGACCGCTATCAGCGCGCTTCGGCCGCGGTTCACTTCCAGCAGGCGGATGATCTCCGCGCTCTGCCCAGATTGGGATACGGCCACGACCAGGGTGTGCTGGTCAAAGAAACGGGTCTTATAATGCACCAACTCTGAGCTCTCGACCATCACCGCCGTAAAACCATGGTCCACAAGTTGGAGAGTGCAGGGATGAAGAGCGTGAAACGAGGAGCCCATGCCGGTAAGGACAATGCGATGAAATTCACCCTGCTTTATCCGGAGCAGCAAACGCTCCAGGGCAGGAAATTCCCGCAAGGAATCCAGGCTCTCGCGCAGACGCTGGGGCTGCTCCAGGATGTCCTGAAGGTACTTGCCTCGGATTACCGACAACTCTGTCAGCAAGGTAGGCTCCGGTTGCAGGACACTGCGATCATTACCATTCCACCACCGCTCCGTCATAGGGCTGAAGTTCCATGGTCCAACTCGAGCCGCGCAGTGGGAGCGACACCGGTCCTGCGGGCGTGACTTGATGCAGCGATTTCACGGGGAGAGTACTAACAACAGTCACCTTCTCTGGCTGGGCTGAGTGGTTGGCCAAAACCGCATAGCCGCGGCCCTTGCCATTGAGAGCCCGCACTTCCACCGAGGGCTGATCGCTGAGGAAATCGAGCCGCACACCTGCCCAATCGGCGAATGCCTTGTAGATACGGTAGGTGGATTCGGGCTTGTCGAATACTCCCGGTACTGTCGCTAGATAACTCTCCAGGGGATAGGCACAAAGCAGAGTCTTGCCCCGACCGACGGTATTGGCAACCAGGGCGGGACGGCCATCCTGATCCACGGCAATCACTTTTCCGCCGTTCACCTGCAGAATGGCAGCCCAATGGCGCAGATCGTTTGGAACCGAGGGGTAATGGAAGGTCTCGCCCGGTTTGAGATCGCCAAAAGGTGCAACCACCTTCAGGGTCACATCGGGAACGGGAACGTGGTCCACCAGGCGCGCGCCGAATAACTGTTCCATGTCAGGGATGGCAGCATCAGCGCTGACGGAAGCATAAAGTGCACCACCTTGCGAAACGTATTGCCTCGCCTTCTCCCAGAAATCCGTGTGCACATGTACCAGCATTGCATCGGTACTGGTCAAGGGCGAAGGCAAGAGCAACATGGGATGCTTCTGCCAATCGCTATACTCTCTTGGAAAATCAGCCTTCAGCCCAGCCCGGCGCGACAGCACAAAACTCGATAGCCAGGCACCTGTCAGCCAAGCGTTATCGTCGCTTGTGTTAGGAGGCTGCTGCCCGGCCACCGCCATCCCTTCATTTGTCGAAACGTAAGGAATGGCTTCCGGGCCGGTCAGACCAAAACGCGAAAAGTCACCGTGCGGCTTTGACCATTCGTTGGGAACGATGATGCCAGCTTCGGCCGGCGCCGGCTCAATCCCGGTCAGATCCAGATGGCTCGCGATTTGCGAAAACTTGCGGAACTCAACTCCCTGCGGACGATCGTTGCGGTCCCAGGTGGTAAGGCCGAACTGAGTTTCATGCGGTGAGCGCAGGTACGGAACCTTGCGGTATTGCTCCGGGGCGGCATCGGTAAAACACCAGAGCAGGAACCCGTTCGCCCCCGCGCCCAAAGAGGAGTACATGCTGACGCGATCAAAGGCGGCCACCGCTTCCGGCGTGTACTGCGCCGAGGAAGCGCCCATTTCCTGAATCATGGTGGGACGTCCGGCGTTGCCTGAAAGCGTGGTTTCAAATGCCGCGCCATACGTGCCACGCTCTGACAACATCGCGTCGGGAAAAAGCTGGGGAGCGTAAATGGTGTAGGGGTGAACGCTGAAGAAATCTACTTCGTCGCGCAGGTTGTCGGGCCGAAACGGCCCATGCCCAACGTCCTCCATGCTGACGCCGACCACAATGGGGTGCATGTGGTCATAGCGGCGGATGGCCCCGGCAATCAGGCGGGTCCAGTTGATGGCCATCGCGTCTGTGGTGCCCTGCACGATCCAGAAGGGCGGCTCGTCCGTCAGGTCCCAGCCCAGGATTGCGCTCTCGTTAGCGTAATGGCGAGCGAGTTCGGCAGCGTGATTGGTTTCCAGCCACAGCATTTCCGGATCGCTCTGCGGATTGCGCCCGTGCCGCCAGGAGACGTCCCAATAGGCCTCGCCCACCTCGCCGCCAATGAACAGGCTGGGGTGCAGATAAATGTGGTAGCGGCGGGCCAGAGAAACCAGGTAATCCAGTTGCTTAAAGGCTTCCGGATTGTAGTCGCCGGGGCGCGGCTCGAACCATGCCCACATCAGATCGAGACGGACCGTGTTGAAACCAAGGTCACGCATTTTGGCGAAATCGGCTTCGATGTCCTTAGGGTCCCATTGCAGCGGCCACTGCATGGCGGCCTTGGCTGGCACCCAATGCGCGCCCACCGGCAAAAAGCGCTTTCCATCACGGGAAAAATAGTGTCCGTCCAGGCGAACAGAGGCAAGTGTGGCAGGGGCCATCTGCTGGGCTGCGCGAGACCCGGAGGTGGGAGGGACCGGCTGCGCGGCGCTCGGCCGTGCCGCAATTGCGTTCAGTGGTGCAGCCCACAAGAGTGCGGCCGCCAAATAAGAATAGACGCTCATTTTCACGGCGCCCTCCCTGTCCTCCTAGCGGCTCAGAACGTGTACTTCAACGCGATCTGCAATTGCCGCGAACTGTGTACCGTGCTGGATATGGAACCAGCGGTACCGGTCACGTCCACGGCGTTGTAGGGAAGGCCGAACTCGGGCGTATTGAATAAGTTGAATGCTTCACCCCGCAATTGCAGGTTCTGGTCCTCCTTTATCTGGAAGTTCTTGAACACGGAAAAGTCAACGTTGTACTGCGCAGGACCCCGCAGCATGCCCCGTGACGCATTGCCAAACACCGTGGCAAACGTCTGCCCTGGGGCGTTAGGCGGGACGGCAAACGCGGCAGGGTTATACCAGCAGAAAATGGTTTGCTGGTTGGAAGGACATCCGGCGCTGGCGGCGTTGGAAAAATTGTAGGGATCGCCAATGACGTCTGGCCTCGGGCCGCCACTGCCGGTATTGGTTGGGTCGAAGGAAAGCAGGGGCGTAAACGCCTGCCCGGAGTACATGGCGATGATGCCATTCAACTGCCAGCCACCCACCAGCCAGCGCGAGGCTCCCTGGCTGGCCAGATACTTCTTTCCTGGCCCAAAGGGGAGTTCGTAAGACCAGGCAGAA
Source organism: Terriglobales bacterium (assembly GCA_035252015.1). Classification (GTDB taxonomy): domain Bacteria; phylum Acidobacteriota; class Terriglobia; order Terriglobales; family Acidobacteriaceae; genus JAICWP01. The sequence goes on from DATFDP010000102.1 coordinate 10,285, forward strand.
GTGAATTGATGCCGGAAATCGGGAGGATTATTGCCGCGTTCGGCCGTGCGGTTATAAGTGTTCTGCGGCTCCGCGTCAGGCGCTTCATCTTCGGTCACTTGGCCGATCGTGTGCTGCCAGGTGTAAGCGCTGAGCATGCTCCAATCGCGAGCAAACCGCTTCTCAAATTTGATCTGCAGGCCATGCGAGATGGAGCCAGCCTGATTTTGCATCGTGCGAATGGCACTGATATTCGGCACGGTGTTGAAGTACGGCCGTCCAAAATTGCCTGTGGAATCCGAGAAATTGGAATCCAGCGGCGCCACAGGCTGGTTCAGGTTGCTCAGGTCTGATAGCTTTACCCCGTGGGTTCCGACGTAGGCTACCTGCAAAACCGCGGTATTCGATAGTGACCGCTCCACATTCAGGTTCCATTCCTCGATGTAGCTGGTCCGGTTATTGAATAGAACCGCGCTGGCGCGACCGGAAGGATCTGCCAACGTGGGATATACGGGTGGCGGCAGTCCGGTTGAAAGCCGAGGGGTGCTTGGGGTAACTGCGTTTGACGGGTTATTGGTTATGCTCTGGCTGAAGAATACGCCGGTGGGATTGTAGGCCAGTTCGGCATCGTTCTGGTCGGCTTGCACGTCGTAAAAGATACCGAAGCCCCCGCGCACCACGGTCTTCTCGCTACCCGGCGTCCAGGCGAAACCAAACCGGGGACCAAAGTTATTCTTGTCGGTAACTACATTTCCTGAACCGCTGACCCCGGGCATACCAGGAGCCACGAACTGGCCAGTCGCAAAATCGAAATTGGCCAGGCGGTTGTGTTGCTCCACCATGGGCGTGAACAGGTCGTAGCGCAGGCCCAGGTTCAGCGTCAGCCGCGAGCTGACACGGAAATCATCCATCAAATAGCTGCTGAATTCCCACCAGCTCATGCCAAACGTGCCTTTTTGCCCGTCTCGAAACGCGGAACTAGGATAGCCGAGTAGAAAGCTGGCAACATCGCTGCCGCCCGTGCCGTCCGTCAGGTTCTCAGTCATCAACGGATCGAAGTAGAAATCGCCGCGCGAGTTTTGTGTCTGGAAAAACCCGTGCTGCCGGCGTTTGAGGTCGGCCCCAAACTTGAAGGAGTGCCGATTGTGCACCAGCGTGAAAGAGTCAATCAGTTGGTAATTGTTTTCCCGCAGAAACTCCGGGAACCAGTCCGTGCTTCCGAGCGCGTTGGTTCCGGCACCTCCTACAGTGGTGAAACCGATAAAGGGCAACCCGCCTGTTGCCTGCGGATTGTTAGGATCAAAAATTCCCGGAATGCCCATTTGTCCGGAAATATTTTGACCGGCAAAGTTAGGGATTGCCTCCACTACGTAGCGGGTGTAGCCCAGCTTAATTTCGTTAATTTTGTTGGAGGAAAAGGTATGCACATCACTGAGCCCGGCGGAGCGCGCCAGGTTATTGACGTGGCCGGAAAAGGAGCCGCCGCCAGCCAGCCCCGGGAAGGGGTCAGGCCGCAGATTGGAAACGTTGCCGAAGCTGAACGTGCCAAAAAAACTGTCTTTTGGCGTGAGCTGGTGATCAACCCGGATGTCGAAGGAATCCTGGTTATTAATCAGCACGGGATTATAGACAAAATTGAAGCCCTGCCCGTTGGGGCGGTTGGGAGCGGGAAATAGGTTAATGATTTTCAGCGCGGCGGGATCCAGACGGTTCGCCGGAATGATGTTGCCGGAAAAAGCTGCCCGCGTCAGCCCCGTGGTCGTCGACTTGGGATCGAAGATCGCGCCGGTATCGGCGTGGCTTAAGGGATCAATTATCCCAGTCAGCAAGTCGGAAAAATTTCCGGTGCGTTCGGCCATGGAGGGTACGATGGACAAGTCGGTCTGCGACTGACGAATGCGCGTGCCTTGGTAATCGCCAAAGAAGAAGGTGCGATTCTTGATGATCGGGCCGCCAAAGGTCCCGCCAAACTGATTTTGCTTAAAGGCGGGAATGGGGAAATCGGCTGGATCGAAGTAATTCTTGGCGTCCATGGCGGAGTTGCGCAGGAACTCAAATGCACTGCCATGAAACTGGTTGGTCCCAGACTTGAGGACCACGTTCACCACCGCGCCACCCCGGCCGATGTCGGCGCCGAAATTGTTGGTCTGAACCTTGAATTCCTGGATGGCATCAATGGAAGGCTGGATGACTTCAAAACCAATCTGCTGCTCGTTGTTGTCGAAGCCGTTGAGCAGAAAGTTGTTATTGGTCGCGGTAAGCCCGTTTGCCTGAATAGCGCCGCTGCCGCGCTCATTTTCGGGGATGCTGCCCTGCTGCACGATTCCGGCAGGACCAGAATTGACGCCGGGGGTGAGGTAAGACAATTCCACGAAGTTGCGCCCATTCAAAGGGAGCGCGTGAACGCGGCTTTCCTCCACCACTTGTCCCAGCGAAGAGGTTTGTGACTCTACCAGCGGCTCCGCCGCCCTGACCTCCACTGCTTGACTGACGGACCCGACCGCCAGCGTTATATCCACGCGCGCTGTCTGGTTCACATCCAGCTTGAAGGGAGGCTGCACAGCCTTTTTGAAACCTTCCCGCTCGACGGTCACTGAGTACGTGCCCGGCTGCAACAGCGTGACCACGTATTGGCCTTCGCTATTGCTCTTGACCACGCGCCCAATACCGGTTTCCGGGTTGCGGACGGTAACCCCTGCATCCACAACTACTGCACCGGAGCTATCGCGTACTGTGCCAACAATGCTGCCCGAGGCCACCTGTGCTGTGGCGGGGATCGCGCCACTGAGGACCATCAGGGCGACAGCAACCAAAACGCCTGAAACAAACGAGCACTTGTGGTGGGATCTTCTGCGGGTCATTGGAAACCTCCTGCCATTCTCACCAAACTCGGGGTTCATTCCCTGGTAGCACCAAGCTCAGCCTTCGGTTGCACTCACACCATGCTCAGCCTTCGGTTGCACCCACACCATCTCGAGAATGTTGAGAATATCAAATCAACATATGTGTATATGGTGTCAAGCGTAAAACGGACGGAGTTTCCGGAGACCGCCCTTCTCGTCTATGAAGGCGAACGCAACCTCATGATAGTAAAGATTGAACACAGGTTTTCCTGCAAAAAGGAAAAAACTTTGCAAGTGCTTAGGATGCCTACTCTGTTAGAGCATAGATACGTTGTATATAATGTTGGTGGGAGGCTTCTTTGCCCTCAAGACTTACGCCAATCGAGCAGCTCAATGCGGACGAAGTGCCGTTGGTTTTGGACGGCAACAGCTTTGTTCCTTTCTACCAGCAGATTGTTGACCAGGTGCGCTCCCTGGTAAAGGACGGAAAGTTGCGGGAGGGGCAGACCTTCTGCTCGGAAGGGCAGATCGCACACAAGCTCAGCATCAGCAAGATGCCCGTCCGGCAGGCATTTCAGAAGCTGCGTTCTGAGGGATTATTGGTCATCGCCCGGGGCAAGCGGCCAGTGATTGGCTCCGGTCACGTGCCCTGGAATTTCCAGCAACTCAGAGGTTTCGGCGAAGAGATGAGGCGGCGTGGATTAGTGCCTTCAGCTAAGCTCTTGGCCGCGAGTCTGGAGGAACCCGGAATGGAAGTGGCTCAGGCCCTGAAGCTAAGCCCTGGGGAGCGCGTCTACTGCCTGCGGCGCCTCCGCTTCGTCAATTCCAAGCCCGTGGCCATCGTTACCAGTTATCTGCCCGCACGCCTGTTCTCTGGGATTGAAAAACAGGAACTGGAGCAGCAGTCGCTTTATCACGTGATGGAGCACATCTACAAACGAAAGCTGCAATGGGCAGAGGAGATCATCGGAGCAGTAACCGCGAAGCAGGAAGACGCCGAAATACTCGAAACCGTTTCCGGCAGCGCAATGCTGCTGATTAAGGAGACCACCTACGACACGCAGCAGATTCCGATCGAATACAGTATGTCGCTGCTGCGCGGCGACCGTTATACCGCTTCCGTCATTTCGGTCAGGAAGCATTGACATTCAGGCCGGAGACCTGCAAACACCCGAGTTTTGATACCGGATTGGGGCTGAAGCCGGCCTTTGTGCGCTTCGGTCTTATTTGTAATCACAACCAGAGTGCGTGATCAGGTGTGTTTTGGGCAGCCCGAACTATGGGAGCCCGAATGCATACAGTGAACTTCCCGCGGCAATGGCGACGTACTCCTTTCCGTCGACAGCGTATGCCATGGGCGATGCATACACGGCCCCGCCCATCTGAAAATGCCACAAAGGCTTGCCTGTGTCCGCATTGAGGGCGATGAAATTCCCCTCAGCATCACCAGTAAACAAAAGACCGCCGGCGGTGGAGAGTACTCCCGACCAGGTAGGCGAGACATGGCGGAACTCCCATTTCAGCCGGCCACTTGCGGGATCGAGAGCCCGCAGGGCACCACTATAGGGCTCAGCTTGGTCAGAGGGAAAATACGCGCTGCCATAATAGGCGTGCCCTGGCTCATATGGTTGTGGCGCGGTACTGAAGATGTCACATTGGTCTCGCATGGTGACGTAAAACAGTTTCGTCTGCGGGTCAAAACTAGGCGACATCCAGTTGGTCGCACCTAAGGCGCCGGGGCATATGGTACGACCTTGCGGAGTTGGCGAGCTTGCCTGGTTGGCGAGAGGACGGCCTTCCTTATCTTTCGTATCACTCCAGGTGACGCGGGCGAAAGCATCAGCCGAGAGCAGCTTGCCGGTGGTGCGATCCAGAACATAGAAAAAGCCATTGCGATTGGCTTGGGCCACCAGGTGTTTGCCGCCGGAATCGAAAATCACAGGAACCTGAGTCGCGTCCCAGTCGTGCTCGTCATGCTTCGTAAACTGGAAATACCATTTCAGTCTGCCGGTAGCCGGGTCTAAAGATAGGAGACTGTTGGTGTAGAGGTTGTCTCCGGCCCGGCCCGCTCCTCGGTTAGATGGCGAAGGATTGCCGGTGGTCCAGAGCAACTGATTGAGGGGCGCATCGTACACCCCGGTCATCCAAGCGGGCGCACCGCCGATCTTCCACGATCCACCCTCCCAAGTGTCGTGACCCGGAACTCCAGGATCGGGAATGGTGGAGAACCGCCACTTGCGTTTGCCCGTGGTAGCGTCATAAGCATCGATGAAACCGCGTATCCCGTACTCCCCACCTGACACTCCCACGATTACGAGGCCATCCAGAGCCAGGGGCGCCGCGGTAAAACTGTATCCCTTCCTGTAATCGACAGCTGCGACGTCCCAAATGACATTACCGGTTTTGGCGTCCAGAGCCACAACGTGAGCATCCAGCGTGCCGAGGAACACCTTGTCGCCCAAAATAGCGACTCCGCGATTGACGCGTCCACAGCAGGGGCGAATGTCCGTGGGGAGCTGTCGCTGATAAAGCCAGATGGGCCGTCCTGTGCGCGCATCGAGTGCAAACGCGCGGTCGTCCTGCCCGGTGGCGTACATGATGCCATCCACTACCAGGGGAGTGGTTTCAAATTTGCCTGTAGCAGCTGTCTGGTAAACCCACTTTGCAACCAAAGAGTCTGCGTTGCTCGTCTTTACCTGGTCCAGACCGCTGAATCGGCGGCCGGCATAATCACCGGAATAAGTCAGCCAATTCTGAGGCTCGCTTGCGGAATGAAGCAGGCGGTCGAAGGTGACTTGACCGAGCGCGTTGCCGCAGGAAACGACAGCAATCAGCAATATTGTGATAAGGCGGCAGAGTTGGCTCACGCTGGCTTCCTCATTTTGCAGCGGCGCTGAACAGGTAAGCGATGATGTCGCGTAATTCCTGATCGCTCAGCATTGTCGGTGGATACTGGGGCATGAGGGACTGCCGACTCGTCTTACAGGAACGCAGATCGTTTTTTTGAAATGAGTGAATGTGCTCAGTCATGTCCATTATCTGGATACTGAACTGATCCTCGTTCAAGGTAACGCCCGTGATCTGTTGCCCGTCGGAGGTTACGACCGTCGCCGTTTCGTATTCCTGGGCAAACTCCTTGGTGGGCTCAGTTAGGCCCCAGGCAAGTCGGCGGCTGGGCCGGCGGACGGACTCAATTAGCGAGTCCATGGTCCGGGTTATGGCCACAGAGCTGAGATCGGGGCCAAGACGACCGCCTTTGCCGTCAACCATGTGGCACGAGGAACAGCGCGCGTCGCCATAAAAAAGCTGTTTGCCATGCTGGGCATTTCCTATGGCCTTCGTGGGAGCTTTGATCTGAATGCTACGCAGGTAGGTGATGATTTGCCAGATTTCCTCGTCGGTCATGCCCACGCCTTGACCGTTGGTTCCGTTCGCCGGCATGGCGGTACCCGGGATTCCCTGGTTAATATTGCGGAACAGGTCAGCGTCAGAATCGCCGTGCGTCAAGTGTGCCCTCGTAAGATCAGGGCCGCGCCCACCGCCGCGAGCGCCCAAACCGTGGCAAAAGGCGCAGTTGATACGAAATTCGAATTCACCTGCTTTTGCTGCACCGTGGTTGGCCGCAACCGGATTGCGGACCTGCACTGCCAAAACTGGCGAGGATACGAATGCCAACAACGCGGGTATGAGGACATAGGCACAGGCAGGCGGCAAATGCCGATGGAGCCTGCTTTTTTTCAACAACTCGTACATAATCGAAATCGCTAAGTGGAATGAATTGGCGCGTATGTTAACACAGGCCGGCAAGTGGTCTAATGCACGTTATGTAACACTTCCCTGAATGTTAGCTCGCGAGCGTTCTTTGGCGTTCAATCGGGCCGACTACCACCGTTGCATAGACAATTTCCGTACATGGCTGCGGCGACGCTTTGGCAGCCCATGCGGCCTTTTAGGGCGCAGCCGCTATTTCGAGGATCAAACGGGATCGCGATACCGGCGCAGGCGCAGGGCCGCGGCCAGGAATACGGCGGCTACCGCCAGTCCAATCCACAGACCCGGCGCGCTGAAGTACCTACCCGGCGTGAGGTGGGTCATGGGACCGGTGGGAAACATCGCTCCTGAGGTGAAGTCGGTCGGCGCGCTTCCGCCAATTAAGCGCGTTCCAACCAGTGCAGCGAAGTGCCAGGTGTGAAAGACAAGCTTCTCGAGTCCGCCTATAGCAACCACGGGCAGGGCTGCCCATAACAATATTGCCCGGCGCGCCCACCCGGAGACCAGCAGCAGCCAGCAATACACCGGAAAAGGCCAGATCGAATGGGCCAAAAAAATGTGGTAAAGCAAGAGCCCCCACATCTGAAAAATCGACAACTCTCTCCATAGCGGGGCCACACTCATTCCGCTTGCCAGGAGCACAACGCTGCTCAGCAGTAGCGTGATCAAATGTAACGCAAGAGTGATGGCAACTGTGAGTAGTGGCAGAATGACGAGCGGAATGGACGCTTTCGCGAGCACGGTGGTGAGATCGGAAACGGGTAGTGACTTCCAGAACAAAATGCTCCGGTCGCGGCGTTCGCCGTAGAGAGCGTCAGCAGAATAGAACACGCTCATGAGGATGAGTGTGCCCATCATGAGACCGGCAGAGATGTTGAAAGGCAGGGCGGTGATTTCCCAGTACTTCAGCGGTTCAGTGACTGGTGAGCTCCGTATTTCGGCCAGCCAGCGCGTCACATTGATCAGAAAACCCAATACAAAAAAAGCCGCGATTGCCAACGGGGCGATGTAGATCCAGCGGTTTTCCCAGATTTCCCGTCGCACCGACCAGTAAAAGGGTCGCGTGTGCGATGCGCTAGCGGCCACCACTCTCTCCTCTTCAAGTGCAGATTCGCGCAGAACGTTGGATTCAGTATTCATCTAGCCGCTCCTTGAGCCGGTGCGCCCTGTTCGCCGATCACGGCTACGAACAAGTCAGCGATGCTGGGCGTGCGTGTCTCCCCAAGCCCTGCGAGTTGCTTGCGATCGGCCTTATCGAACAAAAGAATGCTGCGCCCCAGCGCCTGCCTCTCGAAAATTGGTTTCATTGCTCGCGCCGCAGCGAGCTGCTCGGGGCGTACCATCAGTTCCGAATAGCGCGATTCGAATTCGTCCATGCTGCAATTCAGCACGATCCGGCCACGGTTGATGAACATCAGATCCGTGAGCACGTGCTCGACCTCTTCCACCTGATGTGTGGTTACGATAATTGTGCGGCTGCGGTCGAAGTAGTCGTTTAGGAGAGAGTCGTAAAACTGCTTGCGATACAGAATGTCGAGGCCAAGTGTCGGCTCGTCCAACACCAGCAACTTCGCATCCATGGCCATGATTAGCGCGAGGTGGAGCTGGGTCACCATGCCTTTGGATAGCTCGCGCACTTTGCTCTCCGGCCTGACAGAAGTCTTGGCAAGAAAGTCTGCGGCCCGGCGGCGATCGAATCGCGGATGCACGCCGGCAACGTAATCGAGTGCCTGCGAAACCCGTATCCAGCGCGGGAGCACAGCCACATCGGCGATGAACGAGACCTCGCACATAAGCCGCTCCCGCTCGGTCCAGGGATCGCGTCCCAGGACTTTCAGTTCACCATCATGTTGAGTCAGGCCGAGAACGGCGTTCAGTGCTGTTGTCTTTCCGGCGCCGTTTGGACCAATCAACCCAAGAATGTGGCCCTCCTCGAGATGCAAATTGATTCCATCGACCGCAACCGTTGTTCCGAAGACCTTTCTCAGTCCGCGGGCTTCAATGACTGGCGTACTCACTGTTCCTCCTTCTTTGCGGCACCCTCAGCGGCAGCCTCCAGCAGCTCTTTCGGCGTTAACCCAAGCCGATGAATGGTTGCGTACACGCGCGGCCACTGTTCGGTCAGAAACTTCTGGCGTTCGCCCTTTAACAGCAGACTACGGGCGCCGCTCTTCACGAACATGCCGAGTCCCCGCCTTTTCTCGACAAGTTCCTCCTCCACCAGTTCTTGATAAGCTTTGAGAACGGTCAGCGGATTTATCCGATATTCGGTGGCAACGTTGCGCACCGAAGGCAGCGAATCGCCCTCCTTGAGCACGCCATCGAGTATCATCGCGACTACGTGATCGCGAAGCTGCCGGTAAATCGGCTGACCGTCATTCCATTCCAGATCCATGGGGTTCCCTGCTAACCAAACCTTGTGCCTCAGTTGGTCTTGACGAGGTCCATGTGCGCATGCACAGGTTTGTCCCCCGGCATCATGTAGGTCCAGTCTTCAACGTGATGATTCGGGCCGAGGAACGTGAATACGGCATGGTACATGTGTCCGTACTGGTTGCCACCGGAAAGCTCGGCAAAATCGAATTCCACCCTCTTGCCGTCCGGCGACATCTTGCCCACCATGCGCGGCCGGTTGCCCGCGTCACAATAATGGATCAGGGTTAGACGACCATTATCCACATAAAGCATTGTGACCGGATGATCGTACTTGGTTGGATCCAAAGGCGTGCCCGCTTCCTGCATTTCGTGTTCGAGCGCGTTGCCGCGTGAGGTTACACGCATCGTGATCTGCACGGGCTTACCGGTGGACATATCCGGCTGCGGCGGGTCGACTGTCACCTTGCCTTCCCAGGTACCCGCCAGGGTTTTTAGTTTGTCGAACGACTTCTGCGTGTCGGTCTGCGCAACGGATTTTTGCGCATCAGACTGAGTAAACGCTAGTGTGGTGAGCGAGATTAGAACAATCGCCAGCAAACAGCGGAGGAAATTCATTTTATTCTCCTTAGTCATGAGAGTCGATCAGGTTTAGAACCACGCGTTGCAGGGTTCGCCCGTTCGAGCTGAGACAGTGTGTTATGTGCGCAAATTTGAAAGTGGTGGCATTGGTATCAGACGAAGAAGTTCTGGTCGTGTGGACTTCAGAAATCTTCTCGGCGCAGGATGCTCGTAAGGCCATTAGCTCCCGCACAAGGCCGGCTCGCTGTGATCCAATAACCATGGCGCCTACAAGGATGAAGAGAGCGGAGACTCTCAAGCGTGAATTCATGGGCTGCCCTGCTGCCCTCCTATAGTGATATAGTTAACTATAACACTATAATTGCTGTCAAGGTGTTTTTGTAAAAAATTTCGTCGACAATTGAAGCGATAAATGTGCTCCGGCAGGAGGGCCCTAAGTAGCACCAGACTAAGGACTTGGGACTAGGACCTGTTTGTTTACTTGTCCTTGCGCCTACATAAGCCAAGCGTGGGCAACATTGGTAAGGCTTGCGACGGATGAACCGGAAAGACCAGCTGCTCTTAGATGGGAAGCCAGAGAGATATCTTTATGACGGGATCACGTGGACAAAGTTCTCCTGCTGACGATCCTCGAGTCCATTCGCCCTAAGCACTCGCAGATTTCCTGGATGGGAGAGGTAAGAATCGGTGTGCCGAATTGAGGATGACCAAATTCCATGC
>DATFDP010000103.1:0-9656 GCA_035252015.1 Terriglobales bacterium
TGCTGTCGGCGCGCACCCAGTAGCCGATTTCGCGGGCGTCGGGGCCAACGCGATTGTGCAATCCAGTACCGCCCAGCACGCGGGCTTCCGCCAGATCAAATACGCCGTAGACAAAGTCCAATCCCAAATCGAAGTCGCCGCGCCAGCGCCGGATGCGCTGCAATTTGCGCTCCAGGGACTCAGGCTCGTCGGCTGCCCAGGGCAGCCAACGGCGCAGATGTTCGACGCTGCTATCAACCGCCTCCTTGAGCTTGGCCGCGTCCTGCGGCTGCCAGCAGCGGATCAACAGGCGCGGGGTGAGGATGCGATAGGCAGGACCCGTGGCCGAGGATTATCGGCGTTGCCGCAGGCCAGCGGCAAGCCCCGAAGGCGGCTCTTGGTGAAAACCGCTAAAGAGTGATATGCGCGATTTCACGCTCGCCGGGCTATGATCTGTTGATTCATTCATGACCAAGCAATCACGACTGGAGCACAGGGTTAGGGACTACCTGCTCTACCTATGCATCGCGTTGACGGTAATCGGGGCAAGAGTGGTGTTTCCAACTCACGAAGCGCAGGCCGGGAGCAGTTGATCGACCAGCCGTAACTTGTACCCCTCTTAGGAGGTGTTTCGATGAACTCGCGAAATAAAGCGGCGCGGATTCTGGCCACGATTGGTAGTGTCGTCCTCTTCGCTGCCGCCGTCCTTCACTTCTTCGCCGGATACAGCAAGGGCTTTCCTGCTCTGGCGGCGTCCAATTTAGAAGTGGGGCTGCAAACGGCATTTCGCGTGGTATTTCTATCAGTCGCCTGGGATTGGATTCTGCTCGGGATTATTGCGCTGGTGGCCGCGTTCAAGGCAACAGCGGCACGAAAAACGCTGCTGTTGGTGTGCGGGTTGGGCGTGCTCATCGAGGCCGTGGTCGGTGCAGGGATCATGGGAATCTTCATCGGCAACGAAATCATCGGGGCAGCGGCCATCCTAATCATCATCGGCGGATTATTGTTTGAGAACGCTTAGCGTGGACAGTCAGCGAGGTAGAGCGATCAGCGCCCGACAACCTGGTCTTGGCGAAAGCCACGAAGATATTCAGACTCTAGCTCAGCGGGCCTGCCGCAGCGCGGATTCATCGAACACCAACGTTGTGCCAGCGCCCACCATCCAGAACTCGCATGGTCAGCGCCGTTTGCGACGAGAAAACATGCTCGGCTTGACATCGGCTCGATTCTAATTTTTTCGTTAGCGAAGGCCCCGCGAAGGGCAGAGGCTGGATTTGCCGGTTTTAATGGCTCTACGGGGTGCCGTAGAGCTGCCGGTAGACGACGGCATTGCGCACGATGGCCTGCACGTATTCGCGCGTCTCGGTGAAAGGAATGGATTCTACAAATTCAGGCGGATCTTTGAAGTTGCCGTTGGACACCCAATCCTGCACGCGGTCGTTGCCAGCGTTGTAGGCCGCCAGGGCATATTCCAGGTTGCCGTTGTAGTGGTCCAAAAGCTCCCGGAAGTAGCGGGTTCCAAGCTGCAGATTTATGTTTGGCACCAGCAGCATGCTGGCGGAATAACGGCGCACGTGCTGCTGGCGGGCGAGAGTTCGACCTACCTGGGGCAGCAACTGCATCAGACCCCAGGCGTTAGCGTGGGAAACGGCACCGGGATTGAATTCCGATTCCTGGCGAATGAGCGCCGCCACCAGGAAGGGATCAAGTCGGTTGCGCAGAGCGTCCTTCTTCAGTTCCGTCCAGTATGGGCGCGGAAAGAGTGCTTGCCAGTAAGAACGCGGCATGGCCGAGAGCTCGTAGGAAAAATAATCGGGCGCGAGATGCTTAACCATCTCGATTGCCAGGTTGTATTGTCCCGCGTCCTGGTACAGAGAGACTATGTGGTTCGTGGCCCAAGTGGCTGGCCCCTGAGGAGCCGCCGCGGCTTGGAGTTCGCGTACCGCGAAGGTGACGAAGCCGCCGTTCTGCAACAGCAGAGCCTTCTCGATGCGCACATCGTCGGGCGGTTCTTCCTCTTCACCCAGCTTGGGCGGCAAGGTGGCGGGCGGGATTTTCTCCAGTAGCGGATCTGGAGCGGGATCGCCGCCGCTGCCGATCTCCTTCATGCGTTCCCGCGCCAAGCCGGCGTAGTAGTAGCTGGAAAAGCGGTCCATCACCTTCTGGTAGTAAACGCGCGCCTTGCCAAGGTCGTGATCCTGCTCAGCCACGCGGGCGCGCCAATAGAGAGCGGCCGGAACTTCGGGCGAGCCAGGATAACGCGCAATCTGCTCTTCGATCTCCTTCCTGGCTTCGTCGGCACGATTCTGGCGCAGATTCAGCCACGCAGCCTTCCAGTGGGCATAATGGGCACGCGGGCTGTCGGGGAAGCGCTGGTCCAGCTCGCGGTAGAAATCTATGGCCTTGTCATAATCGCGCTTGAGCAGGCAGGCATTGGCAGCCAGCAGCAGGCCACGGTCGAACCACACACTAGTGGGAGCTTCCTGGCGCAATTCGGCAGCCAGTTTCTGTATCTGGTCGGCGTCATCAACGGCACGGGCAATCTCCATCAGTTCGTACACCCGCTCCGCATTGACTTCGGTGTCGGCTCCGGGGATGGATTGGAGGAACTGTTTAGCGTCGTTATCCTTGCCGTCGTGATGCAGGGCAATACCCAAATCGAGCTGCACCGCCGGGCGCTCTTTCTCCGGCGCGGTCGGCAACAGGCCCTGGTATTCGCGAACTGCGTCGCCGTAGTGCCGCGCCAGCAGTAGGCTATTGGCGCGCATCTTGCGCTCGTCAAACGTGGGCACGGGGATAGAAGCCGGTGGCAGCTTGTTCAGGTCGTTGTTGGCGGCATCGGCTTCGGTCGCCAGCGGCATCGCATAATAAAGTCGGTGCAGGATGTCGGCCCCCTGAGCAGTCTGCCCGGCCGCGATGTACGCCCGTCCCAAAGCCAGCTCTAAATCCGAGCGCACTGGCTGGCGATGCGGTAGCAGCACGGCAATGGCATCCTGGGGGCGATTCTGCGCCACCAGTGCGTTAGCGTAGATAACGGCCGCATCCATGGCGAACAGCGAATCGGGATAGTTGCTGTCGAACTTAGCCAAAGTTTTAACCACTCCCGCTGAATCGCCCTTTGCGCCATAGGCCATGGCCAGGAAATAGTCCACATAGTCGGCCAGTTCGCCGGCCCGCGGCTGGGCGCGCTTGAGCGCAAGCACAGCCTTGGGATAATCGTGGTCAACGATTCGCGCATAGCCAATAGCCAGCCAAGCCAGTGCCGCTTCGTCTGTGCCGGAGTGTCGGCGGGCGTACGCCTCTACCCCGTTATAGGCAGCCCGGCTGCGGTCCTGGAGCAACTGGCGCGCCATCGGTTTCAGGTCTGTGGAGGCTACAAAAGCGCGTGTGATACGCCGCACCCGGCGGGAAATTTTCCTCCGTTTTTTCTTTTTCACTTTGTGGCTGGCGGCCGACTTCTTTTTCGTTGATTTGGCCTTGTTCTGGCTGGCAGGCGAAGCCTGCGGAAGCAGCGGGGCCGCGGAACCCAGGGACATGGAACCGCCCAAACAAGAAAGCGAGACTGCCAGTACCAGGACCCGGGTATTCACAATTGAATGTAGTTTAACGCGAGAATTCGTCGCCCAAAAGAGAACGATCGTTGTCAGCCAGATTCTGGACAATCTCCTGGTCGAAGTAGCTGGCGGCGCCAGTCACCGTGCTGCCGTACCGTTTTTCGTATGCAGCGCGGCTCTTCTCGATATCTTCCTTGAGGCGCTGATAGAGGTCGCGATTTTCCTTGCCTTCCTGCACCTTGGGCTTGTTGTAGAGTTTGATTTCATCCACCAGCAGCTTGGCAAAGCGCCGCGCTTTGCGGAGGAGAGCCTCGTCATCCGCGCTGGCCCGCGCCTGAACTGGAGCCGGCATGCTGGCGGGTCCGGCGGCGGCTGCAGCCGCCATGGCCATCGGTGCCGGCTCGGGCTCGGGTTCGGGTTGTGGCTTGGGCTGAGCAACGGCTTCGACCACCGCTTCTGCCTCGGTTGCCGGCTCGGCAACTGCCGACATCGCCGGGGTGGGAGCAGGTGGAGCGCTTTCGATGGCAGGGGCTTCGGCTCGCTGGACCGGAGCGGCAGCCGGTTCGACGGCTTCCTGGCTGGCTGTTGCCCGCCGTAAAGCGACAATCTCCAGCCATAAACCGCTGGAAAGCACCAACATCTCCAGAGCGGCGTCATCCAATTGGCCAGCAGCTTCCGTGCCGCCGTCGGCATAGAGCACGGCGGCGACCTTCTCTTTCAAGAGAAGGGGAAGCAAAATCACCCGCTCATCCTGCGGGGCGCCGAACGTGGTAGTGAAGGCAACGTCCAGGTCTTGTGCGGCACCGTGGACCGGCGCTTTTTCTTCCAGCACACGAGCACAGAGGCCGGCAGAAGCTTGCAAAGTGAAATTCTTTACGTCGTCAAGGTTGGCGAACCCGCGGCCCTGCCAGCCCATTACCGAGGCGCCGCGCACCACGAATAGAGCGGCTCGGCTGCTGAACTGGCTAGCGCCGTCCAGCAGGGTGCCTAATATCTCCTTTTGCCCGCTGGCTTGCCGCACAGCAGAAATGGCCTGCAGCAGATGCCTGGGGCTGGGCTGAGCAGGGGCCTGCAGGTTGGGCTGCAGCTCCTCCAATACCCGCCGCACCAGTTCATCGCGCAAGGCAGGAAACTGGCTCTCCAGCACCTGCGAGACTACCCGTCCCACCATTTCCTGGATCCAGTTGTTGTCAGACATGTCTCGCTAAACCTTTGCCAGACGCACCTTTCCGGTGAATCTTAGGCAGATCTAGGTGTTTCATACCGTATTTGCCGGCCAGGGGCAAGTTACCTTCAGGCTGCACCGGCCGGGGCACCCCCAGGAGCGTGGCGAGGGATTAACTGTCAACTAAATGGCGCAGCAAACGTCTAAGTTGGTTGCCCCTGCCCTCTTCAGCACAGGTGAGCGAAAACGGGTAGAATGAGGGCCGGGTTTCCGGTTACCGAGAAAAGTTGAATCGAACCATCATGGAAACCATCCAAACCAAAGTGAATGAGCCAGCCAGCGAAGAGCTGAGTCTGGTTCAGGCCGCCAAGAAGGGCGATGTAGGCGCTTTTGGCGAGCTGGTCAAGCGCTACGACCGCAACGTGTTCCGCATCGCGCTGCACATTACGCAGAATCGCGAGGACGCGGAGGACGTGGTCCAGGACGCGTTCCTGAAGGCCTACGAGAACCTGGAGCAGTTTCAGGGACAGAGCAAGTTCTACACCTGGCTGGTGCGGATCGCGGTGAACGAGGCGCTGATGAAGTTGCGGCGCCGGCGCCCCGAGCGCATGGTTTCGCTTGACCAGGAAGTACAGACGGAAGAAGACTCCATGCCCCGCGAGGTGGCGGACTGGAGCCCAAATCCGGAACAGCTTTACAACCAGGCGGAGTTGCGGGACATTTTAGGCAAGACCATTCAGGGTTTGCCGCCCAGCTTCCGCACGGTTTTTGTGCTGCGCGACGTGGAAGGTCTTTCCACCGAAGAGACGGCGCAGGCCCTGGAATTGAGTGTACCGGCAGTAAAATCGCGGCTGCTTCGCGCCCGCTTGCAGCTGCGGGAACGGTTGAACCGTTACTTTAAGAAGCGCCAAGCTGGAGATGGGAAACAGTGACTTGCTCTGAGTTCCTGAAAGAGCTGACAGACTACCTGGATGACGCCCTTGACACGCGCACAAGGGCGGAGTTGGAAGAACATCTGGCCTGGTGCCACAACTGCTACGTCATCTGCGATACAACCAAGAAGACCATCGAGATTTACCGCGACTCCACTCTGTACGAACTTCCTGACGATCTGCGAACGCGGCTGCGCTCCGCCATCATGAACAAGTGCACGGAGAAGAAAAAGGTCGGCTCGCAGGACGTGTAAAGCAGCGTTCGGCATTCAGCTGTCTGCACTCAGATTGCAAGGTTTTGTTGTCCGAATCCAATTCTCCTTTCCCGCGAGCCAATCACCTCCCCTACCAAGATGCGGCGAAGTAATCCGCCTCGTCATGGCCATGAGATCAGTTGCCGGCTGAGTGCTGATTGCTGACTACTGAATGTTCACCCGTGTCACAATTTGTTCCTGACCGGCGTATAAGGGCTGAGAAGCGGAGTTCTCTGTGATAGTGGAAACAGCATCAACCCTTACTGCCGTCCGTCCGGTCAGGAAATCTCGCTCCATGCAGTGGTCGGACGAGGAGTTCGAAGCGGTATTCCTGCAGCATTACGCGTGCATCGTCCGCGTGCTGCTGCGCCTGCTGGGCGAGCGCACTCGCGCCGAGGAACTGGCTAACGACGTTTTCTGGAAGCTTTACCGCACCCCTGGTGTGGGTGAAGTTGATGGACGGGTAGGCGGTTGGCTTTACCGTACCGCGACCAACCTCGGCATTGATGCTCTACGTGCGAGTGCCCGTCGACTCAAGTACGAAACCGCCGCCGGGCGTATCCAGGGTGACGCAGCCGCGGCGAACCCTCTCGACGACATGGTGCGTGCCGAGCAGCGCCGGCGGGTGCGCGAGGTCCTCGCCGCCATCAGGCCGGCACAGGCGCAGATTCTGATCCTACGCGCCAGCGGCTTTTCCTATAAGGAACTGGCTGATGTTCTGGAAGCCAAGCCCGGTGGCATCGGCACCATGCTGAGCCGGGCGCAAGCAGAATTCCGCAAAGTCTATGTGGAATTGCACGGCAAGGAGGAGGAACCATGAACTGCCCCAGCGATGGCACCCTGCAAGCCCGCCTGGATGGCGAACTGGAAACGGCAGAGACGCAAGCGGTGAATCAGCATGTGGCCTCCTGCTCCAACTGCCGCGGCCGTCTGGAGCTTATGCAGGCGGAAACTGAGCGCGTGCAGGGGGCGCTGGACATGCTCGCTCCTAACGGTGAAGTCGCCGACGCTGCGCGCGGCTTGATGCGCTTCCGCGCCAACATGGATGAGGAACTGGAGCCGGAACGCACTTGGTTCGGCAAGCTCTTCGCCCCACGCCTGCGTCCCGCCTGGGGCGTGCTGGCGCTGGTGTGCGCGGTTGGGGTTCTGCTCAGCGTGGCGCCGGCCCGCACCTTTGCGGAGAGAATCCTGGCCATGCTGCGGGTGAAAAAGATCACGGTGGTTTCGGTCTATCCCTCCAGCACCGAGACCCACACCGACCAGCGCACGGCCAAAATGCTCAGCCAGCTGATTTCCGACAATGTGGTGGTCACCATGGACGCGGGCAAGCCGCAGCCGCAGCCCAGCGCCGCCGCGGCCACCAAGCTGGCGGGGTTCAACGTGCGCACCATCGGCCAGCTGGGCGCGCCGCAGAAGATCCTGGTCAACGGCGAAGCAGCCTTCCAGATGACGTTGAACCGCGACCGCATGCAGGCCATTCTGCAGGAGGCAGGACGTTCCGATATCCAGCTTCCCGCCGCGATTGACGGCGCGCTGGTGGCGGTGCATATTCCCCGGACAGTGTTGACCGCCTACGGCAACTGCCCTCAAGGCATGCCCCACCACGGGCCGCCTTCGCAGGAGCAGCCGGATGGTGGATCGAACCAGCCTGAGGCCGCGGACAACTGCGTCTTCATGGTGCAGGCCCCAAGCCCGACCGTAAGCGTCCCCCCCAACCTCAACATTTCGCAGGTAGCCGAAGCCGCCCTGGAAATGGCCGGAATGAGCCCTTCGGAGGCGCATTCCTTCTGCCAAACGGTGGATTGGTCCTCCACGCTGGTGGTGCCGGTCCCGGGTAATGTCAGCTCCTATCAAACAGTAAACGTGGACGGGGTAACCGGCACCTTGATCTCGCTGCGTTCCGACGGCAACCGCTATAGCCTGTTATGGGTGAAGGATGGCATCATTTACTCACTGAATGGGCACGGCGACCCCAATCAGGCGCTGAACCTGGCAGCTTCGCTCTCCGGATAGCTAACTAGCTAGATGGCTTGCTTACCTTGGCTAGTCAGCTACAAAGCCAGGCCGCTAGCCAGTTCCATCATGATGCAAGCGGGAGAATCCGTAAGCGCGCTTCGCGACCAGATGGTCCGCGAATCCACCGCCGATCTTGCCATCGCTACCGGCGGTCTGCGCAAAGTTTTTGACCGCAAGGTGGCGGTGCGCAGCCTTACCCTAGAGGTCCCGCGGGGTGAGATCTTCGGCTTCCTGGGACCGAACGGAGCGGGCAAGAGCACTTCCCTGAAGATGCTGCTCGGCCTGGTTAAGCCTACACGCGGCCAGGCCACGGTTCTCGGCCAGCCCGCGGGGGACGTGGCTACGCGGCGAAAAATTGGCTTCCTGCCTGAACATTTCCGCTTCTACGACTGGTTGAGTGGCGCCGAACTATTACGCCTTCACGGACGCCTCTACGGCATGTCGCGTTCCAGCCTGCGCCGGAAAGTGCCGGAACTGCTGGACCTGGTCGGC
Organism: Terriglobales bacterium; assembly: GCA_035252015.1. Lineage (GTDB taxonomy): Bacteria > Acidobacteriota > Terriglobia > Terriglobales > Acidobacteriaceae > JAICWP01. The sequence goes on from DATFDP010000103.1 coordinate 8,393, forward strand.
CTCTGCGAGCATGCCGGCAAACGCCTGCGCGATTTTTCCAAGGGCATGCTGCAGCGCATCGGCCTGGCGCAGGCCCTGCTCAATGACCCGGAACTGATTTTTCTGGACGAACCCACTTCCGGCCTGGATCCCGCCGGACGCCGTCTGGTACGCGACATCATCAAGTCACAACGCCAGCGCGGGGCCACCGTGCTCCTCAATTCCCACCTGCTCAGCGAAGTGGAGATTACTTGCGACCGAGTAGCTTTCATCAAGCAGGGCGAGGTGATCGAAACTCGCGAGCTCAACTCCCTGCTGGAGGAACAAACTACCGTGCAGGTGCGCGCCGCAAACTTGACGGCGGAAATGGCTGCAGGGGTAAAGCAATGGGCATCATCGGCGGCCCTTCAGGACCATCAACTGACGCTTTCCGTGCCCTCGCGCGAAGTCCTCCCGCAAGTCGTGCGCTACCTGGTGAGCTGCGGCGCCGAAATCTATGAGTTCACACCACAGAGGCTTTCGCTGGAAGAACGGTTTCTCGAGATCGTCGGCAGCGACGGAGGGCTGTGATGGGCATCTCGATCATGGCCGGAGTGACCTTCCGTGAGGCGGCCCGCAAGAAAATCCTGTGGATGGCGCTGGCCGCAGGTCTCGCGTTTCTGGCCCTGTTCGGCACCGGCCTGCATTATCAAATGCAAGATTTGCGCTCCAGCAAGATCAATCCCATACTCTTGAAGCAAATCCCCGGCACCATGCTGATGGTGGGGCTCTACGCAATTGATCTGCTGACCGTGGTGATGACCGTACTCGTCTCTGTGGACACGCTTTCTGGGGAAATCGCCTCCGGCACCATCCAGGCGGTCGCCACAAAGCCGTTGCCGCGCTGGCAGATTTTACTGGGCAAGTGGCTGGGTTTTGCAGGCATGATGACGGCATACCTGGCGCTGCTAGTCGGCGGCATCAACGCCATCACTTACGCTATGGCGCATGTGATGGCGCGCCACCTGCCCCAGGGTTTCGCGCTGATGTGGCTGGAAAGCGTGCTGCTGCTCTCCATCACTTTCTTTTTCGGAACACATTATTCGACCCTGACCAACGGCGTGCTGGCGCTGGGCCTGGTGGGACTGGCATTTCTGGGCGGCTGGATCGAGCAGATTGGCGCCGTTACCAACACTAGCAGCGCCGTTTACGTCGGAATTGTGGCCAGCGTGCTCATGCCCAGCGAAACCCTGTGGCGGCGTGCCGCCAACGATATGCAGTCACCTTTGGCAAATGTGCTCAACTT
>DATFDP010000104.1:0-30131 GCA_035252015.1 Terriglobales bacterium
GCAAAACTTTAGTTGGCAGTCTGCTCTCCGCCGCCGGCTTCGAGGTGCTCGACCTGGGCGTGAATGTTACGGCGGAAATGTTCGCAGCTAAGGCTCGCGAGCTGGATGCGGACATCGTGGGCGTCTCTTCCTTGCTCACCACCACTATGGCGCTGCAGCGTGGGGTGGTAGACGCGCTGGACCGGGCTCACCTGCGGCCACGGGTGAAGGTCATTGTGGGCGGCGCGCCCGTCACCCGCAAATCGGCGGAGGAGATCGGCGCCGATGGCTACGGCAAGGATGCGGTGGGCGCCGTGGCACTGGCCAAGTTGCTGGTCGGTAAGTCCAACGGGCATGGGAAATGACGGGGAACTCTTCCGTGCAGCCGAAAATCGAGTTGCTTCACAGGCAGTTCATAGACCAGATTCTGGCTGAGGCCTTTGAGTTGCTGGAGCGCCCTGGGATCAAAGTTCAGGCGCCGGCCGCACTGGATCTGCTGGCCTCCGCCGGCGCGCGGGTGGACACCACTACAGAAGGCGGTGTGGCGCGCATCCCGGAGGCACTGGCGCGGCGAGCGCTGGAGAGTGTGCCGCAAGAGTTCTTTCTCTACGATCGGGCCGGCAACCCTGCGGTGCATTACGGTGGAGACAGCGTCCACTTCGATCCCGGCTCTTCCTGCGTCTATCTGCTCGACCCGGAAACGCTGGAGCACCGCCCAGCGCAGGCTGCGGACCTGGTGCGCCTGCTGCAGGTGGCGGAAATGTTGCCCCAATACGCGGCGCAGTCCACGGCCATGGTGTGCGCCGACGTTGCGTCTGAAATCGGCGACCTTTACCGGCTGTTTCTGGTGTTGTGGTATTCGGACAAACCTGTCGTGACCGGAGGTTTCAGCGCTGCCGGTGGGCGCCGGATGCTGGAACTTCTGGCCATTGAGGCCGGAGGGGGCCAGCAACTGCGGCAAAAGCCGCGGGCGGTGTTCGACGTGTGTCCCTCGCCGCCGCTGACCTGGACGGAATTTGCAGCACAAAGCATGATTGACCTGGCCCGCGCAGGTGTGCCCGCCGAGATCATTTCCATGCCGCTGGCGGGGGCGGCCTCGCCGGTCACATTAGCCGGCTCGGTGGTGCAGCACGCGGCCGAGTGCCTCAGCGGAATCACGATTCATCAGCTTGCCGCTCCGGGAGCGCCAGTGGTTTGGGGCGGCGCGCCGGCGATTTTTGATATGCGTACCGGCAACACGCCGATGGGCGCGGTTGAGACGGCGATGCTTGACATCGCCTACGCCCAAGTGGGTAAACACCTGGGCCTGCCCACGCATACCTACCTGGTCGGCGGCGACGCCAAAATTGTCGATGCGCAGGCGGGAACGGAATCGGGTATGGAGGCGGTTCTGGGCGCCCTGGCCGGTATCAATATGATTTCCGGCGCCGGCATGTTGAATTTTCTGGCGAGCATGAGCATTGAGAAGCTGGTAATTGACGCCGAGACCATCGGCTACGCCCAACGCCTGCTGGCGGGCATTCAAGCGCGCACCCCCACTCTGGCCATAGATATGTTCGCCAAGCTAGGCCACAGCGGTGATTTCTTAAAATTGAAAGAGACCCGGCAGTTGTTCCGCAGCGAGCAGTATTTGCCCTCAGCCGTGATTGACCGCGAGTCGCTGCACGGCTGGCAGGAAGCCGGTTCGCTCAGTGCTTTTGATCGCGCTCGGGATCGGGTCGACGAGCTCGTCGCTGCCTATCACCGGCCGGATTTGCCTTCTGCGCTGGAACGCGAGATGTGCGTTTTCATTGAAGCTGAGGGACGCCGCGTGGGCATGGAGCAGTTGCCAGGAATCGCGGAGCCGGCTGCGGCCGGCCCAGTCTAGTGCCTTCCCTGATGGGGCTCGATTCTATTTTGCCAGCCTACCCAGGACTGGAGGCTGCCCTGAGCGTAGTCGAAGGTCCTGGGTTTTACTATCACGCCCCTTTGGGGCTGACGTGCCCTTTAAGCGGCGAGCTTACGTGCCGCTTCCGGCTGTGGCATCGGCGGGGACAGCCATGGGAAGCGTGAATAAGAACGTGGACCCGTGGCCCAGGGTACTTTCCACGCGAATTCTTCCGCCGTGTGCCAGAACAATGTGCTTGGCGATGGCCAAGCCCAGGCCGGTTCCCCCGGACTCGCGTGAGCGCGCCTTGTCCACGCGGTAGAAGCGCTCAAAGAGCCGAGGCAGATGTTCGGAGGCGATGCCGGCTCCGAGATCGCGGACATAAAATTCCACGCTGCCTTCGACCTCATGCGCGCCGAGCACAATGCGGCCGCCGGCTGCGCCATATTTGGCGGCATTGTCAATAAGATTGGTGAGCACCTGCTGAATAGCATCGTCATCGGCCTGGACTGTCGCCGGCGTGCTCTCCGCGATCTCCAGTTCCATTCCCGAAGACTTGAGCATCTCCTGGAAATTCTGCTGCGCCTCGATCAGCAATTCGGCCGCGGAGTATGGCTGCAAGGCGAATTCGGTTTCGCCAGACTCTACCCGCGCCAGGGTTAGCAGGTCTTCGGTCAGGCGGCTCATGCGGGAGGCATTCTTGCGGATGATTTCCAAAAACTCCCGGATATTGCCGTTGCCGCCCGAGTCAAGCAGCGTTTCGGCATAGCCCTGGATGGAGGTGAGCGGGGTGCGCAGCTCGTGCGAGACGTTGGCGATGAAGTCGCGGCGCGTCTTCTCCACCCGTTCTACCTCGGTGAGGTCATGCAGCACGACCACGGCCCCGCCGCCAGGCAACGGTGCGGCGATAACATCGAAGCTGCGCCCCGCACCCAGGGAACTGGCGCGGGCGGTCCTGACCTGGCGAGTGCGCAGGGCGTCGTCCACGGCGCGCAGGAAGTCGGGGTCGCGCATCGTTTCCACCAGCGGCGCGCCCACGCGCACATGTCCATAGGCCAGGCGCTTCATCACCCCATTCGACCATTCCACCTTGCCTGCGGGTGAGACGGCCAGCACAGCGTCCTGCATGCTGTTGAGCAGCGTTTCCAGTTGCTTGCGCCCGGTTTCCAGCTCGGCAAAGCTGCGCTCCAGTTGCCGGGCGGTGCGGTCGAGAGCGGCGGCAACGTGGGCGATCTCGTCGCCGGAAGGTTCCTCGATCCGCGCCGTCAGGTCCCCGGCGGCGATCTTCCCGGCGAAAACCACAATCCGCTGCAGACGCCGGGAGATGGCCTGCGAGATCAGCGCTGACAGAAGCAGCGCCCCCAGCAAGGCCAGTCCGGAAGCAAACAGTAACTGCAGGCGCACATGCCTCAGCCGTTCCGCAATCGAGGACAGGGGATAAGCCAGGCGCACAGCGCCGCCGGTCACCGGCGCCGCAACATAGAGGAAGGGGATGCCAACAGTGTGGCTCACGCGCTGGGCGCTGCCCGTTTTGCCATGTAAGGCGGCGATAAACTCGGGCCGAGTGGCGTGATTCTCCATTTCAGCGGGGTCGGCACGAGTATCGGCCAGCACTTTCCCGCTGGACTCAATGATGGTGGCGCGGGCGTCGGCGGCCTCGGATACCTCGTTCGCAATTTGCTGCATAGCACGTCGGTCGCGTTCGTGCTCCACCTGAGCGGCAAATAAGCGCGCCTTCTGCGTGAGCGTGGTTTCCAGTTCGCGGCGCAAAGAAGTTTCCCATGCCCGGCGCACGGCGAAATCCAGCGTGGCCGTGGCCACGGCGATGACCAGCAGGAATACTCCCAGGAGCTTGAAGAAGATGCGCTTGCTCACCGCGAGACCTCGAAGCGGTAGCCCGCACCGCGTACCGTTCGCAGATAGCGGGGATTTTCCGGATCGCGCTCAATCTTTTCCCGGATGCGCCGCACGTAAACGTCTACCGAACGCGGCGTGACGTAAGCCGTGTCGCGCCACACCGCGTCGAGCAACTGGTCGCGGGTAAAAACGCGGCCGGCATGGCGTGCCAGGTACTCGAGCAGCCGAAATTCAGTGGCCGTGGCGGGCACGTTCTTGCCGCGCACGGTCAGGAGCATGGCGCCGGTGTCAATCTCGATTTCGTCGAACTTCACAGTGGATGGCTGCAGCGGCTGCTCAAAGCGGCGCAGCACGGCTTTGACCCGCGCCACCAGTTCGCGCGGGCTGAAGGGCTTAGTGATGTAATCGTCGGCGCCCAGTTCCAGGCCCAGCACGCGGTCGGCTTCGGCGGTGCGAGCAGTGAGGAAGATGACCGGGGTGGCGGCAATGGCCGGTGTTTCCCGCACCTGGCGGCACAGATCGAGGCCGTCGCCGCCGGGAATCATGATATCCAGCAGCAGCAGCGCTGGCCGCTCCTGCTCAGCTTGGGCCATCACTCCGGACGCAGAGGCAAACGACCGTGCTCCAAAGCCGGCAGCTTCCAGGTGATGGCGCACCAGGCGGGCGATGTCGGCGTCGTCTTCCACCACAAAAATTGTGGATCTCACATGCTTATTGTATGGGAAAGACAGGCTCTAGCGCCCCTGCCGCGGCGGCGGTCTCGCGGGTGTCCCGCCCGCGCTTCAGGCCGGCGAGACGTCGGCACTACGAAAGAACAATCTCCTCCATGGCCTGGGCGAAGCCTTCTTCCTGGTTGGAGGCGGTGACGAACTTTGCCGCCTTTTTCACCTCGTCGGCAGCGTTGCCCATGGCGATGCTGATGCCGCCGCGCCGGAACATGAGCACGTCGTTTGGCCCATCGCCAATGGTGGCGATCTTTTCCGGCGGAATTTTGAGCATCTGCGACAGCGCGGTCACAACTTCGCCCTTGTTTGCCTGCGGATGGGTCACGTCCAGGTAGTAAGGCTGGGAGCGCGAGGCGGACACCTGCGTCCCGCACTGCTTCTGGACATCCTGTTCGCAGCGGGCCACCGCCGCGTAGTCGTCGCTCACGGCTACCAACTTGGCCGTCCCTCCCAGCAGTCCGTCATAGCTGGCCGCGACCTTGGGCGGGAACTTTACCGTCCATTCTTCGCGGTCAACGTGGGGCGCCTGGCGCTTGCGCACAAACCAGTCCTTATCGGTATAGAGCCAGACGTCGAGCCCGTGTTGAGCAATGATTTCGCAGGCGCTCTGGGCCGCGGCCTGGGGCAGCAAATGCTGCTGGAGCACGGAAAGATCGGGGCTCACAATCACTCCGCCATTGAAGGCGGCGATGGGATCCTTCAGCCCGAGCGGTTCGATCAGCATCTTCATGCCCAGCGGCGGACGGCCGCTGGTAATGGTGAAGCCGATGCGCGCAACCAGCAGTTTGCGCACCGCTTCCCGGGCGCGCTCGGTCAGCACCTTGTCCTGCGTGACCAGGGTGCCATCCACGTCAGCAATTACCAGTTGAACGCGATCTCTAGCCGCCATGCGGTTTCAAGCTGCCTTTTTGCCCAGGCGTTGCTGCAGGAATTCCTTGAGGGCAACCGCATTATTGTGCTCGGAGTCGTGCGAACTGTAAACCAGGGTGACCCGTCCGCGGCGGGCGGTGGCGAGCAGCGGCTCCCAGGCGTGGGGGTTAGCCTTGAGTTCCCCGAAATAGCGGCGGCGAAACTCGGGCCACTTGGCTGGATCATGCGAGAACCACTTCCGCAGTTCGGTGCTGGGAGCTACTTCCTTGAGCCAGCCTTCCACCTGCAGCGACTCTTTTTTCACACCACGCGGCCATAACCGCTCCACCAAGTAACGGGCGCCATCGCTCTTGCTGGCTTTATCATAAGCGCGCTTCAGCTGGATCATGTTTGTCTCCTGTTTGTGTTGCTCTGCGCCACCTGCGTTGAAGATCTTAAACCGGCCATTCCGGCGGAAAACATTCCGGGCATTGCCGGTTGACGAACTCCAGCCATTCCACTATGTCCTGCGGGCTGGGCGCCACATCGCCCTCTACCGTACGCCAGGCGGAGAATATTTCACCGTAACGATCAGTTACATATACTGCGCGGCGCGGCCGGCCGATGCGGTCGAGAGCCCCGAAGGAGCGATGCACTGTGCCTTCGGAATCAGCCAGCACCACAAAGGGAAGTTGTGCGCGCGAATTGATGGCCTGCGCCTGCTCGCGCGTGCAGTAGAGCACGGCAATGACTTGCGCCTCCTGTTCCAGAATCTCCGCCTGGCGGGAAGCCAATTGGGCCAGCAGGTCCAATGCCGGTTCGCTGCCCTGCGCTCCCGCCAGGACCAGTACCAGGTTGGCGCGGCCGCGGTAGTCGCTTAATTGCACCTGTTTACCGTCGGTGGAGAGCAGGGCAAAGTTGCGCAACACCTGTCCGCGTCCAGGATATTGGGGTTCGGAAAAATTGCCGGCAGCAAATCGGGCCTGAGTCATGGGCCCTCCTGCGAGAAGAATCATATCGTAACACGATAGGTAAGCTGCTCGTACACGGTTTCGCGCGCGCGATGTATCATGGAAGTCTTGCAGTTGTCCTGCCGCAGAATGCGGACTGCGGCCAAAAACGCGAATTACGGCTCGCAAAATGTAACCGCGCCGGATTTGGCTTAATCAAAGGGTGATTGAGACCGTATAAAAATCGCCCCATTGCCGCACGGGTGCAGGGAGCAACCATGCCGGTGTACCAGAGCAAACTGAGATCCCGCGAGCAGGTTGCCGAGGGTACCATAGCCTTCCACTTCGAGAAACCGGCGGGCTTCGATTTCCAAGGCGGCCAGACCGTGGATATGACCATGCTCAACCCGCCGGAAACCGATGAGGAAGGCAATATCCGCACCTTCTCCATCGCCAGCCCGCCCTACGAAAAAGAGCTGGTCTTCGCCACCCGCATGCGCGACTCCGCCTTCAAACGCTCCCTGAAGTCGATTCGCCTGGGCACGGAGCTGAAAATTGACGGTCCCATGGGCTCTTTCACTCTGCACAAAAATTCCCAAAAGCCGGCAGCGTTCCTCGCCGGCGGCATCGGCATCACTCCTTTCATGAGCATCGTTGCCCAGGCCGCGCACGACCGCCAGTCGCACCCGCTCTACCTTTTCTATTCCAATCACCGGCCGGAAGACGCCCCTTTCCTCGATTTTCTCCGTCGCCTGGAGAAGGACAACTCCAACTACCGCTTCATTCCCACCATGACCCAAATGGAGAAATCCAAGCGGCCATGGAACGGTGAGCGTGGTTTCGTTGACCACACCATGCTCATCAAATACCTGAACAATTTGAACGGGCCCATTTATTATTTGGCGGGGCCTCCCGCCATGGTGGCCGCCATGCGCAAAATGCTGCTGGACACAAAGGTGGACGAGGATGACATCCGTACTGAAGAATTTGCCGGCTACTGAGCAGGAAGGCGCTATTTCCCAGGGCCAGCCGAAGGGCAGCGAACTGGATCGTTTGTGCGTGAACACCATCCGCATGCTGGCGGTGGACGAGGTGGAAAAAGCACACTCCGGCCATCCCGGGCTGCCGCTGGGTGCTGCGCCTATGGCCTATGTGCTGTGGGACCGCTTCTTGCGCCACAATCCCCGCAACCCGCGCTGGTTCAACCGTGACCGCTTCATCCTTTCCGCCGGCCACGGTTGCGCCCTGCTCTACGCGCTGCTGCACCTGTATGGCTACGACATGCCGATGGAGCAGTTGAAACAGTTCCGGCAATTCGGCAGCGAAACTCCCGGCCATCCCGAGTACAACATTGACCGCGGTATCGAGGCCACCACCGGCCCGCTGGGCCAGGGCTTCGGCATGGGCGTGGGCATTGCGCTGGCCGAAGCGCACTTGGCTGGCTGCTTCAACAAAGAAGAGTTGGGGGTAGTGGACCATTACACCTATGCCATCGTATCCGACGGCGATCTGATGGAGGGCATCTCCGCCGAGGCAGCATCCCTGGCCGGCACGCTCAAGCTGGGCAAGCTGATCTACCTTTACGACAACAATCACATTTCCATTGAAGGCTCCACCGATCTGGCTTTTACGGAGAGCGTAACCGAGCGCTTTCGGGCTTATCACTGGCACGTGCAGACGGTGCCCGACGGAAATGATCTGGATGCGGTTGAGGCGGCTATTCGCCTGGCGCAGGCGCACGAAGACCAGCCGTCGCTCATTTCGGTGCGCAATCACATTGGCTACGGCAGCCCGCTGCAGGACACTGCCGCGGTGCATGGCGAAGCCATGGGTCCGGAAAATGTGAAAGCTACCAAACAAAAGCTGGGTTGGCCGCTGCAGCCCGACTTCTACATACCTGAGGCCGCTTTGGCGCACTTCCGCGCAGCTATACCGCGCGGCGAGGAACTGGAAGCGGCATGGAAGGACCGCTTCGAAGAATACCGCGGGCGCTATTCGGAGATGGCCCGGGACCTGCAGGGCATGATTTCGGGCAAACTGCCCCAGGGGTGGGATGCCGACCTGCCTGTGTTTCCCGCCGACCCTAAGGGCATGGCCACGCGCGATGCCTCCGGCAAAGCCATGAACGCTCTCGCCGGGCACGTGCAGTCGCTGGTGGGCGGCTCGGCCGACTTGGCGCCCTCCACCAAGACCACGCTTACGGCCTATGGGGACATTGGCATGGGCAGCGATAGCGGGCGCAACATCCATTTTGGCGTGCGCGAGCACGGCATGGGGGCCATCGTAAACGGAATGGCGCTGCACGGTGGAATAATTCCCTATGGTTCGACGTTTCTAATCTTTTCGGATTACATGCGTGGTTCCATCCGGCTGGCGGCTCTGATGAACACGCACTCATTGTTTGTGTTTACTCACGACAGCATCGGGTTGGGCGAGGATGGGCCGACGCACGAACCTATCGAACACCTCATGAGCTTGCGCGCTATGCCGAACATGACCGTGATGCGTCCGGCAGATGCCAATGAGACCGTGGAAGCCTGGCGCATCGCTATTCAGCGCCAGCGGCCTATGGCAATGGCCTTAACGCGGCAGAAAATACCGGTGCTCGATTCGCAGCGCTATCCCATTCGTGAGGGTGTGGCTAAAGGAGCTTATGTTCTTGCCGAAGCCGAAGGTGGCAAGCCGCAGATTGTGCTGATAGCCACCGGCTCCGAAGTGCAGTTGGCGCTGGCTGCGCGCGAGGAACTGGCCAAGCAGAAGATTGCCGCGCGCGTCGTCTCCATGCCCTGCTGGGAGTTTTTTGACGAACAGCCTGCGGAATATCGCAAGCAGGTGCTGCCTGTGGGCGTGCCCAAGCTGGCCATCGAGGCAGGCGCAACCTTAGGCTGGTGCCGCTACGTGGGCGAGAACGGTGATGTGGTCGGCCTGAACCGTTTTGGCGCTTCCGCTCCCGGCAATGTGGCCATGGACAGGCTTGGCTTCAATGTGCCCAACGTGGTGGAGCACGCGCGGCGGTTGCTGCATGGAGAGCGTTGAGTGGGAGAAGCAATCAGCACTCAGCCATCAGCATTCAGCCCCTGAGCGGTTGTGGCTGAAGCGAGTTTCACAATTAGAGCGTGCTTCAAAATTGATGTCGGAAGGACGCGGCTTCAGCCGCGCCGTTCCGCGATATGTATCCTGCGGCTTTAGCCGCTGAGGGGTCGGCTTCATCCGCACTTAACAAGATGGTCGGAGTTGCATGTGTATCCCTCGGAATTGCTAACCTTGCTTGCGGTCTTTGCGGGCTGAGTGCTGATTTCTGAATGCTGAATGCTGAGTGCTGAGTGCTTAAGTTGGCCCAGCAACGACGGAAGGAAACCAAGATGAACCCACTCAAGCAGCTCCAGGAACAAGGACAAGCCGTTTGGCTGGACTACATTCGTCGCGACCTGTTGACCGGCGGCGGCCTCAAGCGGCTGCGCGACGAAGACGGCCTGCGGGGCGTCACCAGCAATCCCACCATCTTTGACAAGGCAATCGCCGGCAGCTCCGACTACGACGAAAGCCTGCGCTCCCTGCTGGTCAAAGATCCGCACTGCACTCCGGAAAAGCTGTTTGATCACCTCGAGATCGAAGACATCCAGATGGCGGCCGACATCTTGCGTCCGGTGTTTGACCAGACCGAAGGCGCGGATGGATTTGTCAGCATGGAAGTGCCTGCCTCCATGGCGCACGACACCGCGGCTACCATCAGCGAAGCAAAGCGCCTGTGGAGCGCCGTGGTCCGGCCCAATGTGATGATCAAGGTGCCGGCCACACCCGAAGGCATTCCCGCCATCGAAGCGCTCATTGCTGAGGGCATCAACGTCAACATCACACTGATGTTCTCGCTGGCGCACTACGAGGCGGTAGCGGCCGCCTACTTGCGCGGTTTGCGGCGCAACCAAAACCCCGGTAGGGTGGCCTCGGTCGCATCGTTCTTTGTGAGCCGAGTGGATACCATGGCGGACGCCGCGCTGGAGAAGATCGGCACGCCGGAAGCGCTCGCCCTGCGCGGCAAAATCGCCATCGCCAACAGCAAGCGCGTTTACCGGCGCTTCAAGGAAATCTTCCTGGGCACGCCCTTCACCGAGTTCAAAAGTCGTGGCGCGCGCCTGCAGCGCCCGCTTTGGGCCAGCACTAGCACCAAGAATCCCGCCTACCGCGATGTTCTGTATGTAGAAGAGCTGATCGGTCCGTACACCGTGAATACCCTTCCCCCGGCAACCATTGATGCTTTCCGCGACCACGGCAAAGTGGCGCCCACGCTGGATGCCGGCGAGCAGGAAGCGGAAGCCGCACTGGCCAGGCTGGCAGAAGTAGGAATTGACCTCAACCAGATTACCGAACAGCTCTCGGTAGATGGCGTGGAAGCTTTCGACAAGTCCATGCGCCAGCTTCTGGACAGCCTGCGCGAAAAGCGCACCAAGCTGGTTTCTACTCCCGTGGACCGCCAGCAGCTCAGCCTGGGCCCGGCGCAATCGGCAGTGGACACGCGCCTGGCGCAATGGCAGAAGGACGACTTCAACCGGCGCCTGTGGGCCAAGGACTACACCCTGTGGTCGCCCAAGCCGGTGCCGGAACTCACCGACCGCATGGGCTGGCTGAGCCTGCCCCAGGCCATGCACGAGCACGTGGAAGAATTGCAGACGTTCGCGGCTGCCATCAAGGATGCCGGAATCAAGCATGCCGTCTTGCTGGGCATGGGCGGTTCCAGCCTGGCGCCGGAGGTCTATCAGCGCACCTTCGACAATGCGGCCGGGTATCCCGAACTGATTGTGCTCGACAGCACCCACCCGGCGGCGGTACGAGCCGTGGAACGCCGCATTGACCCGCTGCGCACGCTGTTCCTGGTGTCCAGCAAATCGGGGACAACCACCGAGACACTCTCCTATTTCTACTACTTCTGGAAACTGGTGAGCGACCGCAGCAAGCAACCGGGCCAGAACTTCATTGCCATCACGGATCCGGGCACGCCGCTGGAAAAGCTGGCGCGCGAGCGCAAATTCCGCCGCGTTTTTTCTGCCCCGCCTGAAGTCGGCGGGCGCTACGCTGCCCTTACCGTCTTCGGCCTGGTTCCCGCGTCCCTTATCGGCATGGACCTGAAGCGCCTGCTCGATGAGGCTTGGACCATGGCCGAAGCCAGCGCTTTTTGTGTGGACTCGAAGAAGTGCCCGACGCTGGCTCTGGGTGCAGCCATGGGAGAGCTGGCGCGCATGCAGCGTGATAAGGTCACTTTTCTCGCCTCGCGTTCGCTGGCGGCCTATCCCATCTGGGCGGAACAATTGATCGCCGAGAGCACAGGCAAGGACAACAAAGGCATTGTGCCCATCGCCGACGAGCCGGTGGGCGCACCCGACGCATACGATAAAGACCGCTTTTTTGCCTTTCTGCACATTCCCGGGGAAAGCAAGGACCTGGAGGCGCACGTCGCCGCCCTGGAGCAGGCCGGACATCCGGTGGCGCGCATTGCGCTGCAGGACAAGTACGATCTGGGCCAGGAATTTTTCCGTTGGGAGATGGCAGTAGCCTCCGCCGGCGCGGTTATTGGCATTCAACCGTTCAACCAGCCCGATGTGCAACTCGCCAAGGACCTGGCCAAGAAGGCCATGGAAGGTAAGGCCGGCGGCCAGCAGGCGCCCGAGGTGCCGGCTGCCCAGCGCCAGCAATTGCAAAGCGTGCTGCAGGAGTGGCTGGCGCGGGCGCAGGCGGGAAACTACATTTCCCTGCAGGCATACCTGGAGCCCACTTCGGCTACGGACGGCGTCCTCGAGCAACTGCGCGTGCTCCTGCGTGAGAAATCACGGCTGGCTACCACGGCGGGATACGGACCGCGATTCCTGCATTCCACGGGGCAGTTGCACAAAGGTGGCCCCAACACTGGCCTGTTCCTGCAGTTGGTAGATCAGCCAGCCACGGAAGTGGCAGTGCCGGAAACCAACTACACTTTCGGCCAACTGATCCGAGCCCAGGCCCAGGGCGATTGGCAGGCGCTCACCCAACGAGGCCGGCGCGTGGTTCGGGTACAGTTGGGAAGCAATGCGCAAAGCGGGCTGGCGCAACTGCTGGAAGTGGCGCGGGAACTGCGGTCGGAGTTGAATTCCGGGCATCGCGCCGCTTAACCCCAGGGCCGGACAAGAAGTAGAGATTCACCGTGTAAGAGGAGCGAATGTGGCTGTCCTGACGATGGAAAATCCGCTGCGCGAGGGCATGCGCCTGGAGCGCACCCCCGATCCCTGTGTCATGGTGATTTTCGGCGCCTCCGGCGACCTGACCCGGCGCAAGCTCATGCCCGCGCTCTATAACTTGTGGCGCGAGCGCTTGCTGCCCGCGGGGTTCTCGGTGGTGGGCTTCTCCCGCACCGACCTGAACGATGACCAGTTCCGCGCCTCCATGAAGGAGGCGGTGGAGCACTTTGGCGAGCAAGGGCCAGTGGACCGCGAGGCGTGGGAGAGCTTTGCCGAAGGATTGTTCTACCTTTCCGCGCATCCCGGCCATCCCGAAGACTATGCCAGTCTCTCTTCTATGCTTGAAGATGTTGACCGGCAGCGCGGGACTAACGGCAACCGGGTTTACTATCTCGCCGTGCCCCCGAGTTCCTTCGCCGGTATCGTGCAGCAACTGGACGCCGCCGGCCTGGCGCAGGGCGAAAAGGGCTGGCATCGCCTGATCATTGAAAAGCCCTTCGGCCACGACCTGCAGAGCGCCCGGGAACTGAACCAGGCCATTTCCAAGGTTTTTCACGAAGAGCAGATTTACCGCATTGACCACTACCTGGGGAAGGAAACGGTTCAGAACCTCTTAGTGTTCCGCTTTGCCAATGGAATCTTCGAGCCCATCTGGAACCGCCGCTACGTGGACAGCGTGCAGATTACGGCCGCCGAAACCGTGGGCGTGGAAAACCGCGCCGCCTACTACGAAGAATCCGGCGCCCTGCGCGACATGGTGCAAAACCATCTCTCCCAGGTGCTGGCCCTCACCGCCATGGAACCACCCACTTCCATGGGGGCCGAGGAAGTGCGCTCGGAGAAACTTAAGGTGCTTCGCGCCATTCCACCTCTCATCGGCAATCGCGTTGAGTCCTGCACCGTGCGCGGCCAGTATGGCCCCGGCTGGGTAGATGGCAAGGAGGTTCCCGGCTATCGCTCCGAGCCCGGCGTCAACCCCAACTCCAGTACCGACACCTACGTTGCCCTCAAGCTTTTTATTGAGAACTGGCGCTGGGCCGGCGTTCCCTTTTACCTGCGCACGGGCAAGCGGCTGCCCAAGCGCCTGACGGAAATCGCCATTCAGTTCCGCCAGGCGCCGCTGCTGCTTTTCAATCACACGCCCACGGAACAGATGTCGCCTAATCTGCTGGTTATCCGCATCCAACCGGATGAAGGCATTTCTCTGAAGTTCACGGCCAAACAGCCCGGGCCGGCGGTGCACGTGCGGCCTGTAACCATGGATTTCCGTTACTCCACCTCGTTCGGCGTGGCTTCGGCCAGCGCTTATGAACGCCTGCTGCTGGATTGCATGCTGGGCGATCCGACCTTGTTCGCCCATCGCGATGCGGTGGAGGCGGCTTGGGGAATACTCACCCCGATTCTGGAAGCCTGGGCCAGCCAGACCGCGCCCGCTTTTCCCAATTACGCGGCCGGGACCTGGGGCCCAGCAGCCGCCGACAGCCTGCTGCAGGGCGGAGGTTGCTGGCGCAAACCCTAAGAAGGGAAGTCACGATGTCTTCTACCAGTATTCCAGCGGATGCCAGCAGAGTGGAGCAGGAACTGCGCCATCTCTGGCGTCATGAAGCGGAAAAATCCAGCGCCGGCCCGGTGCTTTGCTCGCGCACTCTGAACCTGCTCGTTTACTGCCGCAATTTCGCCGACGCGCAGCGAGCTACCGGGCTGCTGGATCCCATCATTTCCAACCATCCCTGCCGCGCCATCGTGCTTTCTCCGGCTCCGCCCGACTCGCCAGAGGAAATCCACACGGAAGTGTCCGCTTCCTGCCTTACCTCCCATGCCGGCAACCGCTACATCGGCCGGGAGCTGGTTAGCCTCGCGGCCAAGCCCAGCGCGCACCCTCGCCTGGCCAGCATTGTCCGCGCCCTGGTACTGCCCGATCTGCCCGTTTTCCTGTGGTGGCGCGACGTCCGTTCGCTGGGAACCGAACTCTTTCGCCAGTTGAGCGATCTGGCTGAGCGCATCATCGTGGATTCGGCCGGGCTGGAGGATCTCCCGGCCAACTGGTCAGGCGTGCAGGCTTTGGTTGAGCGTCCGAACTTGGCAGTCAGCGATCTGGCGTGGTCGCGCTTGACCCCCTGGCGCCAACTGATCGCGCAATTGTTCGATGGCCCGGCGCGTGCTTCCTATCTGCGGCAGTTGCGCAGAATTGTGGTGGAGTTCGGCGAGGAAAGCGGGGTGCCGATTGTTCCCGCGGATGCCTTGCTGCTGGGGGCCTGGCTGGCACGGCAACTCGGATTCAAACACCCTCGGTCCGTTGCTCCAGAAGGTGTTCCGGAGCAACAAACTGTCACTTGGGAGCTGAGCAGCGGCGATTCCCGCTTGAGGGTGGAACTACGTCACGGCAAGCGCGCCGGCGCGGGTGTGACCGCCGTCTTCCTCACCTGCAGCGAAGGCCGGGCTGTGTTCGCGGTATCTCGCACGCAGGATGGCAAAGGCCTTGCCACACGTGCCGAACTGCCCGGACAGACGCCCATGCGTCGCCTGGTTCGAATTGGGGATGAATCCGCCAGCCGCCTGGTAAGCAGCGAGCTGGAGATTTTAGGACGGGATCTTCTCTACGAAGACGTGCTGCGCCTGGCCAGCGAACTGCCCCCGGCGCTCTCAAGGGTGTGAAAGCTATCTACGCGTCGTAAACCGCGGCTGCCTCTTCTTCGTCCCCCGCCAGGAGTGAACGCACGGTAGCAGGGGCTTGCAGCACATCGTCAATTGCTTCCAGAATAGAGCTCAGCATGTCAGGACGCTCGCCCAGGGCGGCAAAGCTGGCCCGGTCCAGCATGAGTTCGCCCAAGCGGTAGGACTCGTCCATTGCATCAGCGGCCTGAGCAGCCGCGGCGGCATTCTCACGCGACCAGCCGTAATCCAAGCTATCGTCCACCATCCAGTGCGAGACCAATTCCTCCACGTGCGCCGCTGAGCACACATGCCGCATGCCGGAGCGTTCCGCCAGCCGGCTGTTCCACTTCAGTATCTGGAGAGTATCCCGATCCTGACCCTCGGCCACCAGGAACCAGTCATCGCCTCTTTGTGCGGCGCCGCAAACTTCGCAGAAATAAATAGGAGCGGGATTCATGGCACCCTCCTGTACCTCAGATGCGCGGTCCTATCTTGCCGATAGCTGTAATGCTGGAACCTGTGACTTGCCCAACCGCCCGCGCGGCGCCGAAGCGCTGCCCTGGCCCGGCCCGAAACTCCCCTTATTAACGGAAATATTGCTCACTTGTCGCGGTGCCGCTGCTTCCTCCACCTGCTCCCCTCCCCCTTGCTCCGCCAAAGATTGCAGCGCTGCCCGGTTGCGAATGACCAGCGTCGAGCCCCGCACCTCGATGTAGTTCTTGGCGCGGAACCGGGCCAGCATGCGTGTCACCGTTTCCCGGCTGGAGCCGATCATCTGCGCCATTTCCTCGTGGGTCAGGGTCAGCTTGAGCACGGTGGTCCCATTTCCGTTGGAGTGCGTCTCTTTCCAGTCCAGCAGCAGGCGTGCCACCTTTTCCGCCGCCGAATGCGTCAAGCCCAGCGACCCGATTTCGGTGCAGGCGGCGCGGTACTCGCGGCTCAGAAATTCGGCCACGCGGAACATTGCTTCCGGATGGTTGCGGATATAATTGAGAAAATCCTCGCGCCGGATGAAGTTCAGCTGACACGGGCTCAGCGTCTCCACCGTCGCCTGGTAGGGTTGCCCCAGGAGGCAGGAACTCAACCCCAATATGTCGCCGGGCTCGGAGATGTGCAGGATCAGCGTTTTGCCCTCGCTGGACACCATCGACAGCTTGGCCCGCCCGCGGCACAGAATGTACACCCCGCGCGGCATCTGCCCTTCCACGAACAGCACCGAATTTTCCGGGTAGACAGTGGAATAAGAAACCGCCGCCAAACCCCGCAGTTCTTCGCCTGCGAACTGACAGAAGAAGCCTCGCCCCCGCAGTTGGCAATTCAGACAGCTGTCCGACATTTCCAGGTTGTATGGTGCGTGCAATGTGGACATCATTCGCTCCGTTACTATTGTTTTTTCTACCGCCCCGCAGATTCGGTAATTTGTTTCACTAGGGCCTGTATCATCAGCCCATCGCCGGTTAGTTGGACGCCGGCCCGGCAAAGCCTTTCCAGCAGCCGTTTGCCCTGCGAACTGACAAACGTGACTTCCTTCAGGTCCACGACAATCCGATGGCTGCCATTTCCATGCCCTATTTGCCGCCAGCAGTTTTCCAGTTCTGCCAGGCAAGCCCCGCTTAACTGTCCTTCGACCCGCAGCGTCACCAACTCGCCCTCGTGCTCAACCGTCGCTCGGAACATGGCGCCCGCCTTCCCTGACTTTGACCTAGGTTTAGGCACGCCGGGGACCAAGTGGTCACAGGTGACTGTGACCGTGGACACAGTGCAAATAAAGGTGGTTAACAAAGAAACAGTCGCGGAGAGATGGGACTGACGGCAAAAGCGTGACAGCCTGCTGTCAGCATGTCAGTCTGCTGTCACCTGCGCTGTCACAAGTCGGCGCGGGTGATTCCCAGCTTCTTCATCTTGAAGTGGAGAGTGGTGCGTTTCAGTCCGAGGCGGCTGGCAGCGCCCGCGGGTCCGCCGATTACCCCGCCGGTCTCGCGCAGGGCGCGTAGGATGTGCTCGCGTTCGGCATCTTCCAGGCGCAGCAGGTTTTTGGCTTCCCCGTTGGTGGGCTGTAATTCCGCAATCGGTACATTCAAAACTGGCCCGCGGGAGAGAATTACCGCCCTTTCCACCATGTGCTCCAGTTCGCGTACATTGCCCGGCCACTCCCAGTTGACCAGGGCTTCCATGGTTTCAGAAGGGATGACTTCAATGTGGCGGTTCATGGTCCGGGCAAACTTCTGCGCGAAATAGCGGACCAGCAGGGGAATATCTTCCGGGCGCTCACGCAGCGGCGGAATGCGCACCGGGAAGACATTAAAACGATAGTAGAGGTCGCGCCGGAATGTGCCTTCCTCCACCATTTTGGCCAGGTCGCGATTGGTGGCGGCCACCACCCGCGTGTCCACCTGCTGCGTGCGCGTGCTGCCCAGGCGCTCAAACTCCCGCTCCTGCAGTGCGCGCAGCAGCTTGGGTTGCAGTTCCAAGGGAATGTCGCCCACCTCGTCGAGAAACAGCGTGCCCCGATGGGCCAGTTCCAGGCGCCCGATTTTCTGCACGATGGCGCCCGTGAAAGCGCCCTTTTCGTGCCCAAACAGCTCGCTTTCCAGCAGGCCAGTGGGAATGGCGGCGCAGCTCATCTTTACAAAAGTGTTGGCCCGCCGCGTGCTCCGATCATGAATGGCCCGGGCTATCAGTTCCTTCCCGGTCCCGGTTTCCCCCAGGATCAGCACCGTGGCCCCGGTGGGCGCTACCGTCTCCACCTGTTGCAGCACTGTCTGTAATGCCCGGCTTTCGCCCACGATTTCTTCAAAGTTGTATTCGGAGTGAATTTCCTCCTGCAGATATAGCTTTTCCTGTGCCAGCTTGTCCTTGAGTTGGGCAATTTCACGGAAAGCCAGCGCGTTCTCCAGGGCGATGGCCACCTGGCTGGCCACCTGGGCCAGCAGCTCCACATCTTCCGTCCGGAACGCGTGTTCGTGCAGGCTGGCCAGGCTCAGCGTGCCCAGGGCATCATTGCGCGCGATCAGGGGCAGCCAGAGTGCGCAGCGCACGCCTTCGGAGACCATGCGCGCGGTGATCTCCGCCGGGTACTGTTCCGTGGTTAGCGGATCAGCCAGCAGCGGTTGGCGGTGGGCCAGCGCCCAGCCTCCGGGCGAGTTCTCCAGCGGAAATACGAGCTCTTGGTGCACCAATCCTTTACCCACTGGGAATACCAGGGCATAGAGGCGCAGGAGCGCACCACCAGGCTCCAGCAGGGCCAGGCTGGTGTAATCGTGCGTCACCACTTTCTGCAGGCAATCGGAAATGGCAGGGAACAGATCGCGGATTTCGCGGTTGGATACCAGGACGTTGTTGACCTCCAGCAGCAGCCGCAGGCGATCGCGTTCGCTGGCCACCTGCTTCTGGTAAGTCACAGCCTGCTGCCGCTGGGTTACGTTGTCCACCGCCAGCGCCACCTGCTCCGCCACTCGCTGCAGGAATTCCAGGTCGCGGCCTGCGTAAGAGTTTTTCTGGCGGCTCGCGAATGCCAGCGCGCCCAAATGCCGATCTGCCGCGTTCAAGGGCAGCAGGCAGCACGATTGAAATCCTGACGCACGCAGGATGTCCAGCACCGGCCCCGTCCTGCGTTCTTCCTTAAGATCCTGCATGACCAGAGGTTGCCCTGTCTGCATTACGTACCCGGAGACGGAGTGCTCAATGGAGATGGTTTCCGGCAGGGGAAGGTCGTGTCCGAACGCCTCGGTGTGGGCAACCCGCATGTGGTTGGCAGCGGCATCATGCAAGACGAAGCTGACCGCGTCAAAACGGACAACTTGGAGCAGGCGTTGCGCTAGGTCGTGCAGCAACTGATCCAACCCGTTGTGCAGGGCGACGGCGTCGGTTACTTCCAGCAGCGCCCGGTAACGCTGCTCAGCGGAAGCGTCCGCCGCGACCTGAGGTATTCCTGGCATACAGCTTACTTTTTGCAGGCGAGCCCCTGAAATCTCTGCAGAATATCGTCCGCCTAGCAATCGATAGCACCACAGCACACATCTAGCTAGCCAGTGATAACACTATTCGTGCAGATTGGGAATAGGGGGCAGGTAAATTTCGGGGGTTAGAACAAATGTAAGGATATTCAGCAGTTCGCCGTGGCCATCGCGGCAATGTAGAGCAGGCGCATCTGCCGCAATTGCAGGAATTGCTTTCCTTTCTACCGAGACGCTGCCGAGTTGTCAGTATTGCGCGCCGAATCCGTGGTCGCGAACTGCGCAATTCCTATTTTCACCTGGGTACGATGGTGCTCGCTGCTGGAAGTCGCTGCTGGCTTTTCCTTGCCGGGCAGAGCAGGAGGAATGGGTGCCACTTCTGTCCAGACCCCGTAAACTCGCCCGCTCCACGCAGCGATGCCCAGATAGTCGCCGATGAACTGGCGATTGCCGGCAAAGGGTTCCTCGGCCCATAGGTAATTGGCAAACGTGCGGCCGCCATTGTCCGAACGCGCCAGGGTCAGTTTCGTCTTAACGTTTTGCGGGTCCTCGCGGCGATCGTAAAAAATCACGTTCGCGGCTCCGCTCTGCGGGTCCACCGCCAGCCACTGGAAGAACTGGTCAGTGCCGTCGTGAATGGAATCAGAATTCACCCGCACCGCCTGAGTCCATTTTCGGCCCCGGTCCCGCGAGGTGGAGGAGAAAACGTCCACGTCGCCGTTGCGGTAATCGCTCCAGGTTACGTAAAGCACTCCGTTTTTTCCGCGCGGATCAATCCCAATTTGGGGAAAACCGTTGGAACGCGAGACGTCCTCCACATCAAAATACGATGGCGCCGTGTCCAGGATCTTACGGCTGCGGGAGAAGCTCCGGCCGCCATCGCGGGATGTGGCAAGCGCGATGGTGCTACCGTCGGCCCAAACCACGTAGAGCGCTCCATCCGCACCCACCGCCCCGGTGAAGCCTTCCACCGAGCCATTGTCATCGCGCGGCAGACCCTCGTGCGTGCTGATCTCGATAGGTGCGGACCAGGTCTTGCCGCCATCCGTCGAACGCGAGAACAGGATCACTGATTTGGTCAGGGTGAACTGGGTCCAGCCCACGTACAGGTTGCCGGAGTAGCGGCCGTTCGTATTGTCGGCCACGATGTAAGGCTTGTCCTCGAAGGGAATGCCCGGCTGGGTGGCGTGCTCGATCACCGGGTTGGCGTTTTCTTCCCAGGTTCTGCCGCCATCCAGCGAGCGCTTGATGAAGATTCCATTGCGCGTGGCGTTGTGGCCCCAGTAGTTGGTGGTGCCCAGCTTGTCGAAGGCGATGTAGCACAGAATGGCGTGGCCCTGCGTGTCGTAGGTGACGGAAACATCGCCCGAGATTTTGTAATTCTTGGGCGCTATGCCGGGAACTTCAGTCCAAGTGGCGCCGCTGTCACGGGAGTAGGCGATGTGGGCTGGCACCTGGTAAGCCGCCACCACCTGCTGCGGGTTGCGCGGATTGACCGATATCGAAGGCTCGTTGAAGTAGCCGGGTTCGGCCGTCACGGTGATTACGTGCGCTGCCGGCGCGGTTGCGAGTTGTTGCGCGGCGAGCAAGGCGGACAAGCAGAATGGGAGGACGGCAGCAAAAGCGTGGCGTAACCTTTGAATTAGCATTGCAATTTGCAGTTCAGCAATTTGTAATTGGTTAATTTGCACTGGTTGCGGCGAATCAAATTAGAAATTACAAATTGCCAAATTACAAATCGGAGAAGTCAATGGCCACCCCGGGCATGCCTGCAACGATCATTGACCACCGCATGGTATCAACCGCGTTCGAACTGGAAGGTTACCGGATTGTGCGCAACCTGGGTGTTGTGCGAGGCATAGTGGTGCGCTCTCGTTCACTGTTTGGAACCATTGGAGCGGGGCTGCAGACGCTGGTCGGCGGCAATATTACTCTGCTGACTAACCTGTGCGAGAAGACCCGTTCCGAGTCCTTCGATCTGATGCTGGAGCACGCCGCCCAAATGGGCGCTAACGCGGTTGTGGGCGCTCGCTACGATGCCACCGAGATCATGCAGGGCGTCACCGAAGTGCTGGCCTACGGTACCGCGGTGGTGGTAGAGAAGGTGCGCTAAACCCGGAGTCAGTAGTCGGGAGTCGGGAGTCAGCAGGCGTGACTCAGTAGGAAACCGAGGGCGGCAGTCCTGGGAAGGCAGGCCTCGAGCGACGGCGAGTTCCGAGGAACGGCACAGCAGCCCAAAAGGAAGGTTCCATGAATCGTATCAACCACCAATTCCTCCTGGCCGCCCGCCCGGTGGGCATGCTTAAGCGCAGCGACTGGAACTATACCGAAGAGCCGGTGCGGGAGCCTGGCGAGGGCGAGTTCCTGGTCAAGGTGCTGCAGATTTCGCTCGATCCCGCCATGCGCGGCTGGGTGAACGCCACGCGCTCCTATATCCCTCCGGTGGGCATCGGGGAGGTGATGCGCGCCCTGGCCGCAGGCCGCGTAATCGAGTCGAAGAATCAGAATTTTGCAGTTGGCGATCATGTTTATGGCGGGCTGGGCGTGCAGGAATATGCCATCTCAAATGGCCAAGGAGTGAACAAGCTGGATACCCGGCTGGCGCCACTGCCCAAGTACCTGAGCGTGTTAGGAATGCCGGGCATGACCGCCTACTTCGGTTTCCTCGACACCGGCGCGCCTCAGCCCGGCAACACGGTGGTGGTTTCCGCAGCGTCCGGAGCAGTGGGTTCCGTGGTGGGTCAGATTGCCAAAATCAAGGGCTGCCGTACCGTGGGGATTGCGGGCGGCGCCGAGAAGTGCCAGTACATCACCAACGAGCTGGGATTCGATGCCGCCATTGATTACAAAAGCGAAGATTTCAGCGCAGCACTGCGCCGGCACTGCCCCAGTGGCATTGACGTTTATTTTGATAACGTTGGCGGCGACATTCTGGATGCCGTGCTGGCCCAGATCAACCTGGGCGCGCGAATTGTCATCTGCGGCGCGATTTCCCAGTACAACAACACTACCCCGGTGAAAGGACCGAGCAACTACTTTCACCTTCTGATCAAGCGGGCCACGATGAAAGGCATGCTGGTCACCGATTTCGCAGACCGATATCCCCAAGCCGCTCGCGAAATGGCAGGTTGGATGGCGGCAGGGAAGCTTAAGTCGCGCGAGGACACTGTCGAGGGGCTGCAGAATTTTCCCGAGGCCCTGCTGAAGCTGTTCACAGGTGAAAATTTCGGCAAGCTGATCCTGAAGGTGGCGGATTCCTGAGGCGCTCGCCGCGCGGGTTTCGCTTCGCGCTTGTTTTCAAAGGCGTTGGCGCTACCCAGGGCTGACCTTCTTGGCTAAAAGATGTTTCGCCCTCCGGGTTGGGTACATGGCTCCCCTTCGGTCCCGCCCTTTACCAATTACGGGTAAGCCCTACCTGAAACAAATCAACAGCGAAAGCGCGTTGAGTTACAAGGGCTCGGCTTCAGCCGACCCAATAGATCGGAAATCGGCTTTTTAGGGGGTGCGCTCTCCGAGATGGCGCCCCAACTCTTTTCCACAGCGCCTTTCCAGCCATTGTTTTGATTCAAAACGGGATTTCACGACGCAAGACCCCGGGAATCAACATGGTAAACCGCAATCTCTTGGGGTACTCGCCAATAAAAACGCAAGAACTGGCGTTTTTCATTTTGCTGTCGGGGGTGGGTTGGTGACCTTTAAATTTCCTGTTGACACTAAAGAAGTTTACAGTAGGATGGTGGTCGAAAGTGGTAAAAAGTGGTCAGGATGTGGGTCGCCATGGGCAAAGTTGCTGCATTCAGGAGCGCCAGTGGAATTTAAGGCTGACAGCCCAAACAACAGCCCTAATGCAAATGACCACAATGGTTTAGCGACCTTTTTAACCTCCTCCCTGGCTGCCGCAGTCGCAGCCCACGTAACAAGAACCCCGAAACGGGGCCCGAAACATGTTTCGCGGCAATCACCCAACCCGCGTCGACGAAAAAGGGCGGCTCAAGGTGCCCGCGGAATTCAAGCGCGTAATCGACGAAAAGTACAGCACGCATTTTTACATAACCAGTACGGATGGCAAGAGTGCCCAGATTTATCCCTTCGAAGAATGGGAGCGCATAGAGCAGAGGCTGGCGGGGCTTTCCACCTACAACCCCACGAAAAAGAAGTTTTTGACCCGCACCAACTACTGGGGGCAGGTGGCGGAAATGGACAACCAGGGCCGGCTGCTGCTGCCGCAGTTGCTGCGCGACTCGGCGCAGTTGAAGGGCGAGGTAGCGGTAATGGGCTACCTGAACCGGTTGGAAGTGCAGAGCATGGAAGCCGTGCGCCAGGAAGTGGAAGAAGGCTTCACCGCCGAGGATGAGAAGAACCTCGACGACCTGGGGATCTAGGCGGGGATTTAGGGGAGTAAGGGGCCCCTCAGAGGGGCGACATGGTCGAGAGAAGAGAGGCTGGCCATGTTTCGGTTCTTTTAAAAGAAGCGATCGACTTTTTAGCCGTTCAGCGTGGCGGGACCTATATAGATGCCACCGTTGGCCTTGGCGGGCACAGCAACGAAATCGCAAAACGCCTCGGCGCACGGGGACATTTGATTGGCCTCGATAAGGACGCCGCAGCGCTGGAGATAGCGCGGCGCCGTCTGCAGCGACCCCCGGAAGGGGAGTGGCCGCAGGTGAGCCTGCTGCAGGGTTCGTTTGCCGAGATGGGAAAGCGGGTGGAAGCGGCTTCGGCCGACGGCCTGCTCGCCGATCTGGGCGTGAGCAGCTTGCAGTTGGACGAGGCGGCGCGGGGATTCAGTTTTCAGGCGGAAGCAGCGCTCGACATGCGGATGGATTTGCACGCCGAGCTGACCGCCGATCAAGTGGTAAATCGCCTCGACGAGAAAACACTCGCCGACGTGATTTACGAATTCGGTGAGGAAAGGAGGTCGCGGAGAATCGCCAGAGCCATTGTCCGGTCGCGGCCGATACATTCCACCAAGCAATTGGCGGATGTTGTATGGGCCGCGGCCCGGCCAATGAAACACGAGCGCATTCATCCTGCGACACGTACTTTCCAGGCCATCCGAATTTTCGTAAACCACGAATTGGACGATTTGCGGGAGCTGTTGAGTGAAGGCGCGGCGCCGCGCGTGCTCAAGCCGGGCGGTAGGCTGGTGATCATCAGCTTCCACTCGCTGGAGGACCGCATCGTGAAAGATGCGCTGCGCGAGGGAGCCCGCAACGGAGTCTACCGGCTGCTGACGAAGAAGCCGACGACGGCAACGACAGAAGAGATCGCTTTGAACCCGCGTTCGCGGAGCGCCAAGCTGCGGGCGGCGGAGAAGGTTTAGTAGCGCCGGCATCCTGCCGGCAGTTCCGAGGGCATCTTGCCTTCGGCAAGTGCCGGCGAGACGCCCGCAGGACAGCCGCCGGGACGGCGGCGCTACATGGCTTTCAGGCTGAGGGTAGGGCAGGAGGAACGAATGTTCAGTGGAACGCTGATAGAGGAGTTGCTGGCGGCAGTTGCCATGGCGGAAGAGAACGCCGAAGCCGAATTGAACGCGGAAGCGGCGTACTCCACCCTGGCGCAAGAGTACTGCGGTGAATCCACGCTGGCTGGGGTGGCGTGATGGCAGCCCCGGCCATGACATCTCCCTCGATGCGCGCGCGGCGCAAGCCCTGCTGGACGGGCACGCCGGAAGTGTACTTCAATAAGAACATTGACAACTCGCGGGTGGTGCGGGTGGCTGATCCCAAGCGCACGCGCGAGATGGCAATGTTTTTAGCCGCCGTGTGCTGCCTGTTTGTATTGGTGATGACCTATGCCTGGCAGCACTTCAGCGCCATCGAGTACGGCTACCGAATTGAAGCGCTGCAGGCGCAGAAGTCCGGGCTGGTGGAAATCGATCGGGCGCTGCGCCTGGAGGATGCTTCCCTGCGCGATCCCGGACGCATTGACGAACTGGCGCGGCAGATGGGCCTGCAAACGCCTACCGCGGGCCAAGTGATCATGCTCGATACCGCGTTGCCTGATCCCAGCGCGCCGCAGATGGCCAGCGTTTCCACTTCCGTCTCGGTGGTGTCCGCACGATAGGAGGAAATTATCGGGAAGCGAAATGGCGGCCTGTTGCGGGGCCGCCATTTTTGTCTGAGGGTTTAAGTACCTCAGGGGCTAAAGCCTAGGAGTAATCAGCTGCGGGAAGGCAGGCCTGAAGGCCCTTCGGCAAGCTCAGGGCACTGCGCCACCTAAAACCGCCGGATCCTCAGAAAATTTGCATAGGTGACAGGCGTGGCAGGAAGCAATCAAAGCAAGGACGCACAGAAGCGCATTTATATCCTGGCCGGGGTTTTTGTTGTCTGGGCGCTGCTCATCTGCGGGCGCCTGGTACAACTGCAAGTGTTTGATTACGGTGAGTTGGCGCAGCACGCGCAGCGCCAGCAGCAGCGCACCATCGAGGTAGCGCCGCGCCGTGGCCTCATCTTCGACCGCAGCGGCCACGAGCTGGCGATGTCCATCGCGGTGGACTCCATCTTTGCGGTGCCGAGCGAAATCCCCGATCCCGATACTGCGGCCGGCCTGCTGGCGCATATTCTGAAGCTCGATCCCGCCGAGTTGCGCGCCCGCTTTCACGCCTCCAAAACATTTTGCTGGGTAGCGCGCAAGGTGGACGCCGAAGCCGGCGACCGGGTGCGTGCTCTCAATTTGCGCGGGATTTACTTTCAGAAAGAGTCGAAGCGGTTCTACCCCAAGCGCGAGCTGGCGGCGCAGGTGCTCGGCTACGTGGGCATGGATGACGAAGGTCTGAGCGGCATCGAGCGCGAATTTGATGAGCAGCTGCGCGGCCAGCCTGGACGCATGCTCATCTCCGTGGACGCGCGCAGGCGCTGGTTTGGGCGGGTGGAGCGCCAGCCCGAGCCGGGCGAAAATGTTGTACTCACCATTGATCAGACCATCCAGTACATCGCGGAGAAGGAACTGGAGAATGCGGTGCGGGAAAACGGCGCCGCCGCCGGCACCATAATCGTGGAGAATCCCCATACCGGCGAAATCCTGGCCCTGGCCAACCGGCCGACATTCAATCCCAATCTGACCAAGAAGATCCGCCCGCAGGAGCTCAACAACCGCGCCATCAGCGACATCTACGAGCCCGGCTCGACCTTTAAGCTGGTGACGCTCTCCGCTGCTATTGACCAGCGCCTCACCAAGCCCAGCGAGCTGGTGGATTGCCAGATGGGCTCCATCGTGGTGGGCGGCCGGCGCATTCACGACTGGCACCGGTACGGAGTGATGAGCGTGGCCGACATTCTGGCCCATTCCAGCGACGTGGGCACCATCAAGGTAGGTCTGCGCCTGGGCGATGACCGGCTCTACCACTACATCCGCGCCTACGGCTTCGGCTCGCAGACCGGTGTCGAGCTGCCGGGGGAAACCCGGGGCATGACCAAGCCGGTCAGCCGCTGGTCGAAGGTTTCCATTGGCGCCATCTCCATGGGCCAGGAGATCGGCGTTTCACCGATTCAGCTGGCCTCCATGGTTTCCACAGTGGCCAACGACGGCGTTTGGACTGCGCCTCGCATCGTGGCCGGCACCGTAGAGCCGCGCAGCACACCACAGACGGTGGTGTTCCATCCTGGAGCGCAGCACCGGGCTATTTCCCGCCTCACTTCGGCCGAAATGAAGCAGATGATGGAAGGCGTGGTGCTGCACGGCACCGGCCGCAAGGCCCTGCTGGAGGGATACACCACCGCCGGCAAGACCGGCACGGCGCAGAAGGTAGATCCGGTTACACATACCTACTCTCATACCAAGTACGTCACCTCTTTTGCAGGGTTTGCTCCGGTGAACAATCCCGCGGTGGTGGTGCTGGTAATCCTGGATTCGCCGGTAACGCACGGTCACGAAGGGGGCATGGTGGGTGCGCCCCTGTTCCAAAAAGTTGCGCAGCAGGTGCTGGAGTACCTGCACGTGCCGCACGATGTGGACATTCCCAAGGAGCGCCAGTTGTTGCTGGCCAGCAAGTCAGCGACGGAGAAGGAGGTGGCCGAAGGCACGCCCGACCGCCTGGGCACGTTCTTGGACGTCCCGTCTGATGACCAGATAGCTGCTGCGCAGCCCATGCCGCAACCTGCGGCAGCAAGCAAGCAGAGCGATTCGGTTGAGCCGGTTGCCGCGGTCATGGCAGAACGTCTTGCCGCTCCCCCAAATCAGGTAGTGAGCAAGCCGGCAGAACTGTCGCTGGCGCCGACGCCGCCTTCAGGCACGGTTATTTTGGACGTGGAGCAAGGCGGAATCGTGGTGCCTTCGTTTGTGGGCAAGCCGCTACGGGCGGCAATCGAGACCGCGCAGAACAGTGGAATCGAACTGGATGCCATTGGCGACGGCGTCGCACGCGAGCAGACGCCGCCGGCGGGAGCTCATGTGCCTGCGGGCTCTCGTGTGGAAGTCAGGTTCGAACAGTAGGGTGTGCCTCGTCCAGGCGCGGCGAAGCCCGCCTCAACACGGCCATTCAGAGTATGCTCATTCCTTCACTACCTTCCCGAGGAGTGTGCGATGACGCTGGAAGAACGTCTGACGAGACTGGAAGCCGAGAACCGCTGGCTGAAGCGTGGCACCGCAGTTGGACTGGTTGCTGTGGTAACGGTGCTGTGCATGGCGCAGGCACGGCCTGAACTGCAAACGGTCGAGGCGTCGCAATTCATTCTTCGTGATGCTCAGGGGCGGGAGCGGCTGCGCATTGAGGCGACACAGAATGGTAATCCGGCCATCGATATTTTCGACCAGGAGAGCAGGCTGCGTTCGTCTTTAGGACAGTACGGCATCAGCTTCTATGACGACGCCGGGCGCATGCGCACCACACTCATGAGTGACCTTCTCTACATGTCCGACGAGCGCGCGCACGAGATCGCTCACATTTATGGCGATATGCATGGAGCAGAACTGCTGCTGTTCAGCGGGTTGGGTTCGGGCTCGACGGTGCTGAGGGCCTATCCAGCGGGTTCGCAGCTAAAGCTGACCGGCAGCGGACACCAGAAGCTGCTGCGGCCGGGAGAGTAGGGGGCCCGGGGCGGGAGAGGTGCCTTTCTTCGTCCGGGCGAGGCAAAGCCGCGTCAGTACAAGTCTTATCGCGCCAGTACACGTCTTATAATGTGCTAAAGGGATGACCTTCCAACAACTTCTGGACGGCGTGGAAGTCCTGGCTCAGGCCGGCGACGCTGGGGTTAGCGGTGTGGAATACGATTCCCGCCGCGTTCGGCCGGGGTGCCTGTTTGTGGCCATGCACGGGGAGAGCAGCGACGGCAACCGTTTTATCGCGGCTGCCATCAGCGCCGGCGCCGTGGCCGTGGTCAGCGATGCGCAGGACTTCGCTCCGCCGTCAGGGATTGCCGCCTGGGCTCGCGTGGCACATGGGCGGCGCGCCCTGGCGCGGCTGAGCGCGAATTTCTATCGCCGCCCGGCGGAGAAACTGTCAATCACGGGGATTACCGGCACCAACGGCAAGAGCACGACTGCGTTTCTGATCGAATCCATTCTGAAGGCCGCGGGACGAAGCACGGCTCTGGTGGGCACCATCGAATACCACGTGGGCGGCAAGATTCTGCCCGCACCGCACACCACGCCCGAATCGCTGGAACTGAACCGGATATGCGCCGAGGCGCGGCAGGCGGGCGCGACTGAGGTCGTAATGGAAGTCTCATCTCACGCGCTGGCCCAGGAGCGTACTTTCGGAATTCCTTTTGACGTGGCCGTGTTCACCAATCTTACCCGCGACCATCTGGACTATCACCATACGTTCGAAGACTATTTTGCGGCCAAGCAGAGACTGTTCGAGGGCGTAGGCACTGACCCGCCGCGAGTGGCCGTTTTGAATCTGGAGGACGAATACAGCGCGCGCCTGCTTGCCTTGAGCAGAAAGATGAAATCGCAGGTAGTGGGCTATGGGCTGAGACAGGGCGAGTTCTGCGCCCGCGATCTGGAAATCACGCCGCGAGGCTCGCGCTTCCGCATGCTCACGTCTCTGGGCGAGTTGCCCATATTTACGCCGCTGACCGGCAAGGTGAACGTATACAACGTGCTGGCTGCGGCTGCCGCTGCCTGGGCCCGGGGCTGCAACGGCGATGCCATTGCCCGCGGCGTAGGCGAGCTGGCGCGGGTGCCGGGACGATTTGAGCTGGTGGATTGCGGCCAGCCCTTCACCGTGGTGGTGGATTACGCACATACCGATGACGCGCTACGCAACCTGACCATGCTGGCGCGCGAGTTCGTTTCTAGGGGGGCCCGCCAGGGGCGGGTGATTACCCTGTTCGGCTGCGGCGGAGACCGCGACCGCGCCAAGCGCCCGCTTATGGGCGAAGCTGCCGGCGAGGGCAGCGACTTTGTGGTGCTCACTTCCGACAATCCCCGCAGCGAGGACCCGCTGAGCATCATTAACGATGCGATGACGGGCTTGCAGCGCACGGAAACGCGTTATGTCACCGAATCCGACCGTCGCAAAGCCATCCTGCTGGCGCTCGGCGAGGCGCGAGCGGGCGACATTGTGCTGCTGGCGGGCAAGGGACACGAGAAAGTGCAGGTCACGCGCGCTGGCTCCGCGCCGTTTGACGATGTGGAAGTCGCGCGTGCGGCGCTGGTCCAGCTGGGCTACTGCGAAGAGGCGAAGCCTGCATCCGCGGTCGGGGGTAAATCTTGAAGCTGCCGCTCGGCCGCATCGCAGAATTAATTTCGGGCAGCGGACGATTTCGCGCAGAAGTCGTCGCCCAAGGCTATTCCATCGATTCGCGCACCCTGCAGCCGGGTGAGTTGTTTTTTGCGGTTAAGGGCGAGCGGCTGGACGGGCACGATTTCGTTTCTCAGGCGCTAGAGCGGGGAGCAGCGGCGGCGGTGATCCGTGATGACCGGCGGGCGTCCTTTCCTCCCCGCTCTGGGCTGATCGAAGTGAATGACACGCTGGCGGCGCTGCAGAACCTGGCTGCCGCAGTACGCCGCGCCTGGGGCAAGCCGGTGGTCGGCATCACCGGCTCGGCGGGAAAGACGACGACCAAGGAAGCCATCGCCCACCTGCTGGCCACGCGCTTCCGCGTGCACAAGTCGGAAGGAAACCTCAACAACCACTTTGG
>DATFDP010000105.1:0-3128 GCA_035252015.1 Terriglobales bacterium
AGCAGGATGTCGGGCCAGCCATCGTTATCGTAGTCAATGAAAGCGCAGCCCGAGCCCATGGTCTCCGGCAGCCACTTCTTGCCGAAGGCGCCATTATTGTGCACGAAGTGGATGCCCGCGCGTTGCGTGATGTCGGTGAAATGGATCTGAGAGGCGCTTTGGGCCGCGGCAAATCCGTGCAGCATCAGCGCCAGAATGAACGTGAACGCGGATGGCCTCAAAACGGCCATTTGCGGGGACTTCCCTTTTTGAAGGACAAATGCCCGAACCGCCATGGAAGCGCACGGCTTCAGCCGTGCGACCAGCCGAGGAAAAATTGGTTGGACTTTAGCCCCGGTTCTGGCCCTCACCTTCCCGCTCCCGCCCCCAAGCTCTCGTAGCTGTAATGCGCGCCCTGCTTCAGCTCTGCCATGGGCACCGACTCGTGTTCATGAATCGCTTGCCGCTCATTGTTGTCTTCGGGATGCAGCAGCCGATAGGGGCCGGTGATGGTTTGCTCGGCCTCGTTGGCCTTGAAGCGCAAATAGCGCACTTGGTGGTCGTGGGCGTCCTTGGTATCGCCCAGCCCGGTGTAGCAGAGCATAAGGTTGTAGTGGGCCATGAGGTCTTCAGGGTCAATCGCCAGCACCGAGTCCAGCACTTTGACTGCTTCTTTGTAGCGCCGCTGCAGGAAGAGAATTCGCCCCAGGTCGTTCAGCGCTACCCGGTCCCGCGGATACTGATCGAGCACGGTGCGCAGATGCTGTTCGGCTTCGTTGTAATGGCCCTCCCGGCGCAGCACCTGGGCG
The DNA here is from genome assembly GCA_035252015.1 of Terriglobales bacterium. Classification (GTDB taxonomy): domain Bacteria; phylum Acidobacteriota; class Terriglobia; order Terriglobales; family Acidobacteriaceae; genus JAICWP01. Next base: position 789 of record DATFDP010000105.1, read on the forward strand.
TAGAAGAAATGGGCGCGGGCCAGCTTGGGCGAAATGTTGAGGGCTTTCTGCAGCACGGTGGTGGCGCGGTCCAGGTCGCCTTCCTGCACGGCGGCGCGGCCGATGTTCACCCAGCCATCGGGATTTCTAGGATCAATCTCGGTAATTTTTTGAAATGCGGCTTCGGCTCCCTTCAAGTCTCCCTGCAGCAGGAGCCCAATTCCGTAATCGTTCCAACGCTGCCAATCTGCCCCTTCGAGTTCCACATTTGGTTTCGGAGCCGGCGCGTTGTGTGGCGCCACCTGCAGCGTGACCTGGTCCTCGGCCAAAGCCACGACCGGCAGGTTCGGGACCTTCTGTTCCTTTGCGGAAACATCATGGACCGGTCCGCCCAGCAGGTAATGTGTATCGTCGTAATCGGGGGTGACCTGGTGTGGCCCCTGCTTTGGGTCAGAATAGCCGGAGAAGGCGTATTGCGTGATCCACCAGGCAAACTTGCGGTAGCACAGGCGCGCGTGCAGCGTGATTTTATTACCGGCATTTTCCGGAATGTGCAGACGATAGTGCACCGTATCCGCAGCACCCGGCGGGATGAGGTGCACATACACCACGGAGCGCGTGGACCAGGCATTGCGCTTGTTAATGATGTGCCCGTGCTCATCCACCTGCAGCGAGCGGTAGAAGTGTGCCCCGGGGTCCACCGGCCCTTTGCCGTTATCTTCCACCATGCCGCTCCAGAACAGCACCTGGCCGCGATCGTCAGTGGCCTTCAGCTCCAGCCAGGTGTCGAAGGCATCCACCGTGCCGCCGGGGAAGAAATGGCCGACCTTCTTGGTGCGCACCACCACGTCCACTCGGTCGGTATCGCCGCGGCGCACCACCGCCTGCACTCGATTCAGCGGCGCCGTAATTGGCCGCACCTCACCCAGTTGCCCCTGGGGCAAATTGGATTCCGATTCTTCCCCGACGGCGAATTCGGTGGCCAGCTGCGGGGTTCCAGCCGGAGCCGCCACGACAGCTTTCTTCCCTGCCGCGCCCGGCTGGTCCGGGGATAGGGCGAGAATATCCACGCTCACGATGCCGTTCTTCAGGAAGTCCTCTTCCACCTGCAGCTGCTTGGCGTCTTCATTCGCGACAGGCAGCGCCGTGTTGGCGGCGGGAAAACGATGAGAGTGGATGAATCCATTGACGTTGCCCGCATCTTTGGAGGCGGTCAGCGGCATGTGGCAGTCGGCGCACTGCGAAGGTTTGGGAGGATAGTAAAACGACCGCGCCCCCTGGCCGGAGATGCCGCTGGCCTGCCAGTTGTCATATTCGTTGAAGCCGCGTTCCCAGCGGTAATGGTTCACCGGCACATCCAGGTGCACCTTGTGGCAGCTGGAGCAGAATTGCGCTGTCTGGTTGCGCATGAAGGGTTTCAGGAACACCCGGCGGTGCGGCTCCGGATTCAGGTTGACCAGAAAATCGTGCAGGCTGCGGATCACCGGGTTCTTGCTGGCTGCCAGCGCGTGCAGCTTGGGATATTCCAAATAGAAGTCGCCATTGCCCATCGTGCTCTTCACCCGCGCGATGGAGTGGCACATCATGCAGCCCAGGCCCGCCTGCGCCTGCGGCGTGTGCACAATCTTGCGAATGGGCGTGTCCATCATCCCGCTGTAAAGCACCGCTGGATCGTGGCAGCCGCCGCACCATTTCGAGGGGCGCGTGCCCACCACGTCCTGCATGTATTCAATGCTCATGCGGTACCACTGGTTATTGAATGACGAAAAGTGGTGCGCCGAGCTGTACCACTCGCGGTAGATGTCCTGGTGGCAGCGCTGGCAGGAGTCCGACTCCATGAAGAACTTGCTGGGAATCTTCTGACCACCGTAAACCTGGGCCGAGCTGGGGAAAAAAGGTCCGTTGGGTCCGTCGCCCTCGTTGTTCATGCTGGCGGGCGAGTTGGCAGGATTCTGAATGCGAGCCCGGCTCTGCCAATTCGTATTTCGCTGATACCACGCTCCGGCGCTCAGCGCAGCCAGGATCGCCAGCGTCAGCACCGGTCGAACTACGACGGCTCCGGGCAGCGACCTCAGCCAGCCACGCCTTCCCACCCAGTCGGCGAAGAGCAACGCCACCGCCGCCAACACCAGCACAATATGCAGGTAGAGCCAGTCCCAGTCCGCGCGCGGCGTGCCGATATAGATGAGTGCCAAGCCGATCGCTGCGCCGCCGGTTAGCAGCAGCCACCCTGCCTTGCCAGTGAGCGTTTGCGCCCGCAGCCGCCGCCACAAGAACGGTACCAGCAGAATGGCCAGCACCACGCCGGCCACCGTGTGCAGGAGCACTATGGCGGCATAGACCACGTTGGGTTGTGGAAAG
>DATFDP010000106.1:0-22898 GCA_035252015.1 Terriglobales bacterium
CGTGCCGATTTGATCCTGCGTGTCCAGGAAGTGAAGCAGGAGGTTCGAGTCCTGGGTGAAAATGGCGTGGCCGTTCAGACCGAGAGTGCCGACCTGGGCCGTGCCATCAACCCGCATCAAATGTCCGAACTTCCCTCATTGACCCGTAGCCCCTACGATTTTATGGCACTCATGCCGGGAGCAACCCTCTCGAATGACTTATTGGGAGTGGGCTTCGCCGTAAACGGCAGCCGTACCCAGAGCGCCAATTATCTGCTTGATGGCAGCGAGAACAATGACACGTTCATGTCAGCGCCGGCGCAAGATGTCCCCCTGGACTCCATCCAGGAGTTCAATGTCCAAACCAACTACTACGACGCCGAGTACGGTCGCAACTCTGGATTCACTGCGAATATCGTCACCAAGACCGGCACGAACCAGTTTCACGGCTCGGTTTATGATTACGTCCGTAATTCGGCGTTAGCAGCCAACACCTATGACAACAATGCCCACGGCTTTCCGCGTCCGGTTTTTAATAGGCATCAATTTGGAGGAACACTCGGCGGTCCCATACGTCAAAACAAGTTGTATTTCTTTGGTTCGGTGGAACCGATACGGGTCCGGAGTAGCACCACTGAGCCCTTTTACGTACCTACTCAGGAGTTGCTACACATCAGCGCCCCCGGCACCCAGGCCATCTTTCAGGTTTACCCGCTGCCGAAGAATTTGTCCCAGACAAATGTGAATACAAAAAAGGTGTGCCCGTTTGGCGCAACCTGCGATACCCAGACGGAGGCAGGATATGTGGATCTTCCTGCGTTCGCGTTTACATCCCGTGTGGGGCCGCAAGATGCCGGCGCCGGTCCCCCGCAGAATACAATCTTGGCGACCGGTCGCGTTGATTGGGTCGTAAATCCCAAAATGCAGGCGTTTGCTCGATATGCCTTAGAAAACCAGGATGTATTTGCCAATGTCCTGCAGCCGTATTCGAGCGAACTGGACGTGCCCGGATCGGGGCGCAATCAGAATGTTGCTCTCGGTCTCATCGGCGCCTGGTCCCCGCGACTGACCACTGAATCCCGAATCGTATACAACCGCGCGGTCGGAGTTTGGGAACGCTTCGGTGGTAATAATGCCAAAGTTATTCCCTTTCCCGTGTTCTATTTTCAGGCCGAACCAGCCGTGTTGCCATCTGGCAGTGGGACGTTCAACGGCCTGGGCGCTTTCTACCAGTTTTTCCAGACGGTTACCTGGCTTCGCGGGCATCACCTGGTGAAGTTCGGCGGCCAGTTTGTCCAGCTGCGAGACAACCATACTTATGGCATTGGACAAACCGGTGATGCCACGTTCTCGGACGTACAGGGATTTGTCGACGGCGTGCTACGCTTTTATGAAGTTGCTTTGAATCCCAAAGGGGAAGGGCCGCGTGATGTTGTGGCTCCGCCCTTTCAGCCGCCCAGCTTTACACGTCACTTCCGCTACAACGAGCCGGCGCTGTTTCTTGAGGATACGTGGAAGGTCACACCTCGGCTAGCGCTCACACCTGGATTGCGCTGGGAGTATTTCGGCGTGTTGCACAGCCCGGGTTCCGAACACACGTTAGACTCGAATTTTTACCCGGGCGCAGGTAACAATTACCTCGAGCAGATCGCTGATGGTCGCTTTCTGCGCACGGTGGATGCTCCTGATGACCTGCGCGGCAGGTTCTATCTACCCGATTACAAGAACTTCGCTCCCAGGCTGGGCCTTGCTTACGACCTTTTCGGCGACGGAAAGACGGTCATCCGGGCTGGCGGCGGTGTGTTCTACGACAGGAGAGTCGGTTGGGAGATGTTTCGAGTCTTCCTCAATCCGCCGAGCTATAGCCTCGCACGGCTGACAGATGTTCGAATGCGTCCCGAGTTGCTCGCCCATCCCGACTTGCTCGCCAATCCATACGCTTTCCTCGAGAGTCCCGTCAAGCTAAGTCAGATCGATTCCAAGCCTATCGCCACAAACCTACGCCCGGCCTATACCGGCTCATGGAATCTGACCATCGAACGTCAAATTCGGAACAGCTTTGTGGCAGGAGCATCATATTTGGGCTCCAGCGGCAGTCGACTCTATTCCACATCCAACCTCAGTCGCACGGGCAGCGGAGGCCTGCTTAAACCCAGCTGTGTAGGGACACGCTTTGCAGCAGATAATGTTACGCGGCTTGGCCCGGACTACACGAACTGCCCGGGGCTCAATAAGGATGTCTCCACTCTCATCGTACGCGGAAACGGCAGCCATTCGAGCTACGAGGCGCTCCAACTACGCCTGGATAGCCGGCGCCTGACGACCTTGGGAGCAGAGTTCGGGGTGAATTACACCTGGAGCCATTCGCTCGATAATAACAGCGTAAGTGCTCTCAGTGGATTTCTCGGGGCTACGACAGGTAATTATCTGGATGCATTTCAACCCAGCCTTGATCGCGGGCCCTCCGACTTCGATGTTCGGCATCGCTTTGCAGCGAACTGGATCTGGGAAATTCCATTCGGCAGGAACTCACAAAATTGGAAGAGGCGCTATTTGCTCGGCGGCTGGGAAATCAGCGGGATCATAGGATACCAAACCGGCCAGCCACTCGACATTGTTGACTCTGGAGTGCCCGACCTGAGTGACGGTACGAGAACGCGCCCTCGGCTCACGGGAAGCCCGCCTCGCAGTGGTTCCTTAATTCCCGATCCGGTTTCCCCGAACCGGTTTCTCTATCTCCCCATCAACCCGGTCTATGATCCGGACGGCAGCTGTATACCCAACACTGTACCGTTCGCATGCGAGATTTCCGTGAACGGACCCTTTGCGGGCACCCTACCCCGTAATTTTTTTCGCCAGCCTGGGACTTATTATCAGAACACGGCTGTGCTCAAGAACATTTCTTTTCCGAGGGAAGGTGTGAAGCTGCAGTTCCGCGCTGAATTCTACAATCTGTTCAATCACCCCAATCTCTACGTAAGTTCTGGGACCAATGACGTAAATGCATCCACATTTCATTTCAGGGACGCGAATACGATTCCGGGAGTCACGGCCTCTTTCAGGGACAGCAGGCAGATTGTCGTAGCGCTGAAGCTTATTTTTTAGTGTTAGTACCTCATTAACCATATGAACAATAGAATCATTTTGCCTGTCGGTTTTTCGAGCACACTTGCTCTTCCGCTAGCTCTTCCAATATGTTCCGCCCAGGTAAGCGGGAATATCACGGCGTGCTTCGCGTCGATCATGGTGACCGGCCAAAGGACCGTGTGCTCATCAATTTGCAGCACAGCGCGAATTCGAGAGATGCAGGCTTCGAGTGAGACTTCCAATTATTTATATAGGCATTTGCCGGTAATTAAGGCGGCGCTCAAAGGATTAGCTCAGCGATGAAATCCACAACGGTTACCGGAGGCTCACCTCCGGAGCCATCAATGTTCCGCATACTATATCGGTGATTCTCTCCGTTTCCGTTTACGCCTCTCTCTCGCCAGATGAAAAACGATAGCTGCGACCACACAGCAGAACCCGGCCAGAACGATGAGCATTGATCCAGAGCCGCCGCCAAAGCCAAGCGATTGTAGAAACCGCATGGCCCCGCCAGCAACGAGAATCACACCGATTATCAGAAGCCACTTGGGTTTCATCGCAGTTGATGCACTATTCAGCTATGCTCTTCTCGCGTCGGATTCATAAATGGGTACCCAATAACTTCCAAGAATCTTGCCAACTGCTTGTTGTAACGCAAAGGTGTACCACAGTCAGGCCTGAGTCGAGCAGATTAAGTAGATCACGCCGTGTGAGGCCGAGCTGCTCCGCCGCGACAGCCATGTTCCACACCCGCTCCTTTGAGCGACTCTCGCCTTGGGGATTGTCACTCGTTGGGCTGAGGTCGAGCAGGTCGGTTTGAATGGTTAGGCATCCTGTCGCATCTCCTCAAAGACTGTCGTTGGCTGAGTGCTCGCGCGCACGGGGATGGCATCGCGATAACGACGTACGATTCTGGCAATGCCAAGATTAAGTGCCCATACCATCAAATTGCCTTTTGTGACCGGCGGCCGATTGGTTAGTAATCTGCAGGCAACCTTGCGAGTCGAATAAAACTCGTGCCAAGCGTCCGTAACTGCGCCGTTCAACTCCTCAGCACTTAACTGCTTCCGTCGCGCCAACTTGAACATCTGGGGAACCCGGAAGATGTTGTAGGGATTATTGGGTGCTATGAGTGCTATCTTCATCTCGCAGGTTGGATTCGAGGAATATCAGTTTCGTTGTCACAGAAAACGATGCCAGAACGAAGCGTTGGAGCGATTGCGGCCCTGACTGCGCTTCCAGCCGCAAAGAGATTCGGTCGCGGGCAACAATGACCGGTTTACAGATCCCGTGGTTTCTCGGGATTCTGTGGGTCGATAATATCTTCAGTCCAAACAAACTGGCCTCCCCTTTAGTGCGGTCTCGCCAATAGCCCATATACGCAGACGGCATTGTGTTGGACAGCGATGATGCGACCTTTGGCTGGCACGGGCACTGCGAAACCCTCGCCCGTATCCATGCCGTCGCGCTCGTGGCTCAGATCGCTGTTCCACAGTTCCTTCGCGACACTCGTGGCATCGTAGGCGTGCAGCAGCGCGTGGCCATCGGCGTTTTTCTCATAGGCCCACAGCACGGCTCCTGATTGCCCATTGCTGGTTACAATTACATTCCCGCCACGCAGACCATAGCTGGTGGGTGACTGGGCCTCCGGCACGGTGAGCAGTTTTTGCCCTGAAAACCTGAATTGACGCAGGGGAGCGTTCGAGGCTGCCAGATACAATCTTCCATTCCAGTACGCGGGATTACCGTACAGACGTTGCCAGTCGGGTCCTTCGGCAAAAGCCGATCCGATTCCCGGTGAACACTCTTGGCTGCCGATCATGAATTGTTGCGGAATTTGCACATCGCCACTGGGGCTGTACTTTCCAAGCCTGTCGAGAGCCAGCAGGTACAATCGTCCCTCCTTGCTCACCGCTATCCCGCTCTTCTGTCCTGGGGTGGCATCGGGCGGCAAGATTACCAAGCCCCCAGAACCGATCTCCAAGTCGGCCTGATCGACGCATGCCTGGTTAGCGGGCGTGAACCAGTCCAACACATGGAATCTCTTGCCTGCCAATTTGAGTCTTAGGACCGAGTCGCCGTAGTTGGTGCCGCCTTGATCGGCATTGAAGCTTCCATCTGCGCCGATCACATAAATATCGCCGTCGCTGTCAAGCGTGGGTGGCGCTCCTCCTTGCCAAATTGCAGCGCCTCCGCCATGGTCGGCGGGCCCATCCGCGTTATCAATTGCTTGGTATTGATTGGCGGTGTTCAACACGGCGACCTGCGTCAATTTCGACTTGTCATAAGCCATGAACCAGCCGTGATAGACGCCCCAGTCAGAAAAGGCGCCCCAGGCCAGCAGCACGTTACTCCCGGCGAGCACCAGCCCGGCGCGCTGATTCTGCATGGCGGGATCGAATGCGATCTGCCCATTTTGACTACCCTGGCCGTCGCCGGTATAGGTGGCCTGAATTTGAACCGATCCGGGACCGAAATCCTTACCATTGCTCACGTCAATCGCACGCAGATACTGTTCCACAGCGCCGTTGCTTTGCTGCGTGGTCACAAAGTACATGGCTCCTGTATCGGAATCAATCACCGGCGTACCTGTTATGCCCACTTCTCCACCTAGCGTTGTGCGCCCTCCGAAGTTGTCGGGAGCGGGTGTAATCCCATTGATGGCGAAGTGCCGCTCCCAAAGCGGAGCTTTGCTGGCGCCGCTCGCGTCAAAGGCATAAACCGAGTCGTGTTCGGTGGCAACGATCACCACATCATGAACGCTACCCGAGACTTGCAGGCCGGAAACAAACAGCGGCTGCGCAATGACGCTGCCATCCACTTTGAAATCGGCGATTCGCCCGAATTGCTCAGGGTTAACGTTTTGTGGGTTGAGGACAGTCTCGTGCGAAAATAGACCGGCCCCGGAAACGTCCCCTTTCCACATGAGCACGCCAGTAAGGTGCAACCTTGCGGGACTTACAGAATCGGGCTGGGAATCGCCAGAATTGTTCGTGCGCGGGCTCTTGGTGCCACAACCTTCCACCAGACACATCAGGCATAAGGCCAAGCTCACTGAGCTGACAACCGCCCTGATCCGGGTATTCACACGCGCCGTATTCACTTGCAGAGGAGATTCTGCCCAAAGGTGCGCGGGTTGCACTGCAAATTAGCGTCTACACGTCCTGAAGTATTCGGAAGCCAGCGGAGGAGCATTGCCGCGGTATGGACGTCCCGCTTCATCGGCTATCAGCAGTCCGATCCAGGAAATCGTGATCGGCGCTCGCGCAGTCGCAAGTAGGCTTGCTCGCCCGGCGGATAATTTCAAAGAACCACTTCGAGGGAGACCTAAGTGGAGGACTTTGTAGGCTCCGGTATGTACACGATTTTAGTGGAGAGTCTAGAGCATGGCGCGGGGCAGGAGGATAGCGCACCGCCGGCCTACGCCGGATTTCTTTACATTATTGATTCGCATGGTTCACAACTCCACCCGCCCTAATCAATTAGAGCTTGCGCCACAACATTCAAGTCTCTGAAACACAACAGATAAAGTTATTTTTCGGAGCTGATTTGGCGCACACCATCAAAGTGCCGCAGAGTGTCAATTAGAGGTGCCAGATTTTTAATGCTGCCCACACCAAATACAAGTTCCAGACGATCCAGATCTCCCTCCTGACCAGGCGAAATGACGATTTGATCCACTGAGTAGCCCTCCTGTTCCATGGCCGCCTCGATCTTTGATAACGAGGTTGCACCCGGATCAAACAGCAGGCTCAAGGAGCGGCTACGCCGGGCACGAAACCAACGGGTCTCAATGGGTTTCAGACCCGCTAAAACGCCTAGTGTCAGGGCGGTGGTGCTCCCCGCCAATACATACATTCCTCCGCCGACGGCCGCTCCGATGGCAGCTACGGCCCAGATGCTTGCGGCTGTCGTCAGACCTCTGACCATTTCACGTTGGAAGATAATCGTGCCAGCACCCAGAAAACCAATACCGGTAACGATCTGGGCCGCAACACGCGAGGGGTCAAGCACCACGGCCGGGGCGCCGAGGATGTCTTTGAACCCGAAAGCCGAAATAACCATGAACGCAGCGGCTCCAAGCCCTACCATGGCGTGCGTCCGCAGCCCCGCAGCACGCTCCGAACGCTCGCGTTCCATGCCGACTGCTCCGCCCAAGACCGTTGCCACCAAGACCCGCACGAGCACCTCAGGAATCGTAATCACATTTTCCTCCAGTGGGCAGTTCTGCCATACAATTCAGTGTATTCCCGTGGAGTTCTTGGACCGAGCGATAGCGGATTGCCCTGGTACAAGGGTGCAGGGCTTGGTTGTTGCCTATGTAACGCAACGACGGTTCAAGAAAGGCTTAGCACCTTCACTCGGGACTGCTCTGACCTTCTGGCCAGGAACAGTGAAATGTCCCAGTGCCACGGCATAGGTCGGGCGGGCTGATGAGGTTTCCCAATGAGCGATGTAACCAGATCTCAGTAGCATTGCTCCTGCAGGTGGGCGTCAGAATTGTGGGAGTCACTCGGAAAGGAGATACGTCGGGTGAGGAGATACATTTGTTGCTTCACGGCGGTGCTTGTTCTCATCTACGCCTGGGCTGCATGGGCACAAACACAACCTCGGCAGCAGCCAAAATTAGTGCTGTTGGTGGTTATTGATCAATTCCGTTACGATTACCTCACTCGTTTCCGAGACCAATACAGCGGCGGGTTCGACAAGCTCCTGACCAGCGGCGCTGTTTTCGAGAATGCCAATCTCGATCATTATCCGACGGTAACCGCGATAGGACACGCAACCACCCTGAGTGGTGCCACCCCCGCGCTCAGCGGAATTATCGGCAATGACTGGTATGACCGGGAGGAACAGAAACGGGTCCTCAGCACCTCCGATGATACGGTCAAGCTTATTGGCGAGACCGGAAGCGGAGCTTCCCCGCGCCGCCTCCTCGTGAGCACGATTGGGGATCAATTGAAGATCGCGCACCCGGGAACCTCTCACGTCATGGGCATTTCGCTAAAGGACCGTTCGGCGATTCTGCCCGCCGGGCACATGGCGGATGGGGCTTTCTGGTATGACACAAAGAATGGAACATTTATCAGCAGTACGTATTATTTTGCTGAGCTGCCAGAATGGGTGAAGTCGTTTAACTCACGCCATCCATCAGATAATTTTGCCGGAGCGGAATGGGCCATCGCTGGACCACCCATGAAGAGCAACCATTTGCCTAGCGCTGCTGGACCAGGCCTCTACAATGCAATCTTTGATTCGCCTTTCGGCAACGAGCTACTCGAGAGTCTCGCTGAGGCTGCCATTGCCGGCGAAAGGCTGGGCGAACACGATTCCACCGACCTTCTTTCTGTCAGCTTTTCTTCCAACGACGCGGTTGGACACGCCTTCGGCCCCGATTCGGCGGAAGTACACGACATCTCGATCAGAACCGACCAAGTCCTTGGAAAACTGTTCTCCTATCTGGACCGGCGGATTGGGATGCGGAATGTACTCGTGATCCTGACCGCTGACCATGGCGTTGCGCCAGTGCCCGAGGATTTGGCCAAATGGAAAATGCCAGGAGGGCGTATGAGTTCAGCTGACCTTTTTGATCCGATCAAATCGGCTCTGGAAGCGAAATTCGGAAAGGGCCCGTGGATTCTTTACACAGCGGGCACATCTCCCTATTTAAACCTGGACCTCATTCGCGCCAAAGGGCTTGACGCAGCCGAAGTCAGACGGGTTGCCGCGAAGGCAGCGGCAGCGGTTCCCCACGTCGCGCATGTCTACACGCGAGACGAATTGGAAAGCGGTGAGGTGCAGCATGATCCGATTAGCAACAAAGTAGCTCGTAGCTTTAACTCCGAGCGCTCAGGCGATCTGGAGATTCTGCTGGAGCCGTACTGGATTAGGGGTGCTGAAGGAACGACCCACGGTACTCCCTACGCCTACGATACGCACATACCACTTATTTTTATGGGCCCGGGAATCAAACCCGGAAACTACCCTGAGAATGTGACGCTGAACGACTTAGCGCCTACACTCGCCACAACCCTTCAGATTCAGACGCCGAGCGGTTCGGTCGGAAGAGTACTTGGCGAGATCATACGAGCTTCTGGTGGGCAGGGGTTAGCTCAGGCAAAAAATCCCAATTGCACGCGCCCTGGTGCCAGTCGCTAACAGGCCCTTGCGGGCGCGAGCACAGCCAGTGCAGTACGACCACTAGTGGGGCATTGGATATTTGTTAAGGAGCGCAGGCTCCGTACATGGTGCATCTGTACCGTCCGGAGATCGACCCCCGAGCGTAGGGCCCGGGTGGCGAATGTCGCTCGGAACTTGTGCAGCCAGAAATCATCCTCGGCCAGTTCCGCACGTTTCGCGACCACCTAGCACATGTGCAGGAGATGGCCTTTCCGCGAGCAGTTGGAGTTCGGGGAAGCCAGGAAATTGCTTGAGAGCAGTCGGCGACGACAGCCAACGGCGAGCCGATCATCGTGAACGAGTTCTGGTATGTCTCGAAAGCCGCCAACTTGCCCGAGTCCCGCAGACCACGCTTCGTCGGGGTCTCGGGCCTGAAGGCCCTCGGCATAACGCCTTCGTTGGCAGGCGACCAGGAAAGCTGGGGGCAAGCCCGCTACTCTCCCTCCCCCCTCCCCCTTACCCTCTTCATCAGCTCCGGCAAGCGGTTGAACACGGCCACGCAGCGCAACCACAACTTGTTATCAATCGCGGGATACCCGCTCACCACCTTTCCGGCGGCCACATCGTTGGGAATGCCGCTCTGTGCGGTGGCGATTACTCCATCCCCGATCTTGCAGTGCCCGGCCACACCCACCTGCCCCGCCAGAATCACGTTATCCCCCACCTCGGTCGACCCTGCCAGTCCCACCTGCGCGCACAGCAGCGTGTTGTTGCCTACGCGCGAGCCATGTCCCACCTGCACCAGGTTGTCTATGCGCGTGCCCTTGCCCACCCGGGTTTCTCCGATGCTGGCCCGGTCCACGCATGCATTGGCCTGCACTTCCACGTCGTCCTCCAGCACCGCCGGTCCCGACTGCACAATTTTGCGCCAGCGTCCCTCGTTGTCCTTGGCGAAGCCAAAGCCGTCGCCGCCGATCACCACACCGTTTTGCAAAGTGACGTTATCGCCCAGACGGCAGTTTTCCCGCACCACCGCGTGCGCGTGGGCCAGAAAATTGTTGCCGATGCGCGCTCCCCGGTAGATCACCGCATGCGCCAGCAGCACGCAGTTTTTGCCGATCTGCACATCTTCGTCTACCACCACATACGGACCAATGGACGCGTTTTTGCCAACCTTGGCCGAAGGATGGACGACCGCGGTGGAGTGCACCCCCACCGCGTACTTAGGCGGCCGGTAAAAAAGCTCGATTGCGCGGGCAAAGTCAAGATAGGGATTGCGCGAGCGCAGCAGGGCCGTGTTCGCGGCCGGGAAGTCCTCGGCCACGATCACGGCCGCAGCCTTGGTGGTGCGCGCCGCCCCCGCATATTTGGGATTGGCCACAAAGGTGATCTGGCCGGCGCCCGCCTCCTCTATGCCCGCAACCCCAGTGATTTCCGTTTCCGGCGAGCCATTCTCCAGGCGTGCTCCCAGAATGGCTGCAATTTCTCCCAGTTTCATGCCCGGTTTCGCCTCGTCTGGCAAACGTCCGATTGTAATTCACCGCCATAGCAGGCACTAGCACTGGCGTCTCCTCACATCAGCGCGGGTTTCCAGGAAACGCCTCCAAACGATGAATCACTGAGCTGCCAGGCTCTTCCTTGGCACCTGGGTTCCGTGAACCCAAACGGTCACAATGCTGTCGTAGGCGTCTACGTTCTCCAATGGCGATTTTCGCAGCAGTACGAGGTTAGCGACCTTACCGGGCTCGATGGTTCCCACCTGCGAATCGAGCTTGAACTCGCGGGCATTGTTGATGGTCGCGGCTTTGAATGTCTGCTCGAGCGACAATCCCGCCTGGTGCAGTTGCTGCATTTCAAGATAACCGTTCAGGCCCGGCAGGTTCCCGTAGGTAGGAGCAGAGGGCGTGTCGGTGCCAAACACGAAGTTGGCCTTCCTCGCTGCGAGATAGCCCACCACCTGGCGCACGCGGCGGATAGGGCCCCGGTCGAATCCCTGACGCATTTCCGCGTCAGGCGTGTTGTCTTCGTCAATTTCCTTTCTGAACCACTTGCCTTCCGGCGAGTTGTACCAGGCCAGCAGTGCCGCGGGAACGACCCGGGGAATTGCCGACATCTTCAGGTATTCAGGATCAAAGTAGGCGCGCAACCCGTCCATCACCTGAATTGTCGCCTGATATCCAATTCTCTTTTCCACGATGCGGTCGAGCAAGGCCTTGATCTCCGGCGGAAGTTCGGGCTGACGATCGAGCGCGCCCCAATTCCACATGCCGTGCGCGATGACGTCCACGTTGGCGGCCACCGCGAACTGCTGGGCTTCGAAAGAATTGGCATGCATCATCATCACCAGGCCGTCTTGCGTGGCCGCCTGGCGGACCCCCGCTGCCATGGCAGGCGTGATCACCGGCAGGTTCCTGTCCTTGCCGAAGCCGCGCTCGAAGTAGGTCTTGACGCAGATGGCGCCGGCTCGTTTATCAGCGGCAACGGCGGCCGCGGGGGTGTGGTCCGGCGCTTTGTACTCGGCGGGAATGCTGGCGGACTGTGCCGGGTCGTAGAGAAAATTAGGGAAGAGCTGGAATCGCAGCGCCGGAGGCGCAAAGGACATGGGATAGCCGTTGGCCACCGGCAGAGATGGGCCGCAGTCATAGACGTCGGGGTGAAGCGGAGCGCGGCGGAAGTGGTCCAGTATCTCGGGTTTAACGGCCGCAAGATCAATGAGCGTGGTGTAGCCGAAGTACAGATAGGAACGCGGCAGCTGCTTGTAGTACTCCGCGAGCATGGCTGCGTGGGCGGCGTCGGGATTCAGCTCCATTTCAAACGGAATCCCGGGAACGGACGCCACGTGCACGTGCGAGTCGATGAGGCCGGGGATGAGAAATCCTCCTTCACCCGATACAACGGTTGCGCCTGCAGGGGCTGTGGCGCTCGCTTTCCTGTCAACGCGCGCAATGCGTCCGTTCTCAATCAGCACGCTGCCCCGGGCGAGGTGAGCGAGATTTTCTGGTGAGACGATGGTCACGTCGGTGATCCAGATGCGGCGCGGGGTGGGCTTGGGCGCCGCGAAAGTGAATACTGAGCCAAGCAGCAAAAACGCGACCAACGATATTTTCAATTCTTCCTCTCCTCTCGCCGCTCCTGGGGCTGAGTTACGACTGCCGGGACGTAGTGCTTCCTTAGACAAATGGTCTCACCCCTCAGCGCTTCACGCCAAGGGCAGAGGTCTTCGCAGATCCGCGTGTAGACCTCGGCAATTCTTTCGCGGTGCAGGGGCAGCAGCGGGGCTTAGAGTTTGGCAGGCGTGCCTTCACGATTAACTGTTAATAACTCCACCGTTTTGATTTCCACCGGCATGCCAGTGTCTTGCATGTGTGCTAAAAACCCGCTCTCGCCACCCATTCCCGATTATCCTGTCTCTGCTTGCAGGAGTGGGGAAGCTGAAGCAAAAGGTAAGCTCGGGAGGGAACTGTGCGGACACCCGACATTATCATTAGGTGGCTGCTGATCGCCCTTCGGTGCCGCTCACACCGCGTTAACGCGGAGAGTACACCCCGAACATTGCTGGAAATGAAGTGTAAGCCTCCAGCTTCGCCGCGGCGCGACAACCGCTGAGCAAAAATGTTCCTGACTGCTAGAATGCTTTTGTCACGACCACGGCCGGAGGCTGCCCAAGGAGATTCCCTTTTCATGCCTAATGCGTCTTATCCTTCTGGCGAATGGGTGGGCTTCTATACATATCGCGGCAAGGTGACCAAATGTCCCATGCACCTGACCCTTAACTTCGCCGAGGGCAGAATTCGCGGAGCCGGCCTCGACAATCCCGGCCAATTTGTTATCGAGGGCAGCTACGACCCTGCCGGCATCCGATTGGAGTGGCTAAAGCGATATATCGGTAAGCATGGCGTGCAATATCAGGGAACCTCTCAGGGCGATGAAATAACCGGCGTGTGGTCTTTGCAGCAGTCGAATCAGAGCAGTGGTTCGGGAACCGGGGAGTTTCGCATTTGGCCCTTGCCCGATGGCGAATACCCCGGGGATGAGCGTTTGCAATCCATCCTGGTCAAAGAGATTCGCCGCAAAGGGTACCTCTAGCCCACGCGGCGACCTGTTCGATTATGCGGAAGACGAGTTGTTGTTGCGGCTTCGTCCTCGCGGCGCCGTGCTTGCTGCCCGCCGTTCCTGCAGCACCTGCTTCAGCGACTGCCCGGCATAGAGGATATGTTCGCGCAACAATTCGCACGCGCCTTTCACGTCGCGCTTGCGGCACAGTTGAAGAATTTCATGGTGCTCGCGGTTGGCTCGCTTCATCCCGTGGGTCAGGTAGAGCTGCAGCCGCGTATAGCGCTCGCCCTTGGCGTTCACGTTGCGGATGATGTTCATCATGTGCGGCCGGTTCGCGCGTGAATACAGAATAGAGTGAAAATCCCAGTTCAATCGTCCCCACGCTGAAACGTGCTGTTCTTGTTTCAGTTCATCCATGTAGTTGCGTAGAATCGCTTCCGCGTTCGCGAAATCATCCTCTGTCAGTTCCGGGATCGAAAGCTTCAGCACTTCCGGCTCCAGCAGCGCGCGGATGGTGAACAGTTCCTCCACGTCTTCCGGCGAAAGTGCCGGCACCACCGCCCCTCGGTTGGGAACTATCGTGATCAGCCCTTCAGCGTCCAGCTGCCGCAGCGCTTCGCGCACCGGAATCCGGCTCACCTGGTACTGGTTGGCGATGGCGTCCTGGCGCAGCTGTGCCCCTTCCGGAATTTCTCCCCGGATAATCTGCTCCCGCAGCTTTTCCGCCACGGCGGAAGTCAGTGATTGGCGGGGGATCGCGAGGCTGGAGGTGAATTCAGAAGCCATAAACAACGACCAGACACCTGCTTACAAAAAGGCGAATATACCACGGGCGGCAGCATACTGTATCCGCCCAACCCTGTTGTGCGCGCCCTTGCACAATATGCGAAACAGCTTGCGCTTCTCTTGCGACTAAACTCGAATTCCCATGCAGAACGGGTCCCGCTCATCCAGAATCAGGGCCGCTTCGGCGTTCACAAAAGCCGAACCCTTGATGCTGGGATAAACTTGCCCATCCTTCACCCGAATTGCCCCCTCAAACACGCTGCCCACAATGCTTTCCTGCTTCCACACTTCGCCTTCGCGCAGCTTGCCATCGGCGTACAGGCAGGCCATCTTGGCGCTGGTGCCCGTGCCGCATGGCGAGCGGTCATAGGCTTTGCCCGGGCACAGTACAAAATTCTTGCTGTCAACCCCCGGCAGGTGCGACCGCCCATACAGTTCCACGTGATCAATTTCCGCCCCGCCCTTGCCCGTGATTCCTCCCGCCGCCAGCGCTTGCCGGATCGCCCAGGTGAAGTTGGTCAGCGCCTCTACATTCTTGAGCGACATTTCCAGGCTGTGCTCACGGACCAGAAAAAACCAGTTGCCGCCCCAGGCCACATCGCCCTGCACTCGGCAATATCCCGGAACCTCCACCCCAACGTTCGCCGCCAGCCGGTAGCTGGCCACATTGTTCACCGTAACCTGTCCGTCTTGGTGCAGCTCGGTCGTTACTGTTCCCACAGGAGTTTCGATCCGATGCTGCCCGGGTTTGATCTTCCCCATATGCGCCAGGGTCACCATCAGGCCGATGGTGCCGTGCCCGCACATGCCCAGGTAGCCCACATTATTGAAATAGATGACCCCCGCTGCACACGAAGGGTCCACCGGCTCGCACAAAAGCCCGCCTACAATCACGTCTGACCCCCGCGGCTCGTTGACCACGGCCGAGCGAAACGTATCGTATTCCGAGCGAAAGCGCAGTAGCCGCTCCGATAATGGCCCTTGGCCCAGTTCCGGCCCGCCGCTGATCACCAGCCGCGTGGGTTCTCCGCCGGTGTGCGAATCAATGATCCTGATCTTCCGCAACCCGTCTCCTCTCAGCTCGCTCCTAGCGGCGGCCGCTTCAAGTGCCAATCCGTGTGTGCCTGGAAGCGGTGCGCCGCCGCGATCACCGCCTGGTCATTCAATGCCCGCCCAAGGAACTGGATCCCAAAGGGCAGCTTCTCCTTGCTGAAGCCGCAGGGCACTGTCAGCGCCGGCAGCCCGCACAGGCTGGAGATGCCGTCAGGCGCGCGCCGTTCCAGCGGTTCCTCCGTGCCATCATCCGGGGGCGCGTTCAGCGGCGACGCCGCCGTGGACTGCCCCGCCGTGGTCAGCACGTCGAAATCCTCAAACAGCCGGTCAATCTGGCGCTGCAGTTCCAGGCGCACCCGCTGCACCTGCAGATACTCGGGAGCCGTGAACTGCTCGCTCACATAGCCGTTGATGCGACCCAGCGGGTCATCCAGTTCCGCGCACCGCCCTGAGTGAATCAGGTCCTGAAAAGAGGACGCTGCCTCCATCAGGATCGTCAATTCCGCCGCTTCCTCGTAAGGTCCGTCCGGAACCCTCACGTCGTCAACCTTGGCCCCCGTGCGCTCCAGCACTTTCAAAGCGTCGTCTATCGCCCGCTCCAGCCCTGCGTCCATCTTGTTCCACACGTTGATCAGTTTCCCTACTCGCAGCGGCCCAGAAGCCGCTGGAAGCGCCGTATAAGGAAAGGCCGCCAGTCGGGCGGGCAGGGAATCGTGGTCATCAGGATCGGTCCCGGCAATCACCGAAAGAACCAGCCCGCAATCGTCCGCGGTACGCGCCATGGGTCCCAGCTTGTCCATGGTGTAGGCGATGGCCATGGAGCCATGCCGGCTCACCCGCCCAAAGCTGGGCCGCATGCCCGCTATGCCGCACCACGCGGAAGGACAGATGATGGAGCCGCGCGTATCCGAGCCCAGCGCCCAGGGCGCCAGCGCCGCTGCCACCACCGCCCCGGAGCCGGCCGAGGAACCGCACGTCCAGTATTGCGGGTTCCACGGGTTCTTGGCCGGGCCGGTGAACGCCGCCTTGGCCGTTTCGTATCCCAGCCCGCCCGCCAGCTCAATCATGGCCGCTTTGCCGATCAGCACCGCACCGGCCTCATTCAACCGCTCGATGATGGTCGCGTTGTAGTCAAACACCTGCTCGGCGTAAGGCCGCGCTCCCCAGGTGGTGGGGTATCCCTTCACCGCCACTAGGTCTTTTACTGCGTAGGGCACCCCGTGCAGCGGCCCGCGGTAGCGCCCCGCGTTGATTTCGCGTTCGGCGGCGTGCGCCTGCTCCAGCGCCAGCTCCCTCGTAATGGTGACGTACGCGTTGTATTGCGGGCCCAGCCGCCGACTGCGCTCCAGATAACTTTCCGCCAGCTCCACGGGAGAAAGCTGCCGCCGCCGGATCCGCTCGCCCAACTGCCGCACCGAGAGATAGAGAATGTCGTCGCTTATCAAGTTTTATTCTTTCACTTTCTGGCCTGAGGCCCTGCCCCGGCTCGAGGTGGTGCTTCCGCATCTTCGTAGAACTTCAGCACCGTGGCCGCTGGCTGCCCATTGTCCAGGGGAAAGCTGCGAATGGGCGCCAGCAGTTTTTCGTTGTAGGCCAGAATTTTTCGCACCCGCTTCCGCTGCTCTTCTGACAAGCGATTGCCGTAGCGCCGGATCACCTGCTGATACCGGGCCTCAATATCGCCGGTCGCCTTGGTCCCTCTATCAGAAGGTCCAGGCGCGTCTGATTGACCTGCGGCCGGTGTGACTGCCAGCGCCGCGCTGAGACTGGCGAACGCGGCCTGTTTGCCGAATTGTCGGCGCGTCACACCGGCGGAATGCTGAGGGGCTTTAGGCATAAATTTCAGTGGCATTCTATGGATACAATATACTAGCGTCAACTCCGGACCCCTTACCGCTCTGCGCGGTAAAACAAACCTCTATGCGCCTCTCCAATCTGATTACTGCTGTGGACCTGCACGCCTGCGGCGAGCCCGGAAGGGTCATCACCGGCGGCGTCCTCGACGTTCCCGGTCACACCATGTTCGAAAAGAAGACGTGGCTTGAACAGCACGCCGACCATTTGCGCAAGCGCATGCTGCGCGAGCCGCGCGGCTATCCCGCTGCCAATTGCAATCTGCTGCTGCCCCCCAGCCATCCCCAGGCCGACGCCGGCTTCGTCATCATGGAGCAGGTGGAGTACCCGGGCATGTCCGGCTCCAATACCATCTGCGTCGTAACTGCACTGGTCGAAACCGGCATGGTGGCCGCGCAGGAGCCGCGCACCACCTTTCGCCTCGATACTCCCGCCGGCCTGGTGCAGGTGGAAGCCGAAGTCCGCGGCGGCAAAGTGAAGAGTGTCACCTTTGAGAATGTGCCGGCTTTCGCCGTTCACCTCGACGCCACAGTAGAGGTTCCGCAGTTGGGCACGGTGACCGTAGACGTGGCCTACGGGGGAATGTTTTACGTCATCGCCGATGCTCAGCCCTTCGGCCTTCGCCTTACCCCTGACGAAGGCCGCGACATTGTCCGTATTGGCGAGATGATCAAGGCGGCCGCCTGCCAGCAGCTGCCGGTGGAGCATCCCGAAAATCCCGGCATTCGCGGCATCACCATCGCCGAGCTGACGGCTCCGCCAACTCGCCGGGAAGCCGTCGCTAAAAATGCCGTGATTGTTTCCACTGGCCGGTTGGACTGGAACCGCCCCGCCACCTGGACTGGCGCTCTCGACCGCTCTCCCTGCGGCACCGGCACTTGCGCCCGCATGGCGGTGCTTCACGCCAAGGCCAAGCTGCCTCTCAACCAGCCCTTTCCTCACGAAGGCATTCTGGGAACAATTTTTACCGGCTGTTTAGTGCGGGAAACTCGCGTTGGCAAATATCCGGCCGTGGTGCCTACCTTGACAGGGAGCGCTTGGATCACCGGCTTTGCCCACTACGTCCTCGACCCCGACGACCCCTTCCCCGAAGGTTTCACCGTTGGCGACATCTGGGGTTCGACCGTAGATTAGAAGGAATCCTACGGAATTAGTTTCTGTAATCCTGAGCGAGCGCGAGTTGAGCTATGGGAAGCGAGCGCGAATCGGAAGAGCCTGCCTGAGCTTGCCGAAGCGACCTTGCGTTTGCTGGCTCACTGCACGCTTACCCGCTGTTCCCGATTTTCCCCGTGATGAGCCCCACCTTGTCCACGCCCGCGTTATGCGCTTCGTCGATTACCGTGGCTACATCTTGCCAGGGAATGCTGTTGTCCGCTTTCACGAACATCACCTTCTGGGCGCGGGTCTTATAGATGTCTACCAGCCGGGTGGGCAGATCCTGCCAGCTCACGCTCTGCTGGTTAATATCCAGCTGCACCGGCTGTCCTTTGCTCCCGGGCAGTACCTCCAGAACTACCGAGCGGTTATTATGTTGTGGCTTGGCCGTCTTTGGCGGCGGTTGCGGAATCAGTGCCTTCTCTCCTTTGGGCGCAATGGGCGTAATGATCATAAAAATCACCAGCAAAGTCAGCAGCACATCTATCAGTGGAGTGACATTCATTTCTGCCGCTCTGCCGCCCTGCGAACTCGTGGTCATCGCCATCGGCAAACACCCTCCTTCGGCCGATTACGCCGTGCTTCTCTCACGGCGTGTTCACTTCCTAAAAACATAGACGCCGTCTAAACGCCGCGGGTTCCCTCCCATTCTGCTGTCGGGCAGCTGCTCTTTAATATTCATCTTGAGCGAAGATTCGCTTGCGAATCAGCCGGAGGAGACGAGCGGCTTGCCCTGAGCTGTCGAAGGGACCCCGCGTTCGCTTGCACTCTCAATAACGCGCCCGGAAATTCGAGGCAAGATCCCGATTGCCGATCACCCTCGGCGCGCAAGTCGCAGGATCCCACGCAACCTGTCAGGACCTTACGCCGGAGGCGAAAAGGAAGTTCTCGTATAAACCTTAAGCACTGAGAAAGGAAGGAAATGATCCTGCCCAAAACTGTTATTGGGCTGAGTGCTGAATGTTGAGTGCTGAATGCTGTCTGCTGACGCCGAATCCGAGAGTGCGATCACATTCCCGGCGTTGCCCCCGGCCGCGACAGCAACTCCCTAATTTCGGATTCGAACACGGAAGCGTCGGTCTCACCCACGTGCCGCGCATAGATACGCCCGTCGCGTCCGATGAGCAAACTCACCGGTAGCCCCAGCACGCCCCCAAACCGCTCCGCCAGCTTGGCGTTGCCCATGGCCACCGGATAGTTCATCCGGTACTCTCCGTAAAACTCGCGCACTAGACGAGGTCCATCGTCCATGGAAATCCCCACCACCCGAAAACCCTGGTCGCGGTATTTGTTCTGCAGCTGAACAAAGTGCGGGATCTCCGCTCGGCACGGGTTGCACCAGGTGGCCCAGAAGTCCACCAGCACTACATCGCCTTTGTAGCTGGCCAGATCCAGCTTCTGGCCGTTCAAGTCGGTAAGAGTCACCTGCGGAGCCGGCATGTGCTGCCCGGAGTTAACCCCGAAGCTCGGCAAGTCGCTGATTTTCCGGGTGCCGAAATATAGGCTCGCGGCTATCACCACCGCTGCGCCAATGATGAAAGGAAGTTTGCTGTTCAAGATACCGCCTGCCCGGCCTTGATGAATTCTATTGTCCTTTGCTTACTGGGTATCCCCTATCCACCCAGTCTGCCCCAAAATTGCTTTCAATGTAGAGCACTCTCACGTTCCGAAAGCCCATAGACTGCAGTTCCTTGTACGCCGGCTGGACATTCGGGCAATGGCTCCAAGGGCAACACCCGCAGTAGAGCACAATGAAGCGGCTCTGGGGCAGTCCCCGCACCTGCCGGTGCAACTCCCTTAAACCCTCCGCGCTGGACGCTGCGCCCACGTATTCTGAACCTGGAATGTGCGCCTGCTCATACATGGTGCGAAAACCCACCTGGATGATGAGCGGCCGCCCTTTCGCCGGCCCTTGCAAAATTTTGTTTAGCTCAGCTGGCTGAATCAGTTGCGGCCCTCCTGCGGCGCAAAGCGGAGCCGCAAAGGCTACCGTCAGAAGGAAAGGAAATGCGAGATTCTTGGCCCCAAGAAGGCGGAAATACCCGTTTTTCATGCTGGATGACCTGAACATTATCTCGCGTCGTTCTCTCCCGGAGCAATTTCCAGGATGGAGCCGGTGCGACTTTCGCCCCGGCTTCGCCGTATCTTCGCTAGCGCTTCGCCCCGAAACAGAAGCCTAAAATCACGTTTTTGGGGAAATTGCCTTTCAGCTCACCAGGTCCAGAAACTTGTACCAGGCCCCGGCAAAGGGCAAAAACCAGGGTTTTCCGTTGTAGAGACCGAGCGGCGCCTTCGGGAACTCTATGTCAGTAAAGGGGTTCTGCTCCCGGTTGCCGCAAATCATTTCCGCCACTCTGGTGCCCAGGTATGTCGCCATAGCGACGCCATGTCCCGCGTATCCAACAGCATAGTAGAGGCCATCCATTTGGCCCGCGTGAGGCATTATGTCGAAGGCGAAATCCAGGGTGCCGCCCCAGGCGTAAGCCACTTTGGCGTCACGCAGTTGGGGGTAAACGCTAATCATGCCGCGGCGCAGGATTTCGGCGCTGCGGCGAATGGTGTTTCCCGTTTCTGGGAAGAAGGCGGCACGGCCCCCGAAGAGCATGCGGTTATCGGACGTAAGTCTGTAGTAGTAAAGGTAGTTCTTGGAATCAAAGATCATCCGATTCTGGGGGCTGAGCTCGTGCGCCAACGTTTCCGAGAGTGGTTCGGTAGCTATGATGAACGAACCAATGGGGATAATCCGTTTATTGAGTCCCGGGGTAGCGGAGCCGGTGTAACCGCTGGTGCCGACGAAGACATCCCGCGCCCATATGCGGCCACGCGGGGTGGTGAGTTGAAATCCGCCGCTACCGTTGCGGGAGGCGGGTTCGATGGTGCTGACGCGAGCATGGTCGAAAAGCTGCGCACCTGCTTGCTTTGCAGCGTGAGCGAGGCCGGCCACGTAGCGAGCCGGGTTGAGTCCGGCGCTGGCTTCGTCCACCAGGCCGCCATGGTAAATGTTGGAGCCGATTTCGCTGCGCAGCTCGCTGCGCGGAACCACCTGAAGATGATGGTTGAAGTCGCGGGCGATGATTTCTGCGGAGCGGCGGAAGGAGGCGAAATGCGCTGGTTTGCAAGCAACTTCCAGGTGGCCGCAGCGGACGAAGTCGCAGGCAATCTGCTCTTCTTTCACGATCTGCTCGACGCAATCAATGGAGGCGAGCGAGGCGGCGTACATGCGCCGCGTAGTTTCCAGGCCGTAACGTAGGAGCAGCTTGCGTATGCCCACCTTCATGCCGGTGAGCACCATGCCGCCATTGCGCGAGCTGGCACCCCAGCACAGAGATTCGGCTTCGAGGACCGCGACCTTTGCGCCGCGGCGGGCCAGGGTGCGGGCGGCTGAAAGGCCGGAAAAGCCGGAGCCGATGAGGGCGACGTCTACCTTTTCGGGCAGAAGCGCGGAGTTTCCCTCCGGCATGGCGACGGTGTCCCACCAGAAGACTCGTTCCTTGTAGTTCATGAGCGGATGAATACGAGGAGATAGTAAATAGCGTGGCGCGAGGGAGCAACGAGATTTGTGAGTGAGCAATTTGAAATTATGAGTGGGCCAGGGCAGCAAAAAGAGATATGCGCACTGCTGGTGCGCGTGTGAACTGCCCCACTCAAGCCAAAAGCGGGCTTGAGTGGGCCACCCGCGCTGGAGCCGGGTATTTGTCGGTTGACACCCTAAAAAAACAGGGTTATGTTGCGCGCACTCGAACTTCCGCAAGACAACCGGCAGGACTGGCAGGGTCCGCAGGCGGAGGTGGGATGTGCGCTCGTTGATGGTAATGATGTCGCTGCTGCTGACGGCAGCGATAGGGCTGAAAGCGGCAGAGAAGGCGCCTGCCTCCTTTGATTCCTCACAAGTAGAAAACTACAGCGGCCAAGCGAAACGGCTGTTGAAGCGGGCGCGCGCGGGCGATGCGAACGCGCAATTTCAACTGGGGCTGGCGCTGGAGCAGGGCGACGGGGTAAAGCAGGATTACAGGCTGGCCCGCGAGTGGTATGAGAAGGCGGCGAAGGGGGGCGATCCGGCGGCGCAGAACAACCTGGGAGCGCTGCTGGCCAAAGGGCTGGGAGGCGGGCAGGATGCCGCAGGCGCGGTGGGCTGGTATCTGCGGGCAGCGGTGAACGGGCTGGCAGCGGCGCAAAATAATCTGGGCTACATGTATTCCACAGGCCAGGGAACGAATGTGGATGTGGCGGAGGCGGTGCGCTGGTACGGCAAGGCGGCGGCGCAGCATTTTCCGGCCGCGGAGGCGAACCTGGCCCACCTTTACAGCAGCGGGCGGGGAGTGGCGCAGGACGAAGCGCGGGCGGCGGAACTCTACCGGCAGGCGGCGGATGAGGGATATCTTCCGGCGGAGATAGATGTGGCGAGCATGTACGCGCAAGGAAGAGGGGTGGCGCGTGACCTGGGGGCAGCGGCGCGCTGGCTGCGGCGGGCGGCGGAACACGGCTCGGCCACGGCACAAAACAATTTGGGATTCGCCTATGAGCATGGCCTGGGAGTGTTGCGGGACAGGGCCACGTCGTTGTTCTGGTATCGGAAGGCGGCAGCGCAAGGGCTGGCAGAAGCGCAGAAGAACGTGATGGTGCTGGAAGGTTTAGAAGGCAAGACGTCCCAGGTGAGCAACGACCAGAGCTTCCGGTAACCCGAGATCACAGGAGTGTTTTTCTCGTTCACTCAGGTCGAGTAACGCGAGGCCCGCGCCACAAAAATGCATAGGTCCTTCATCGCGCTGACCGCGCCAAGCGCGGCGCGCGCTTCCTCAGGATGACAA
>DATFDP010000107.1:0-4009 GCA_035252015.1 Terriglobales bacterium
GCTTCGTTGAAGTCCCGGAGGTATTTACGACGGCCGTTGGGGTCGGTGGCGCGGATCTCGCGCTCTACCTGGGCCAGCGCGTGAAGCTGGGCGGCGTTGCGGCGCAGTCGTAATGCGGACGTGGTGGCCATGGTATCGTTCTGCTGCACTCGGCGCGCTGCAGTATGCCGCCGTGCCCGGTGCAGTCAGCTCTGCACTTCGTCACTACGGCGCTGCTTCTTGACGTACCGAAGCGGCTGTTCCTATGCTCAAGGTTCCGGGGGGACAAAGCGGAATACCTCGCATTACTTGGATGCAAACTTGATCAAACCTGCGCCTCAGACCCTGACCGTGGCCGCCACCGGGGCCAGCGGCTCTCTTTTTCTGAGGCAACTCCTCGCCGCGGCTGACCGCGATTCCCGCGTCAAGACCATTAACTTCATCGCCTCCGACAATGCCCTGCGCGTGTTTGCCGAGGAGCTCCGAATTTCCGGCCGCAGCAAACTCGTGTCACAGCTGCTGGGCCGAGCTTCCAAGAAAATCCAGCAACAAAACAACGCCGACATCGGCGCCAATGTAGCCAGCGGCTCTTATCCCACCGACGCGATGATCGTCATCCCCTGCAGCATGGGAACTCTGGCCCGCATTGCCAATGGCCTTGCCATGCAACTGATCGAGCGCGCCGCCGACGTCTGTCTCAAGGAAAAACGCCCGCTCGTGCTCTGCGTTCGCGAAACGCCCCTCAACAAGATCCACATCCGCAACATGTATCGCGCTGCCGATGCCGGTGCGACCGTCTTCCCGTTGATTCCCACCTTCTACAACCGCCCCACCAGCCTCGACGTGATGGCCGGCGAATTTGCCAACCGGGTGCTCGCCCATATCGGCCTGCCGCAGCCCAACGCCTTTCGCTGGAAGGGTTAAGGGGAAGCTACAGTCTAGGAAGACAGGCACACCCCAGCCAGATTCCCCCCGGACATGTCCCGAGAAGCTCTCAGTTGTCGGTTGTCAGTTGTCAGTTCTCAGTACCCAGTACCCGGTACTCGATGAGAAGCCCCCGGTACCTCAGCTGTAACCGCCGAAGGAACGAATCCGAACAGTAACAAGTGGGAGACACGGATCAAATTCAGCCCGATTCTGCTCGGCCGAGTCGCCTCAAGTCGCTCTTGGAAAGTGTCACGAGGTTACTGAGTACTGGGTACTGAGTACTGCCTTCCCAGGTACTCCCAATTTGACGCCCAAACTAAACGGTACTAATCTGCCAATACACTGGAAAGGAGGTGGTCCGATGTCGACAAGTTCTGACTGTAGTCATAAACCTAGTGAGGTGGCTGAGGCTTAGGGAAAGGCTCTCTACACGAACCTCGCCGAACTCAAGGTGAGTTTGGGACATCCTCCCCGGCGCGAGCCGGGGACCCGGAGTTTGCCGCAGGGGTCACGCAGAGTGACCGCCTCAGGCCAATCCCAACAGTCCACCGGCGGCCCGTTGCTCAAAGATAAGCAGCGGGCCGTTCTATTTTGGGCATTCCGGGTTCCAGACCGAAGTCACTCTTTTCCAGTCACTTAGCCCTGTGCTCCCCGCCCGCTCCATAGCCCGTTGGTAATGAACGGTTGTACGACCCCGCCTGTAATCTGGCAGCACTCCCTTCCTCCGTGTGAGCATCTTTACCAACGTTGGCATTCGTTTTGGGCGGCTGCCCGGACGGGCCGGCGAACTCGGGTACGGGAGCGAACCTTGTCAAACCAACGCAAGTTAGACATAAAAGAGCTGTTCTGCTTGTGCGGTTTTGCTTTCTTTGGATTCGCCCTTTGGCTTTCCCTGGTGCCGGAAACTGCCGCGATCGCCCCAGTGAACCCCATGGTCCGCCAAGCCATGCGCATGGGTACGATCCGGACCCGTATCAATCATCTGCGGGAACAGAACTACCGAGCCACTGGCGATTATGCCCAGGCAGTCCTGTCCGTTGCACCCGATGTGGAAGCCATGCAGCACATCACCCGTGAAACCACGGACGGGTGGACAATCCTGAGCGGCGATCCCGAACTCCGTCGCGCGGAAGCGCAATATCAGCTCGGCCTCGCAGTTATGCAGGACCAAGCTCGGATTTACGAGGAAGAAGTCATCGTGGCGCGCATGATGCAGCAGGCCGGCCCTGCAAAGAGAGCGGAATTGCTCCGCACCGAGCTGCTGCCCTTGATGGGGCAGGAACAAATCAGCCGTGAGCGCTTCCAGGAGTATCGCAGCCGTCCCAAGCTCTAAATTATCCTGGGCGGTGCACACCTCTTACCAGCTACTAACTAGTCACCGCTGGCTACTCACTCCTGTCGCCGTGCATTAAAATAGAAAAACCTTTCGGCAGCCTTTAGGTTCCGCCGGTTCTGGCCAGGTGAAAGTAAATTCGGAAGCTCTGGACGGCGCTTTTAAGCATCCCATACTTGGCAGGTAGATCGGATTTCCGCTCCTCAACGTGGCCATAAAACTTAAGATTCCGCGATTCTGGAAACTCAAACCGGGTACCCCGCGCGCCCAGCGCAACGACATGATCGTGCGCACAGCGGTCGCGGCATTCATCATCGCCTGTACCGCCCTCTTCGGCGTTTTTGCCTGGTACTACGTCAAATACGACCGCATCGTGACCCGCCGCATGCACGGGCAGATCTTCGGCAACGCCTCCAAGATCTACGCTTTGCCGGAAACCGTGCAGGACGGCGAAAAAATTGATGCTCACGAGATTGCGGCCAAGCTCCGCCGCGCCGGCTATACCGACGCCGCCAAGGAAAAACCAGCGGCGATCGGCAGCTATCGCATGTTAAGCAATGGCATTGAGGTTCGCCCTGGGCCCGAGTCCTACCACGCCCAGGACATCGCTCGCATCATCATCCGCGGCGAAAAGGTGGACAGCATCATCTCGGGGGACAGCAAAGGCACCCCGCTCGATGGCTACGAGCTTGAGCCTCAGCTGGTCACCAACCTGTTTGACACCGAGCGCTCCAAGCGCGAAATCATCAAATACAACCAGATCCCTAAGGTTATGGTGGATGCGGTTCTCGCCATCGAGGACCGGCGCTTCTTCCAACATGCCGGCGTGAACTATATCCGTCTGATGGAAGCCGCCTGGATTGACCTGCGCCAGGGCAAGCACGAGCAGGGTGGTTCCACTCTCACCATGCAGATCTCCCGCGGCTTTTTCCTGACGCCGCAAAAAACCATCAAACGCAAGCTCACGGAAATGCTGATCGCCATTGAGCTGGAGCAGAAATTCTCCAAGCAGCAGATTTTTGAGCTCTACGCCAATCAGGTTTACATGGGGCAGCGGGGCTCATTCACCATCAGCGGATTCGGGGAAGCGGCGCGCGCCTATTTCGGCAAAGACCTGCAGAACATTACGCTGCCCGAGGCGGCTCTCCTCGCCGGACTCATCCAACGGCCCAATTATCTTTCGCCCTATCGCAATCCGGAACGTGCGCTCGAGCGCCGCAATCTCGTCCTCGACAGCATGGTCGAGACCCACGCCATCACCAAGGAAGAGGCCGAACGGGCGAAGGCTACCCCGTTAAAGCTCGCCCCGCCCAACGTCGAAGCCAGCGACGCCCCTTATTTCGTGGATCTGGTGAAGGACACGCTCAGTGGCAAATTCAGTGAACGGGAATTGAACGAGCAGTCGCTTCGCATTTACACCACGCTCGATCCCGACCTGCAGCGCGCCGCCGCCCAGGCCGTCGAAGAAGGCGTCAAGATCGTGGACGAGCAAGTGACGAAGCTCCGCACCAAGCGGGTGAAAGTTTCAGGTACGGGGAAAAAGGCGAAGTACGAAACCAAGGTTCTCCCCGGCCCGCAGGCGCAAGTGGCGCTCGTTGCCATCGATCCGCACACAGGACAAATTCTCGCCTTGGTGGGCGGGAGGAATTACGGTTTCAGCCAGCTGAATCACGCTGTCTCGAAGCGTCCCACCGGTTCGATCTTCAAGCCGTTCGTATACGCGGCGGCGATGAACACCGCGCTCGGCGGTACGGATAACGTCATTACCCC
>DATFDP010000108.1:0-26429 GCA_035252015.1 Terriglobales bacterium
GGAACCCAAATTCAATTCCAACACCGATGACCTCGCGAAGATTCGCGGCGTATTGGAGGAGTTCCGTCAGGACATTATTCGCAAGGACGGCTACGCCATAACGAAGCTCGTGCTGAACCACAATGTGCTGTTTCACCACACCAACACCCAGGAAGAGATTGACGGCGCCCGCAAACTTGACGCTCAATTCGATGGGATTGGCCCGAGCCAGCTCGATGGACTTGTGAAATTCCTCGCAACCTCGAAGGACAAACTTGAAGAGAAATTTCAGAACGTCGAGATTCGCCAGGACGGTCCTTTAGGGCTGGTGACATTTAATTACGATTTTATTGTCAACGACAAGATTACCAATTCAGGCGTCGAGCACTGGCAGGTGTGCAAAGTTGATGGGCAGTGGAAGATCTTGTCCGTTACCTGGACGAGCTACAGTCACAGCTGACAGCCAACAGCGCTCCAGAGAACAAGACGAGCTTCCGCCTGGTGATTGCGCCAGACCACTGAGGAAAGTGAAATCCGGGACAGACGGAAAAGACCCAGACTGATTGGCGCCAAGTCGGGGAATTCGCCTTTCTGTGATTCCGCGATACTGACCGAGAGGAGCATCTTCGTGGGGACTTTGCTTCAGGATGTTCGCTATGGTTTGCGCATGCTGGTCAAGAAGCCCACATTCACCATCGTGGCTGTCGTGACGCTGGCTCTTGGCGTGGGCGCGAACACGGCCATTTTTAGCATCGTGAATGCCGTGTTGCTGCGTTCTTTGCCCTACCCCGATCCCGATCGTTTAGTCCGAGTCTTCTTTAACGAGCCGGGGGTAGGATTGCGGGACGTTCGGTTTTCCAAGCCCGAACTGGATGACCTGCAGACGCGATCGGGCGTATTTGAAGATGTGAGCCCGATCTATGAGGGTAGCGAGGATTTGACCGGCGCCGGGCAGCCCGAGCGTGTCGAGGGGGTCAATGGCAGTTTCAGTTACTTTTCCATGCTGGGTGTGACCCCGCAAATTGGACGGTTGTTTGGTCCGCAGGACTTCGTGCCTGGTTTCGCTGCAGAGGCCGTGATCAGCGATGGCCTGTGGCGCCGTGCCTATGGCGCCGATAGGAACGTTGTCGGCCGCACCCTCCGGCTGGACAACGATTCCTTAACAATTATCGGGGTTCTGCCACCCGGATTTCGCCATCCTGGACCGACGACTTCCGGCGACGCGGAAGTGTTTTGCGCCGGCGGATTCAGCGGAGATCCCTTTCCCCCGCCAATGCGTGGTACCCGGATCTTAGTATCTGGAATCGGACGACTTAAGCCTGGCCTGACACTGGCGCAAGCTCAGGCGCGGCTCACTGCCATGGCTGCCCAATTACGCCGCGACTTTCCCACCGATTACCCGCCGCAGGCGCAATGGACAATTGAGATTCAACCATTGCAAGAAACTATGGTGGGCAAAGTCCGGCCCATGCTGCTGGTGTTATTGGGTGCGGTAATCCTGATCGTTTTCATCGTATCGTTGAACATTGCCAATCTCCTCTTGGCGCGCGCTTCGGGGCGACAACAAGAGATGGCGGTGCGGTCAGCGCTGGGGGCGAGCCGCGGCCGCATGGTGCGCCAGATGTTAACCGAATCCATGCTGCTGTCGCTCATCGGGGGTACCGCGGGAATCGCAACCGCAGTAGGCGCTTTGGGCTTCATCCTGCGCTTTGTGCCATCGAACGTTCCCCGGCTCAGCGAAGTACGAATCGACTGGGTGGTGCTGGCGTTCGCTCTGCTGATTTCGATTCTCACCGGCTTAGTGTTTGGACTTGCTCCAGCGCTTCATTCGGCTAAAGCCGCTCTTTACTCGGCCATTCGGGAAGGCGGTCGAGGGTCCGGCTACAGCACAAAGACCGGCCGACTGCGGGATGTTCTTATCGTCTCTGAATTGGCCTTTGCCGTCATACTGATGGTGGGAGCCGGCTTGCTGCTGCGCACGCTGCAGGATCTGTTGCAGGAAAATCCTGGCTTTAATCCGACTCAAGTTGTCACGGCAAACATACAGCTTCCGAATCCCAACGAATCGGAGGCGGATCCGTATCTCGATATTCCTCGCAGAGCCAACTTTGATCGTGAGTTGCTGCGGCGTATGAAGGCAATTCCGGGGGTGGAACTCGCCGCAATCACCTCAGCCCTACCGACCACCAATACCAACCCCAACGCGGTCGGTGGCGTAGCGAGTGAAGGCTTCGCGATTGAAGATAGACCGGTCGAGTCCTCGCAGAATCTGAGCGCCGAGAGAATTCGGATAAGCTCCGATTATTTTAAGGTGTTACAGACGACGCTCCTGCGCGGCCGTTCATTCACCGAGGCGGATGAAGACGGCAAACCGCTGGTGGCAATCATTGATGAAAGCACCGCTCGTAAGTATTGGCCAGCCAGCGATCCGCTGGGCCGCCGAGTGCGTTTCGGACGAGACCCTACCAAGCCTTGGACGACCGTCGTGGGTGTTGTTAAGGATATCAAGAGTGACGGTCTCGACATCGATGGCGTTCCCCACATCTATGTTTCGACCTATCAAGACAACAGCAAGAAACTGAGCGTGGTATTGCGGACGTCTCTGCCCGCGACGCAGCTCGAACCACAAATTCGGCATGAAATCGAGAGCATTGATTCCAGCCTGCCGATATTTAGTGTTTCTTCTTTGAACGACGTCCTTGATCGGTCGCTGGCTTCACGCCGTTTTTCTGCCGATCTGGTGGGCGGATTTGCTGGACTGGCGGTGCTTCTGGCCTCCATCGGAATTTACGGCTTGTTGGCTTATATAGTCGGCCAAAGATCGCGCGAGATCGGTATCCGCATGGCCCTGGGCGCACGGCGGGACGACATTGTGAGAATATTCTTACGCAAGGGGGTTGCGCTTGCTGGTGTGGGCATCGTTGCCGGATTGGTCTTTTCTGCATTCACTGCGTCCTTGATGGCAAGTTTGCTCTACGGTGTTCGCCCGCATGATCCGGCTGTGTTTCTGATCGTGCCTCTCCTTTTACTTGCAGTGGCCACGCTGGCTAGCTACCTCCCAGCACGCCGTGCGACGAAAGTGAACCCGATGATTGCCCTTCGCGAGGCATGAGATCACCGGATTACGGCCCGTCCGCACATCTACCGACCGTTCTACCAGCTTCCAGATGCGGCAATCAGGTTCTTTGCCTTTAAATTCGCTTCAGATGAAAGAGAAGGGGTAGGAGGCCAATGTCTGTTCTTCGGTACGTCCGTCTCGATGTTTTTACGAATCAGCCATTCACTGGCATCCAGCTGGCCGTGTTCCCCGATGCGGCGGGAATTGACGAGCGGCGGATGCAGCGGATCGCAAATGAAATGGCTCTTCCCGAAACCACATTCGTGGTTCCTCCCGAGGCTCCCGAGACCGACGCGCGGGTTCGCATTTTCACTCCATCTCGAGAGCTACCGATGGCCGGGAGTCCGACGATTGGAACGGTTTTTGCGCTGGCAGGCACCAGACGACTGCGTGCGGACACCGATAAGGCGGTCCTCGGGCTCGGCATAGGACCAACGACAGTGGGACTCGAATGGGGTCAGAACACCTTGCGCTTTGCCTGGATGGCGCAACCCATTCCGACATTCGGGCCCATCGTCACCGACAGCGTTGCGGTTGCCGCGGCTCTCCGGATCCAGCCGGGAGATCTTGCGGCCGGAAATCTTCCGGTGCAAGTCGCGTCCTCCGGAGTTCCATTTCTGTATGTTCCGCTGCGTTCGCGCGCGGCGGTCGATACGGCATCCTTCGAGCGTGAGAGATTGTGCGCGTTACTCCGGTCCTTCGATCTCGAAGAGCTCCCTGTATTTGTATTCTCGTGCCAGCCGGCGGACGACGATGCTACCGTGTACAGTCGAATGTTCGGGCCCTGCATCGGAATTCCGGAGGATCCGGCCACGGGCGCCGCGAGTGGGCCGCTGGGCGCGTATCTCCTCCAGCACAATGCAGTGTCAGCCGACAATGCATCGAGGCTCGTGAACCTTCAGGGCGTCCGCATGGGCCGTCCGGGTCGTATTTGCATTTCGCTCTCGAGCCGTGCAGGAGTTCTCGAGGAAGTTCGCGTCGGTGGCGAGGCGGTGGTTGTCGGCGAAGGAACGGTCCTCGACTAGCAGGCTGCCAACGAGTCGGGATTACCGCTCTCCCACTTTGCGTTTTCTTGCCAAGCGTTTTTTCGAGCCAATGGTGGGCATAAGGCTCGGCGTTGAACGCCTTGACTTCGACACAAAGGTGCGATCACCGGGGGCGCCAAATAGCGCGCGGAAATAAAGCGGAGCCAGGAGACGGTCGATGACTTCAGATCCTGCTCGCCCCGTTCGCGTGCGCGGTCCAGCATCACCTCGATTGGTTTGATCCGCGCGGGGTTCTAAGCGTGTCGCCGGTCGCATTCTCGACTGCTGCCAGCAGGCCAAGTCACTCATTGAGCTTCTCTTGGGAGCTCAACCTGGAATAGGTCCCCTGAAACGCCCCAGCGTCCAGGAATCCGGTCACGCCTCCCGCCTGTGTCCGGATGGTCGGCCAGCCGGAAGTTGCCCACGCACCCTCCCGACATCAACGGTCAGCGGTCGTTCAAGTACCCTCGATTACGTTCCTTTGCGCCCGGCTCCGGTCACAAGGCGCTCACAAAACCATCGCTGAAGAGGTCCGAACCGGATTAATTCTAGGAGACCATTTCGCTGAAGGCCGCATCCGGCGCGGATTTTGGGGCTGGTGCCGGGAGGGGGAGTTGAACCCCCAAGGTGCTAAGCACCGGCGGATTTTGAGTCCGCTGCGTCTGCCAGTTCCGCCATCCCGGCTCGGAGATAAGTGACTGACGCCTTTTAGACTAGCCGAATCGGTTGGGCGGCTGCAACCTTCACCTGTGGGATGCGAATAGGAAAATAGGTCTTTGAGATCTGCGGCGGGAGTCGCAGTAAGCAGGCGGCCTACATGCGCACGCGCGCCAGTGGATCAACCCCTGCCGATTTGAGTTGTGGTGCCAACGATTCCAGGACTTCGAGGAACACCAGCACGTCGGGAACCTTGTCGGACCGAACGCTCACCGTGCTGAGCCACTTTCCCTTGCGCTTGATCTGCAGATTGCTGCGCACCAGTTCAGCCTTGGTGAGCTCCGAAACCGGGATGGAAGCGCCCTTCCAGGTGAGACCCGTTGCCGATAGCCCGAGACCGCCGAACTGGACGGTTTCGCCTCGCTGCAGCCGCGCTTTTACATTCTGCACTATCGGTGGATTAACTCGGGCAAGGATGAGCCCAATCGCCTCATCGGCCTTTCGGTAGTTCGAGGTGACGTTCAGCTTCTTGCCATCCTGGCTGATCAGTCGTAGCGTAAGCTGCGCCCGGCCTGACTTGCTCGACAGAGCCAGCAGAGCGCCCACCAGGCCGAAGTGCCCGTACATGTTAATTGGGATAACACGGTAGCGCGTCTCTTTAATCTGGCTCCAGGCCATTTCCTGCTGACCGAACACCGATTCGCGCCGAACTCCAGACAAGTTGATTATCAAAACGCTCTTGCCCAGAGCAATCCACAGGACAGCCCCTGCAACCACCAGTCCGACAAAGATCCAGACGAGGACGGGATGCGACGCGCTATGCGGATCGTTCTGCGCCGCCCACAGGCCTGCGAGCACTCCAATGACTCCCAGCACCACTAAAATGCGGAGTGTATAAGCGGCTCCGAAACGCTGCTCCCCGTACGCGATAGCTGGAGTGGCCATAATTTGCTCCCCTGACCGGTTGCTGTTCTGATCGGGCTGCCGCAACCTCTTCGGGCTATGGTGAGGCAAGAGTTGGGGCCACGCTAATTACCTCTGTAACCTCGGGACCTCGAGAATCAACATACCGTAAGTCCGCAGTGGCATGCAGCCATCTGCGCCGCGACCACTACCCGTTGCCGCCGCCCACCTGCCTTGTGTAAGCTGGCTTGCCTCGCGATGTGACGCTCCATCGCCCGCCAGTTCTATGCTTTTGAAGAGAATTCAGTTTCCTGCCCTCGTCTTTGTTTTAGCGCTCAGTTTCCCGGCTTACCCGCAGGCAAGTTCGGCTCAAGCGGGCCTTTCTCAGACATCGGGACCCGGCCTGGCGCCCACCCTGCACTACATTTCCGGCGCGTGGGACACGCTCACCCGCTCCATGAGCCAATGCGCCAGCGTGGCTGATCCCAAGCTGAAGACCTCCACCGTGGTGTACCTCCCGGCCGACTTCCACGAACCACCCGCCCTGAAAGCACTGTCAAAACAGTGCAAGGTTTCGGTCGAGCATTTGCCCAAGGTTCTCCACGGCCTGGGCGAAATTGACCCGCGCACCATCCAGCCGCAGGGACTACTCTTCCTCAATCATCCTTACGTGGTGCCCGGGGGTCGGTTCAACGAGATGTATGGCTGGGACAGCTATTTCATCATCCGCGGACTGCTGCGCGACGGACGCGTAGACTTGGCTCGCGACATGGTGGAAAACTTTTTTTTCGAGATCGAGCACTACGGCGGCGTGCTCAATGCCAACCGCACTTACTACCTCAGCCGCTCCCAGCCGCCATTTCTTACTTCCATGATTCTGGGGGTCTACGAAGCCGACAAAGTGGCGGGCAAGAGTGACAAGGCCTGGCTGGAACGCGCCTACGAGGATGCGATTCGAGATTACCAGCTCTGGGTGCATGAGCCACACCTGGCCGGGTCCACCGGACTTTCGCGTTATTTCGATTTCGGAACTGGACCCGCGCCCGAGGAACTGCACAATGATCCCGGCTATTACCGTGCCGTCGCCGGTTATTACGTGCTTCATCCGGCTGCGGCCGCCGGTCACCTATTGATGCAGAAGACCTCTAATGCTGATGCCGGCCCGGTTTTCACGTTCGCGATTTGTTCAGGTGAGCAGTTTACCGGTCAGGAGTCGGCAGGCTGCACCCGGGTAAGCGACCTGCAGCTCACCCCTGACTACTACAAGGCGGACCGCAGCATGCGTGAGTCGGGCTTCGACCCCTCTTTCCGCTTCGGTCCCTACGCTGGCGACACCCACCATTACGCGCCCGCATGCCTGAACAGTCTTCTATACAAGTCCGAAAAAGACCTGGAGCAGATGGCGACTCTGTTGGGCAAGCCCTCGGAAGCGCGGCAATGGGCCCAACGAGCCCAGGCGCGCCGCGAAGCCATTAACAAATACCTGTGGGACGCCGCGCACGGCATGTTCTTCGACTATGACTTCCAAACGGGCACTCGTTCCACTTACCACTACATCACGACTTTTTATCCGCTGTGGGCAGGGCTGGCCACGCCTGAGCAGGCGCACGCGGTGGAACGCAATCTGGGGATTTTTGAGCACCCCGGCGGCCTGGCCATGAGCGACCAGCAAACCGGCGTGCAATGGGACCTGCCCTACGGCTGGGCACCCACGCAACTGCTCGCCATTGAGGGCCTGCGCCGGTACGGATTTAACGACGACGCCAACCGCCTGAGCTACAAATTCCTCTCCATGGTGGACGAGAACTTCCGTCGCGACGGCACCATCCGGGAAAAATACAACGTCGAGACCCGCTCCGATGAGACCAAGGTGGTGGTTGGTTACCAGGCTAACGTCATCGGGTTTGGCTGGACTAACGGCGCCTTCCTGGCGCTGCTGCATGAGTTGCCGCAGGATTGGGTGAAACGCCTGGAGCGCGTGCCGGCGCCGCCGGCAACTGCCCAATGACTTCGCTTCCAGCCAAATCCATCCTGTTGCTCGCCGGTGTCGCACTCTTGCTGGCGGCGCAGGGTTCGAAGTTTACGCCTCCCTTCGGCCCCTGGAAGCGGGTTTCGCGCCAGCCTATTCTCGGCCCACAAGGCAACGGCTTTGAGTCTGCCGGCGTATTCAACCCGGCGGTGGTCAAAGACGGCAACCGTTTCGTCATGCTCTATCGTGCGCAGGACAAGAGCGGCACCTCACGCCTGGGCTACGCTACCAGCCGCGATGGTGTACACTTCACCCGTCGCGCCCGGCCAGTGTTCGTTCCGGAAACCGATTACGAGAAGGATGGTGGTGTAGAAGACCCGCGCCTGGTCAAGATCCAGGGTACCTGGTACTTGACCTACACGGGCTACAACAAGCGCGACGCTCAGCTTTGCCTGGCCACCTCCCGCGACCTGATTCATTGGCAGCGCCGGGGCATTCTTCTGCCTGCCTACAAAGGCAAATGGAATGTGAAATGGACCAAGTCGGGCGCCATCGCCCCCCGTCAGATCGACGGCAAATGGTGGATGTACTACCTGGGAACGAAGCCCGATAGCACCGACCAGATGGGACTCGCGTCGTCTACCGACCTGCTGCACTGGACCGACGCGCTCGACCACCCGGTGCTGGCACGCCGTCCCGGCCAATTCGATTCGCGCGTAGTGGAGCCCGGACCGCCGCCGGTCATCACGCGCGATGGCATTTTCCTTATTTATAACGGAGCCGATGACCGCCTGATTTACCGCACCGGCTGGGCGCTGTTCGACAAGAACGATCCCAGCAAAGTGGTGGCTCGGGCTGCTGGGCCGATCTTTGAACCCAAAGAACAATGGGAGAAGGTCGGCCAGGTGCCTGACGTGGTTTTCGTGGAAGGACTGGTCCACACAGACAAGCGATGGCTCTTCTATTACGGCGGCGCCGATAAATATGTCGGTATAGCCGAAGCGCAGGCCCGCCAATAAGCCGCGCCAACACCTGCTACTGCTTCGATTCCAGCTGGCTGGCAAACTTCAGCTCAGCGGCTGCCTGCTGCGTGTCGCCCAGCGCGCGATACGATTCTCCCAACAGATGGTGGGCAATGTAGTTGTTAGGGTCCATCTGCAGGGCGTGCTTCAAGGTGCGCACGGCGAGCTGCGGCTCGCCCTTATTCAGGAGCACCTTGCCCATCAGGATGTAGGGCCCGCTGGCGGTCGCATCCAGCCAAATGGAGCGCTGCAGCAGCCGTTCCGCATCATCCCACTTGAGCACGCGGGTGTAGGCGTCAGCCAGCTTGTAATAGGTGGGCGCGTGGGCGGGGTCGAGCGCCAGTTCCTGCTGGAACTGCACGATAGACTCCGGAATGCGTGATTTATAGAGAAACAGCTCGCCCAGGAAGTAATGGGCCAGGGGCAGCTTGGGGTCAATGGCAATTGCTTTTTTGGCGTACTGTTCCGCAATAGGGTCAAATTCCTCGCGTAACAGCATGCGAGCAGCGAACAGGTACGCCGGAGCCGAGTCGGGCGCCACCCCATACATGCTGGCGAACGCCTTGCGAGCCTGCTCATACTGCCGTAGCTGGATATAGCAGATGCCCAGCACATAACTGGCGTCAACATTGGCCGACGGATACCACGAATTAACTCTTTCCAGAAGAGGAACGGCCTGCGCGGGCTTGCCGGAAAAATAGTAGGAGAGGCCCAGCAACTGGGTGGCCTCGCTGTCATTAGGATCTTCCTGCAGCGCAGGCTGCAGGTATTGGGCCGCGCTCATAAAATCGCTGTGTTTGTAGTAGGCCAGGCCGAACTCGCGATTCAGGCCCTTCATCTTTGGATCGCGCGCCTGCACTTGCCGCAATTGCGCAATGCCCTCGTCGAATTTGCCATGGTCAACCAGGGAGCGAGCCTGAGCGAAAGCCGCGGTCGGGTCCGACGCACTAATCGGCGCGGAAGCAGCCTGGGCGGCGGGCGCCGGCAGCGCAGAAGTCGCTGAGGTCGGGGCCTGGCCCAGCAGCGGAAAGAGCAGCAGAAATCCTAAGAACATAGTGCGATCCGATGGTGAAAACATACTACCTCACCTCGCCGCTTCCTGGTGCGGACGCCGGCTGATCGGTGTGTCATGTTTGCGGCGCGGAGGCGTCTTCCGCACGCCCCACGGCGAACCCCGCCGAGTATCGTTATTGTTCACGCTGTGCGAAAGGCGATAAAATGCCGCGGAAGTTCCGCCTGCTTTCTGCCGCAGCTGCGTCATCTCTTTTCAGGTTTACACTATGAATCGTTTTCTCGGGATGCTTATTCTCGTAACGATTTCTGCAGCTGTAGGAGTTCGCATTCCTGGGAGCGCTCAAAACACGAGGGGAGCCCGCGTAATTGCACCCCCATCTGCCGAGCAGCCGACCTGGAGCCGCGATATAGCCGTCATCCTTTACGCCAACTGCGTGCAATGCCACCAGCCGGGCGGCTCAGGGCCAATGTCGCTGGTTACGTATGAGGAGGCCAGGCGCAACGCGCGCCAAATTGCGTTTGTTACCCACAAGCGCACCATGCCGCCCTGGCTGCCTGATCCCAGCACGGTTGCATTCGCCGATCAACTGCGTTTAAGTGACCGGGAAGTCGCACTCCTTTCACGCTGGGCGGAGCACGGCGCGCCGATGGGCGATTTAGCGCAGGCGCCTTCCCCTCCCAAGCTGGCCGACGGATGGCAGGGCGGCAAGCCTGACCTGATCCTGCAAGCACCCCCTGGATACGTGGTACCCGCTCAGGGAATGGACGTTTACCATAACTTCATCTTTGAAGTCCCGGTCACGAGCACTCATTACGTAAGAGCGGTCGAGATCCACCCTGGCAATCCTAAAGTCACTCACCACGCCAATCTCCTGATTGACCGTACCCACTCCGCACGCCGCATGCAGGCACGCCATCCCGGTCCGGTCCCGGGATTTGACGGCATGGACGTGGAGATGGAGAGCGACGCCTTCGAGCCCGAGGGCCACTTCATTTACTGGAAGCCCGGCATTCCGATATGGGTTGAGCCCGACGACATGACCTGGCGACTCTCCCCGGGAACCGACCTGGTGCTCAACATCCACCTTCGACCCTCAGGCAAGCCTGTACCCATCCAGCCCACCATTGGACTCTACTTCTCCGAGACGAAACCTACGCTCAAACCCATGTTGCTGCAGCTCGATCGCGACGATGAGCTGAACATTCCTGCGGGGGCTGGCGACTTTCAGGTGGCGGACGACTTCAAGCTGCCGCTGGCGGTGCGCGTCTACGCCGTCTATCCCCACGCCCATTACCTGGGCAAGCGCCTGGCCGCCTATGCTACCCTGCCCAACGGCTCGCGCAAATGGCTCCTGCTCATTCCCCAGTGGGACCCGGCCTGGCAGGGTATTTACCGTTATCAGCAACCCGTCTTGCTGCCCGCCGGCAGCGTGA
The DNA here is from genome assembly GCA_035252015.1 of Terriglobales bacterium. GTDB lineage: Bacteria > Acidobacteriota > Terriglobia > Terriglobales > Acidobacteriaceae > JAICWP01. The sequence continues at coordinate 11,122 of DATFDP010000108.1, forward strand.
TTTCCATGCGCTACACCTATGACAATTCCGAGCAGAATCCACGCAACCCGCATCATCCTCCGCGGCGGGTTACAGCCGGCAATATGTCCATGGACGAGATGGCCCATCTTTCCCTGCAGGTGGTGGCCAGTGACGCTCCCGGCGGAGGCGACGGACGCATAGTGTTGCAGGAAGCGCTGATGCGGCACAAGCTGGAGCACGATTCTAACGATTACGCCGCCAACTACAACCTGGGCGCACTCCTGCTCTCAAGGGGTAATCCGGCCGAGGCGGTCCCGGATTTTGAGCGCGCTGTTACCCAGCGGCCGAGCAGCGCCCCCGCACTCAACAGCCTGGGCGCCGCTCTGCTGCAACTGGGACGCAAGCAGGAAGCGGTGCAGCGTCTAGAGCAGGCGGTTGCGGCTGATCCTGACTACCTTGATGCGCGCTTTAATCTCGCTTCGGCCCTGGCCTTTAACGGGCAATTCGCCGAGTCCGCGCGGGAATTCGAACAGGTCCTGCGAAAGCGGCCCAATGACGCCGACGCCGAGGCCCGCCTGGGCTCCGTCCTGGCTGCCCAGAAGGAATACGATGTCGCCGAAACCCATCTGCGCCGAGCTCTTAGCCTCGATCCCAGTAACCAGGTAGCGAAAGACAACTTGCGCCTGCTGCAGCAGGTGCGCACTCAAAAGAACGGCAACTCACATTAGTCAGCTAGTTGGCGGACTACGGCTCGCACCTTGGCGGCTGCGCGTTCAGGTGCTCGAGAAACCGCCGGGCTTTCTCCAGGTCAGGATTGAACTGCAAAACCCGGCTCAGGTAATCTCGCGCCGCAACCACCTGACCGAGATCGCAGGAGACCAGCGCCAAGTCTATGCCGATGGCGCTGTGAGCGGGCGCGCGCTGGAAGGCGTCCTGCCAAAGCTTCAGTGCAGCCTTGGGGTCGCCGCTCTGCGCTTCTATGACCCCCAGGTTGACAGTGGCATCCAGTTGGGTAGGATCTGCCCTGAGCGCTTCCTCATAATGCCTTTTTGCCTGGGCGGCATTTCCGTCCCTCTGCTCCATATAGGCGAGAGCGGTGGCTACGGCGGCATCCCCCGGATTCTCGCGCAGAGCCTCCGTTAGCAACTCGCGGGCTTTGGGCGCGAACTGCTCGTTGCCGCGGCGGACCAGGGCATCCCAGGCCAGGGCCAAGTCGCGAATATCGGGCGGCCCAGCGCTGGCGGGAAACGGAACCAATTGCGGCGCGGCAGCCCTGGTGGAGGAATCCAGATTCGTAAGTGCCAACTGCGGGCCCGGACGGCGCAAAATGCGGTGGTCGGTTGCCTGAGTGTGGGCCACATCGCGGCTAGCCACCGCGGGCATGTGGCAGCCGATGCAGTCGGGGTTGCCGTGCTGGTGCTTTCGCCCAAACGCCGCCCCGTGGCAGGCCAGGCACTTGCTTCGGTAGTAGGACACCTTTTCTTCCGGTGCCGGCCAGGAGTGCGGATCATGACAGCTCATGCAGGACATGGAGTCGCCCGATTTCTGCTTGCAAACGCTCTGCGCCAACGCTTCCACCTGGCTCAGTGCGCCTAATCCCGGCAAATTGACGACGTCAAAGTAGCGAATGTAGTCGGAGAGCCGATCCCCAGGGCGAAAGTCATAGGTGTGCTTGCCGGCGCGCTCGACGGCCACGCTGCCTTCCAGGTGGCACTCCATGCAGATTTCGTCACGCCGCTCCGGCGCCAGCTTGGCTGGATTGATCATGGCCGCCTTGCCCTGGCCGCGGACGTGCTCCTCCCCCGGCCCATGGCAGCGCTGGCAACTGATTCCGCCGTGAGCAAAGGGCGGCATGGTGTACCGGTTCTCCGTCCCCGGCAGCGGTGCCCGCATGCCGCTGGTGTGGCAGTTGAGGCAAGAGGGCAGTGCCGGCAGCATGGGCATCTGAGTTGTGCTCTGATATGCCGGAGTCATGTCCCACAGGCGCTTTTGCGCATACCAGTTCACCGGCGATTCGAACAGAAAGCCATCCTCGGAGAACAGGTAGGTTCGCCCGCGCGTTCCCGAGCCGATGTAGTACAGCAGCTCACGCTTGCCGTGCAACGGAGGATGGTCGCGGTCGAAGCTCAGCCACACCCGCCCGTCATGGCTGTAAACGCGGTATTGAATCCCCGTCCTTGCGTGTTTGAAATCGCCGGCGATGAGGCCGTCGGCTGCCGGGCCGCTGGCCCGCGCCATCGCCGTCGTGCTGTAGCTGCGGTAGATGTCGGTGTGGCAGGAGGCGCAGGTCTGGCTGCCGCCGGCTCGTGCGGTGGCCGTCTGCTGGTCAGGTGCTGTATTGATTTGCGCCTGAGAAAGCATTGCGCTGCTGAGCAGAATCAGCACGGCCAGTGCCATCCGCTGCAGGCTAGGGAGGTAGAAGGGCAAAAAACAAGGGGGAGTCATTGCGACTCCCCCATTATGAGCCTGGTCGCTGCATTTCAGAACATCAGCTTCAGCCCGAACTGCAACTCGCGCATAGTCGAGCCGAACTGGATGTCCTTGATCAAACCGTTGTTGCCGCCGCAGTCAACGCAAGTCCCGCCTGTGGCCTGACCGTCGTTGGCGCTGAAGTCCAGCACCGGGTGATTGAACACGTTGAACGCATCCATTCGGAACTGCGCGTTGAACCGTTCACTGATTTTGAAGTTCTTGGCAATGGACATGTCGTCAGTGAAGGCGCCTGGCCCCCAGTAGCTGTTGCGCCCGGCATCTCCCACAGTGCCGCACGCGGGCAAAGCGAATGGCCCGGAAGTCGGACGCGACAGCGTACAAGCGTCCGTTCCCGGTGTAAGCGACGATGCGGCATAGGCCAGCGACGGGACCGCGGTAAAGTACGTCACGGTGTGCGTAATCGGATCCAGTGAGCCCGCCCCCATGTGGAACGATCCGCTCACGTTAGGCATGCAGGGTATGCCGGTGTCGTTCACCAGCCCGCACTCGCCCACAGTGGGTGTCCACGGCAAGCCACTGCTCCAGTTCATGGTGTCCGTCAACTCCCATCCGCCGATCACCAGGTCCAGCGCCTTTCCCGCGCCGCCGGCGAACTTCTTGCCCCGTCCAAACGGCAGGTCATAGACAATATTGTTGACCCACACATTCTTGCGGTTGAAGTCATCCGGGCCATACGACAGTCTCGGCGCGGTGGCGTAGGGGAAATTGCCGTCGGCGCTGAAATTGTTGGCGTGCGAGTAGGTATAGGTGGACATGAACTGCAGTCCCTGAGAGAAGCGCTTATCCACGCGCACCTGCAGCGCTTTGTAATTGGCGCTGGCGTCATTGCCGAAGTAATTGCCCATAATCCCATCAATACAACACATCATGGTTGTGCCCGTAGCGGGATCAATCACTCCGGGATAGGAGAAGTGGTTGTAGAAGGGCCGCCTCTGATCAGAGGGCACAGTGGGCGTGAAGCTCGGTGCCGTTCCTGCCGTGGTTACGAGCGCCCTCCCCTTGCCCAGTGGAACAGGGTTCAGATCGTAAGCCGGGCCGTCGCCCGCAAACACGTGCGAGCCTTTATTTCCGACAAAGCCGACTTCCAGTGTCATGGTGTTGGTCAGTTGGCGCTGGACCGTCGCGTTCCACGCATCGAGGGTAGGCAGGACCTGGGTCAGCGGGCGCATTCTGGGCTGGACGTTGTTGAAGGGACCGCCCAGCGGGATCACGCCGCTTTGCAACATACTTGCCGGCACCGTAGTCGTGGGGAACGTCCCCGGTCCTGAAGCCAGGGTAAATGCCGTGAAGTACGCGTTATTGCCGAGACTGGCGGGAGCGAAGAGCTGCTGGTTGAGCAGCACCGGCAAGTTCTGAGTGACGGCGTGGCCGAAGTTGGAGCCGAACACGCCGATGTCGAAGCTGCGGCCATAGCCCATGCGGATTACCGTCTTCGGTGTGACTTGGTAGGCAATACCCAGACGGGGAGCGAAGGCCTTCCAGGTGTTGCCGATGTTGCCGTTCAGACCATAGGGACCTTCGCCGGCCACGCGGATAATGCCCTCCGTGGGATTGGCGAACCCGCCGTTGTCCTTACCGTTGACAGTCTCGGGGAAGTAAATCTCCCAGCGCAAGCCGTAATTAAAAGTGAACTTCGGAGTCACGCGCCAGGTGTCCTGGCCGTAGTAGAAGAAACGCTTCTGCCGTTCCGCCGCGCTAAGGCTGGTGCTGACGAAACGGTCAAAGTGATTCACATCCCCCAGGAGGAAATTGGCAAAACCCGAGCCGCCCGTCCCCGCCGCCGAAGTGGCGCCGCTTTGCAGGCCGGTTCCACTGGTGCTGCTGGTGAAGTGTAATTGGCCGGTACGGTTAGCGTCGCTGGGTACGCGCAGGTTCATGGCGTAGCGCATGTCGGCGCCAAACTTGATCTGGTGATTGCCCTTAATCTTTGTCCAGTTGTTCACGAACTGGAACTGCTGCTCGCTTTCAGTCAAGGGGCAGTTACAGCGACCCACGTTGAGGCCATCGCCCATAGCAAAGGTGCTCTGGTCAGAGCCGGCGTTGATAGCCGGAGCCAAACCGTCAAACATAGGCAGGCCGGAGGTGAACAACGTCGCTGCTCCCCCCTGGTTAAGACCCTGAATACCCAAGTTGGTCGCTGCTGCCACTCCCGCGTCCGGTTTGTTGGTCTGAGGGTTGTACTTGAACCAGCCAAAGCGGAAGTCGGTCAGCAGGGTGTTGCTGACCGTCTTGGTGAAGCCAGAGGACAGGCTGTAGTCGTGGTTAATGGAACTTCCCGAAAGGCCATTCAAACCGTTGCCTATGCCTCCAAGCTGTGGTCCCAGCGCGGGGCTCCCGGATAGGGAATAGTAGGCCAGGCTGAAGCGCCCAAACACCTGCAGCGTCGGGCTGGCATCGAAGTCAATGCGGGTATCGAACTGATTCTGCTTGAAGGGCCCTGCGCCCGAGAACACAAAGTTGTTAGTCACCGCTCCGCTGGTTGGGGCGGGCATAAGGGTTAGGATCTTCTGCGCGATCGGCGAAATACGGCCCAGCGGAATCCAGTTTGGTTGAGTTGCACACCCAGCCGGTCCGCAGAAAGCCGTCCGCTTGGTCGGGTCACATACGCCTGTATTCGGGTCGCAACCGGTAGTCGGATCGTAGATCAGCGTGGAAGGATCGCCGGGTTTGCCGTTACCTATGAAAGGTACATACGCGCTCAGATTGCAGAATCCGCTCCCGTCGCCTACCGTGCAGCTACGGACAACCTGCGAGGTGGGCACCGTCAACAAGGAAGTAGCGCCCGTAGTCTGGCGCGTTCCTTGATAGTCACCAAAGAAGAAGAGCTTGTTCTTGATGATGGGACCACCAAAGGTTCCCCCGAACTGGTTCCACCTACCGGGCGGAATGAAGCGCCCTGTAATTTTGTCAGGCGCGGACTGGGTAAAAGGATCGCGTGCCTGCTCGGCATCAGAGCGGCGGAACCAAAAGCCTTCGCCGTGAAAACTGTTGGTGCCTGACTTGGTCTGCACCGTCATCACGCCGGCCACCGCCTTGCCGAACTCGGCGTCGTAGTTTTGCAGGTCAATCTTGGTTTCGGTAATGGCGTCAATGTTGGGATTAACCACGATAATCCCAAGGATTGGGTCCTGGTTGTCGGTGCCGTCCAGTTCGTAGGCCGTGCCGCTAAAGTGCTGCCCGTTGACGTAAATCTGCTGGCTGCCTTGTGGGTTCTCCGTAGCGGCGTGGTTCCAGCCGGTCAGGAGCTGGGTGCCGGGGGAGATCAGCAGCAGCGACTGGAAGTTGCGATTCAAAATCGGTAATTGCTCCACGTACCGCGAATTGAACGTGGTGGCCACGTCGGCACGGTCGGTCTTCAATGCCGGCGCCTCGCCCGTCACCTCCACCGCCTCGGTCACCTGGCCGAGTTGCAGCGGCATGTCCACCTTGGAGCCCTGGTCGGCGTTCACCACGACGGGGCCTTGCGTCGCCGTCTTGAAGCCTTGCGCCTCCACCTTCACCATATAGGGGTCGGGGATAAGGTGGGTCATCGTGTAGTTGCCGGTCGCGTTGGTGGTGGTCGTATCCGACGTGCCTTTGGCGGTGTCCGTGACCGTCACCTTGGCATTGGGCACCGCCGCCCCGCTAGGGTCGGTAACAGTGCCGAAAATGTTGCCATAAACCGCCTGACTTGATGCTGTTTCAGGCAGGAAAAACGCGAGACAGAACAACGCAGCAAACAGCAGGGCGCAGCGCCTCATTGTGGGCCTCCCCAAAGTGTTGCTACTGCGGTGGCGTCGCCCCGGGCCGATTACACCCGGGAAGGAGCTTCGACGTTCAGGGGCCGAAGAGGACCAATTTGCAGTCCACCACAACCTGAAAACCGGGGCCGAAACCGCGCACTCAAACTGCTCTCGACCCTGCGGTAGGGGAGCGGGCGCGAGAGCTCGCGGGTCACAGCAACATGTGACACAAATTACACGTGCTTGCGACCCATCACGCTAATCAACTTGCCTGCAGGTGTCAATACTCGTGAACAGAAAATTCCCCGGGCGGTAGCCGCCCAACTCTTTACAGTTTAGGAACTTGTAGCTGCGGGTCCAGTTGCTTTGCTTTCTGGAACTCCTGCCGCGCCTGCGCCAGCTCCCCTTTCCTGGCCAGCGCCTGCCCCAGCTGCAGATGCGCCGGTGCGTAGTTGGCAGAGAGCTGAATGGCGCGCTCAAATTGGCCGATGGCGCCCTCCAGATCGCCCGCGTTCAGCAGGCGCGTTCCCGAATTGGTGGCAAACACGGCTCCCTGTAGGGTGGTTTGCTGCTTCATGATCTCCTGTGTGGCCCGAGCTTCGGCGGCTGCTCCGGCGGTGTCGCCGACCTCGCGCAGCACCGAGGCCAGCACGCTATGGGCTCCCAGGAAGTCGGGCTGCAGGCGGATGGCCTCCCGAAGGGCCTGGGCGGCTTCTGGAAGCTTCTTTTCCTGCCGTAGCACTGCGCCCAGCGTGTAGTAAGCCTCGGCGTAGTCGGGCTTGGAGCGCACCGCGCCGCGCAGCTGCTGTTCCGCTTCTGCAAATTTCCCTTCCTGCCAGTAGGTGACTCCCAGTGTGTAGTAGGTATCAGGCAAGCTGGGATCGAGCTTCAGCGCCGTTTCCCATTCAGCGATGGCCTGCGGCAGGCGGTCGGTGAGTTTATAGGCCAGTCCCAGGTCATAGTGCAGCTGGGCGTCGCCGGGTGCCAGATTCAAGGCTTGCTGAAACTGCGTCACCGCCGCCGCGAAATCCGCCTTCTGCAGGTAGGCAGCCCCCAGGTTCTTGCGGTAGCTGCTGTCCTGGGGGCGCAGACGCATGGCGGCGCGGAATTCGGGCATGGCGGAATCCGCGTCGCCGCGCTGCAGCAGGGCGATCCCCAGATTGTTATGCCCATCTGCATCTTCCGGCGCCAGCTTCACCGCGTGCTGAAAGGCCGCCAGCGCCTGGTCTGGTTCGCCCGCTTTCTGCGCCAGCAGACCAAGTTGTGTTTGTGACGGCGCCCAATCAGGTCTTGCCTGGACGCATTTCTGCACCGCCTGCAGCGCTCCCACAATATCGCCCTTGGCTTCCAGAACCTGCCCCAGATACGAATATGCAGGTGCGTCCTGCGGATTCAGACGCACGGCTTGTTGCAGGCTTTCCGCGGCTTTGTCCCACTCCGCCAGCTTCCACTGCGCCACCCCAAGGTGAAACAGCGCGGGCTCATACCCGTGCTGGAGCTCCAGTGCCTTACGGAATTCGGAGATGGCCTTGTCGTACTGCGACTCCTGGGCGAGCAAAACCCCCAGGGAGTCGTGCAGGTCGGCGCGCTGTGGCGCCAGGCGCGAAGCCTGGCTCATCTCGTCCAGAGCCATGCCAGCCTCGCCCTGGGCGCTCAGGGCCTGGGCCAATTGCCGGCGCCCTTCCGCGTCTTCCGGAGCCAGTTGCACCGCACGCCGCAACTCGATCATGCCGCCTTCTACTTCGCCGCGGCTGAGCAGCGCCCTTCCCAGCAAGCTGTGAGCCTGCGCTAGCGATGGTTTCAAGGTCACGGCTTTGCGGCATTCCGCCACCGCATGGTCCACTTCTCCTTGCTGCAGCAGCACCTGGCCGAGGGAAGCGTGCAGTTCAGCGATGCGCGGGCTTAGGCGGATAGCCTGTTCAAAAGCACTGCGCGCACCCGCCATGTCGCCCTTCTCAGCGCTGGCCACGCCGCGCTCATAGGCGGCGCGGACACGGTCAGCCGTGCTGGTGGCCTGCGGCCAAGCCACTCCCGCCATAAGCCCAAGTGCGCACACTGCGGCCAGGGAGCGGGCCCGCAAGCGCATTGGGGAAAAAACGGGAAGCAAGCGGCGAACTCCGGGCGGGTTGGCAGCAAAAAACGATATCAGAAAGCCAGCCCGCCTGTAAGCTCGCGGGCTGCGAAGTCCGCGCCGGTCCTGGCGTTGGCCGGCCCGAACTTGACCCGCTGCGCGATGGACAGCCATAGTAAGCGGAACGATGTCGCCGGCCCTGTACTCGCGCCTCCGCTGCCTTGCGTTGTTCCTGGTAAGCGGAGCAGTGGTCTGCCTACCTGCTTTCGGTGAAAACGCCAAAGTCTCGGCTCCCCTTCAACCGACCGGCATTGCCTGGTTCACCGACGTCGCCCAAAAAGCGGGCTTGACCATGCAAAACGTCTTCGGCGGCCTCGAAACCAAGCAATACATTATTGAGACCACCGGCACCGGGGTCGCCATTTTCGATTACGACAACGACGGCTGGCCTGACATCTTCCTGGTCAACGGAACCACCCTCGACGGCTACCCTGATGGCAAAGGTCCCACTGATCATCTTTACCGCAACAACCATGACGGCACTTTTGCCGATGTGACTGTGCAGGCCGGACTGGCAGGTGCTCCGGGCTGGGGACAGGGCGTGTGTGTTGGCGACTACGACAATGACGGCTGGGAAGACCTTTACATCACCTATTACGGCAAAAACCGGCTCTACCACAACAATCACGGCAGGTTTACGGAGGTCGGCGAAAAAGCCGGGGTTGCTGGTACCGGCAAAGCCTGGGGTTCGGGCTGCGCCTTTGTGGATTACGACCGCGACGGCAAGCTTGACCTGATGGTCGCCAACTACGTTGATTTTGATCTGGCCAACGCGCCCAAGCCTGGCGAGCGGCCCACCTGCCTCTGGAAAGGCGTTCCGGTGATGTGCGGCCCCCGCGGCCTGAAAGCGGCAAAAAACATCCTCTATCACAACCGCGGTGATGGCACCTTTGAGGACGTCAGCTCCAAGTCGCACATTGACCAGGCGGCCGGCTACTATTCGCTCAGCGTCACCACTTTCGATTTCGACAACGACGGCTGGCCCGACATTTATGTCGCCTGCGACAGCACGCCCAGTATTTTGTACCGCAACAATCATGATGGCACCTTTACCGACGTAGCTGTCGTGGCCGGCGCCGCGTTTAATGAGGACGGGCGCGCCCAGGCCGGCATGGGTTCTACCGCAGCCGACTACGATGGCGACGGCAATCTCGACATCTTCAAAACCAATTTCTCCGACGACACTTCCACCCTCTACCACAACAATGGCGACGGCACGTTTTCCGACGCGACCTTTCCTGCCGGCCTCGGCTTGCACACCCAGTACCTGGGCTGGGGCGCCATGTTTTTCGATTTTGATAACGACACCTGGCCCGATCTGCTGCTGGTGAATGGACACGTCTATCCCGAGGTGGACAAGTACAAGCTGGGCAGCAACTACGAAGAGCCGCGGATTCTGTACCACAACAACGGGAACGGCACCTTCACGGATATTTCCGACAGCGCTGGACCGGGCATTACTGCCCGCTGGTCCGGCCGAGGCCTGGCAATTGGCGATCTGTGGAACAACGGCCAACTGGCCGCCGTGATCAGCAATATGAACGCTCGACCCAGCCTGCTGGTTAACCAGGTGCACAACAGCAATCACTGGATGGAAATTAAACCAGTGGGCACCACTTCCAACCGCGACGGGATTGGCGCTCGCGTCATTCTGAAAGTCGGGAAGCGAACCCTGGTGGATGAGGTGCGGAGTGGCTCCAGCTACGATTCCAACAACGACATGCGCATACACTTCGGGCTGGGCGCAGCGACCAAGATTGATGACTTGCAGATTCGCTGGCCCAGCGGCCTGGTGGAGCGCTTTGCCGGCCCGGCGGTAGATTCCATTCACACTTTGCGCGAAGGCAGCGGAATTAAGCTGAGCGCGGCAACTACTTCGCCGCGCTTTCCTTCAAATAGCCAGCACTGAGAGTCTTCTTCTCTTTGGCAATGCCGATGAGGGTTGGATAAAACTGCACAAATGTGGTGTCCACCGCCCCGTGCTCGGTATGGCACGAGTAGCAGGAGGCCTGGACAGGAACCTGTTTGGCCGGCGAAGTCCCGTCCTCAAAGCCAAAGAATGCCCACTTGCCCGCAAAATGGCCCTCGTCCTTCACGTGGACCTCCACTCCCATGGAGTCGCCTGTCTGAAAATGGCCGGCCTTGTTGATGGAAGCTTTGCTCCCGGCCCCGCGCACTTCCAGCACCAGCACGGTCTTGTCCGGCCAGCTGCCGGTTTCGAGGAACTTCTGATAAGCGCCCGGACTAACAAACACATTGTCGAACATCAATACCTTCTGGGCACCCGCCGTGTAGCTCATGCCTAGGCCGGAGGAAAGATAGATCCACTCGCGATAGTTGGCGGGAAACAACATTCGCCCGTCCGCCGTGTATTGCGGCCCGTCGACCTTATTCAAAGGCTGATTGTGTGCGCCTGCCCCCAGCAATGCCGGCACCAGGAGTGCCAGACCGATGAACCAGCCGCTGCGCATGTCGTCCATCCCTCCGAATCAGGTTTTCACTTGCACGCGGAGGTCGGTCAAAGGATATCAAGCTTGAACAGAGCGGGAAACGCCTTACACCGTTTCTCTGCTATTTTCCCGCCCCAAACCTCATCGTCCTCACAATCCCTTTCCCTTCCTCAACATAGATCACCTGGTCGGCGGGCACGTCTTTCAGCGTGTCCACCTGCCCGCTGGGCCAATGGATCTCCAGCAAGTCCACCTTCTCCGCCTTTCCCAGACCGAAGTGCACTCGCAGGTCGCTTTGCGACAAATACCCGCCACCGCTGCGCACCTCGTCAATCTGCTGATGGGGTGCGGATTCATCCGCGGGTTGGCTCACGCAGCGCAGCCGCGCCCCGATGCCGCTGCGATTGGACTTCATGCCAATAGTCCGCACTTTGATCCAGTGCGCTTTCCTCGTCGAATCGCACCGCAGCAGTTGGGGAAAAGAGTTGACCGTGTTCACCACCATATCTACGTCCCCGTCATTATCGAAATCGCCGAAAGCGCAGCCACGCGCCGGCGCAGAAGTAGTAATGCCCGGGCCTGCGACCAGCGAAACATCCTCGAATTTGCCGTTGCGCAGGTTGCGATACACCAGCTTGCGCTGGGCATAGCCTTCTTCTGTAGTCAGTTGTTCCACTTCCGGGTACACGTGGCCGTTACAGATAAGGATGTCGGGCCAGCCGTCGTTGTCCATATCGAACCAGCCGCAGCCCCAGCCCAGGAAGCGCGTGTTCAGGCCCAGCCCCGCGGAATAGGTCATGTCCTCGAAGTTGGCACTGCCCAGGTTGTGGTACAGCGAATGCGTGTCGCCCGCGAAGTTGGTCTTAACGATGTCCAGGTTGCCGTCCAGATCGTAGTCGCCGGCGGAAACGCCCATTCCTGCCTGCGGCTTGCCATCCGGGCTGAAAGCACAGCCCGCGAGAATGCCGATGTCCTCGAACTTGCCGTTTTTCTTGTTTTGATAGAGCAGACTGGGGCTGGAATCGTCAGCCACGTAAATGTCGGGCCAGCCATCATTGTCGAAATCGGCGGTCAGCACGCCCAGGCCATACGTGCCGTTGGCCTGCAGAATGCCCGATGCTTCTGATACATCAGTGAAGGTCCCGTTACCATTGTTGTGGTAGAGGATATTCTTGCTGCCGTTCAGCCCCGGCGGGCCGCACGCCACCATCACACCCTTATAGAGGCAAGGGCCGGACTCCGGCAGTGGTGCGGTCTTCAAGTCCAAATCAATGTAGTTAGCGACGAACAGGTCGAGGTGGCTGTCGCGATCATAGTCAATGAACGCACACCCTGTACTCCAGCGCTTGCCATTGCCCCCTACTCCGGCTTTGTCCGTCACGTCGGTGAATGTGCCATCACCATTGTTGTGGTAAAGAGCGTTGTTGCCAAAGTAGGTGATGAACAAATCTTCGTAGCCGTCGTTGTCGTAGTCGCCAATACACACACCCTGGCCCCAACCAGTGTGCGCCAGACCCGCCTTCACTGTCACATCTGTGAAAGTACCGTCGCGGTTGTTTTTAAAAAGATGACAGTGCGGCTCACTTCCCGCGGGAAAGCCCTCAAGGCGCCAGCCATTGACCAGAAAGATATCCAGCCAGCCATCGTTGTCGTAATCGTAGAACGCCACACCGCAGCCCGTGGTCTCGAGCAGGTACTTGTTCTTGTGCTCACCACCGAAAATTGTTTTGGCGTTAAGGCCCGCTTCTTTGGCCACATCTACAAAACTAATTCCCAGGTCCGCGAACTTGGGCGGTGGAGGATACCTGACCGCAGATTTAGGCGATGCAGCAGCAGGCGAGGCGGCGGCATTCTGTGGCCTTACCATCGCTTTGAGTCGCCGCGGCAATGCCATGGCCAGCACGCTTTGCAGGGGTAGGACCAGCGCTGACCGGCTCAATGATCGGAGAAATGCGCGCCGCGAAAGAGGCAAAGGCAGGTACCTGACGGGAATTGGCCCGTGTTAGAATTCGCCGTTTATTTCTACATAAATGCCTTCCGCCTTGCAACCGAATCGGGACCTCTTTCTCAGGCAACAGCTATCAGAAAATCGTGGATTGAAACTGACCTCCGTACTGTTGGTAATGCTGTGCGCCGTCTCCGCTGCTATAGCTGCCGACGCCCCCACCAGCGCTCCCGCCCTCGAACTCTCCCGTCCATCGCGTCTCTGGGAGTTTTTGCCCGCCGTGGGCCAGCGCGCAGCCCTCTTCGCCAACGAAGCCGGACAACTGGAAGCCTGGGTTTATCCGCTCAAGGTCTTTCGCGAGTTTCATCTCACGTTTCACGCGGGCGGCAAGGCGTTACCCGCCGAGTCCCTGGCGCGTACCGTTACCGTGCGACCGGAGTCTGCCACGATCCTGTACGCGTCAGACACTTTCCAGGTCCAAGAAACGTTTTTCGTTCCTGTTACAGATCAGGGTGCTGTCATCCTCCTTGATATCCAGACGAGGGAGCAGGTGCAGGTAGAAGCTTCATTCGTCCGCGATTTCACTCTGGAGTGGCCTGCCGCCCTGGGCGCCACCTATATGAGCTGGGATCCAGAGCGGCACGCTTTTTCCCTGGGCGAGGAGTCGAAGAAATTTTCCGCTTTGGTAGGTTCGCCGGATGCGGTTAGCTTTCGCCAGGAATACGCCACCAACTACTCCGCCTCCAACATGAGTTCGTTCGACTTACCCCCGGTGAACAAAGGCGAAACCAGGCAGATCATCATCATTGCTGGCTCAGTGACGGGAGCCGCTGCCGCCGAGGCTACCTATAAGCATCTCACGGCAGACTACTCCACCCTGTTGCGCGATTCCGCCGAATATTACCGCCGCCAACTGGCCCAAACCGTCAGCCTGCAACTGCCCGATGCTCAGCTACAACAGGCTTACGACTGGGCGCGCATCAGCCTGCTCCAGGGCGTGGTGACGAATCCTTATCTTGGCACGGGACTGGTCGCCGGCTACCGCACCTCTGGCGACAGCCAGCGCCCCGGCTTCGCTTGGTATTTCGGGCGCGATTCCGAGTGGAGTTCGTTCGCGCTTGATGCGGAAGGTGATTTCGCTCATGCCCGCCAAGCCCTCGAGTTCATCTCCAGATATCAGCGCGCCGACGGCAAAATCCCCCATGAGATCTCCCAAACCGCGACTTTCGTGGACTGGTTCAACAAATTTCCCTATCCTTGGGCTTCCGCCGACGCAACCCCGTTGTTCATCATCGCCGTGCGCGATTATGTGGAACAGAGCGGCGACACTGCCTTCGCCAACGAGAAGTGGAAAACTGTCTGGAAGGCGTATGAGTTTTTGCATTCCACCTGGGATGCCCACGGATTTGCCCAGAACCTTGGCGTTGGCCACGGTTGGGTGGAAGGCGGCCCTTTGCGCCCACCGGAAAATGCGCAACCCGCGGCCGCTTCCAACGGCCCGGCGCCGCAGATTATCAAGACCGAGCTCTATCAGAGCGGCCTGGGAATCGAGGCCCTGCGGGCCCTGGCCGATTTAGCCCGTTTTACAGGGCACGCTGATGTCGTCGACGAACTGGAACAGTCTATCCAACATCAACTGCCCCTGCTCAACCAATCCTTCTGGGACTCGCAAAACAAAATCTTCGCTTTTGGGCTCGATCCGCATGACCGGCAGATTGACGTTGCCAGCATCCTGGCGACTGTTCCCATGTGGTTCCATTTGCTGGACGCGGATAAATCAGAGCTGATGATCAGCCGCCTCGCCGCCCCCGATTTCGAGGCCGACTGGGGCGCCCGCATCATCTCCGACCGCGATCCCCGGTACGACCCCGGCGGCTATCACTATGGCAGCGTGTGGCCGCTATTCACCGGTTGGGCCAGTGTGGGCGAATACCGCGACCACCGTGCCCTGCCCGCCTACGCCAACCTGCGCGCCAATGCCCTGCTGGCGCTGGGCGGTTCGCTTGGCCACGTGACCGAGGTCCTCTCCGGCGACTACTACCAGGGCCTCTCCACTGCCTCGCCGCACCAGATCTGGTCAGCGGCCATGGTGGTCAGCCCCCTCCTGCTAGGCATGATGGGCTTGCGGACCGACGTTCCCGGCCATACTCTGGTCTTTGCTCCTCATTTGCCGATGCAATGGAATACGTTCCAAATTCACAACGAACGCGTCGGGCCTGTCTCTCTGAACCTTGCCTATGCCCGCACGGACGACGAAATTACGCTTCAGATCCGTCGAAGTGGCTCCGGCGACTGCACTCTGAAATTTTCGCCTTCAGTCAGCCTGCGCGCCCAGATTACAGGAGTGGAAGTGAACGGCCGTCCCGCGCCTTTCCGCGCTGAAGCCAACACCGAAGACCAGCACGTCAGCGTGCGCTTCGCTGTCTACAGCGGTGACAACACCGTGCGCATTCATTTGCGCAATGACTTCGGCGTGGACTTTGCCAATTCCCTGCCGCCGTTGGGCGCCCGCTCCCGCGCCCTGAAGGTCATCTCCCAAACCTGGAGTGCAGACCGCACTGTGCTCACGTTGCAGTTAGCAGGCATCGGCGGTCAGCATTACGACT
>DATFDP010000109.1:0-21407 GCA_035252015.1 Terriglobales bacterium
CTCAATTGGCTGAGCGCCATGCGGGAGCGCCGCCCGCCCAATGCCAACGTGGACCACGGCTTTTCGCACGCGGTGGCCTGCATCATGGCGGCCGAGGCATACTGGAGCGGCAAGCGAGTCTACTGGGACGCTGAGAAGGAAGAAATTGTGGACAGCCGGCCGAGTATGCAAGCTGCCTAGCCGGATTGACTGGCTAGCTCTCTGCTGGGAAAGGAGTCGAGTGGGTCACGAAGACCAGCGCTACGATGGCAAATGCGCGCCGCTGGGAGTATTTGCTGCTTCCAGCGGCGCACCCCTTCGTGGTTGGATTGATTGCAAGTGGTCGTCTCTTACGCTGCTCTTTTCGCCTGAGCACGCATTTGTTGATTCATCTGGCGCATAGAGGCTACGAGCCCGGGTGAGCGCTTTTCAGCCCAGGTTTCGAACCGATTGGCTGCTTTTTCGATGTGGGCAGCGAAGAATCTGTTCGAGAACCGTTCCCGGCCTTCCTTGATCGTCGGCTTGATGCGCTCCCAGACGCCAAAGAACTCGCCGCTGGTTTCGAAGAACAGGTCTTCGTGCAGTAGTCCGTAGTTGAGGAAGGCGCACGCCTGGTCCCAGTAGCTGATAACCATCATAAAGTTGGTGCCAGCCTCCGTTCCCATGGGAGCGATGCGCATAGCTTCATCCAGAGAGTCGGCGAAACAATTGGCAAAGAACCAGTCACGCGCCTGGCGAAGCCGGGGCTCGCGGCGTTCCTCGTAGATTTGCAGGTGGAGCCTGGCTTGTTCATGGCTAGGATTGGATTCCATAGGACTTTATCTCCTTCCTGTTTGTCTGGTGAGTTTCTCTGCTTTTTTGTGGTGAGCCAGCTTGCGATTTCTGAGCTATAGATTCGCTTTTGCTCTTACGCAAGAGCAGGCCCGGCTTGAAGTGCAATATTCGTATCTCCATTTTAAACCCTGGCACGGTAGGAATGCTGCGGTGCACTCAGAGCTGTGAACGCCAATCAGAGGATCAAAATGCCTGAGCTTTGTACTGATGAGAAAGGGGCTGTTCTCAACCATCAGCTTGCGGGCGTATGATTCCGCGCCATGGAGGTGCGCTATGGCAGCCAAGCTCAGTTACATCATTGAATTTGTTGCCGACATGGATCGCGCCATTAATTTCTACCGCGACGTGATCGGCTTGCCGCTCAAATTCCAATCGCCGCAATGGAGCGAGTTCGCTACCGGCGACATCACTCTGGGGCTGCATCCCGCCTCCGATAAGAACCCGGCGGGAAAACTTGAGATGGGCTTCAACGTGCCTGACCTCCAGCAATTCCACCCGGAGATGCAGAGCAAAGGCGTGAAGTTCGCCATGCCGCCGGCGAAGCAGGATTTCGGCGGCATGCTGGCACAGTTTATAGATTCAGAAGGTGCCCACGTGAGCATTAGTGACATCTCACAAACCTAATCTATCATGAGGTGCCTATGGCGTCATTCTCTGATGTGCTCGTAAAAGAGCTGCTGTCCGGACGCTACGTCGCGTCGCTTGCGACCGAGAACCAGGACGGCTCCATCCACATGGTGGCGGTGTGGTACTGGTTTGACGGCGCGAAGATTTACGTGGCAACGGCGGCACGCAGCCAGAAGGCACGCAACCTCGGGAGAAACGCAACGGTTTCGCTCATGATCGACTCCCGCGATCCCGGCGCCTCACGCGGCATCAACATCGCGGGCAGGGCGCGCCTCCTGATGAAAGAACCTTCTGGCAGGTGGAATGCCAAGGTGCATGAGAAGTACTTGAGTGAGGCTGCGCTCGCAGACCCGAGAGTGGGCCCAGTGTTTGCGGCGTGGGATGACACTACAATCGAAATCACTCCGACCGCTGTGATTGCCTGGGATATGCGCGAGGCTGACCGGCAGGCGTTCGGCGGTTCGTTCAAGAACAACCCGGAATACCTTCTCCCGTTGGAGCGCTAACCGACAGTAACGCCTGCCGGAGGGGCTGGCTTGAAATCGCTAATGACGTTTTGGCTGCACTGGGCCAGGTAAACGTGAAAAGCCTGTGCTCGCCAATGTCCGCGCTGGTCACTTCGGTAATATTTTGGCCATGCGGTTCCAAGGCTAAACTCTTCGCCAGTGAGCTGCGCCGCGCTTGCAACCCCGGATGTTTTCGAACGTGACTGAATATGCCAACAGAGAAGCCTTTCGCTCCAACTTCAATGTGGAGCACCCGAGCGTGGCGAACAGCCAGATCAGCGGCACGGAGCGGCGCGGTTTAGCCAAGAAGCCTTACTCGGCTGCATTGGGCATCGCCGCGATAGTCAGCACGGGAATTTCGGTTTTGGCTGGAGGGCTCCTGGCATATGATTTCCTGGGTTATCACGCGCCTGGGCATCAGCCACATCCAAGAATATCCATTCTTCTTTTGGCGCTCGGGATGTTTATTGCCGCTCTAGGACAATTACTCGGTGCGGGCAGGAACGAAGGCATCAGGGTGCGGGGTTGGGTGGGCGTCATTGACGTTCTGCATCTGAGGCTTGTTTTTGCAGCACTGACGTTCCTGTCTATCGTCGTGAACTTCGCGATGCGAGGAAAGCAAATTCAGCTGTACCCCGTAGGCATCATAACCATGGCCTGCGGGCTCCTTCTTGTCTCACGGTTTATCACTAAGTACGTTTTCCAAATAGATCGGCGGAGACGCGTCCGAGGATAATTGCGTTTAGTCTCTCGTTGCGCCGGGGCTTGGGATTATTTCTGCAGCGGCTTACGCCGTGGGCACGCACCGCGCGGCTGGATTCGTCGTCCTATTAGCCGGAAGCTTGCCAGCCGGTTAGCTAATTCGTAAGTTGCTGAGGGGCAAGGCGCAAAACCGCGCCTTTGTCACACGGAGGTGTGCCGCAGATCACGGAAATCCCAGGATATAGGGTGTAAAAACGTAAATTGACTGGGTACGTCTGGGCCCCTTGATTTCATCGTGCATGCAGTACAGCGGACGATGAAGTGAAGAGGAGGACGTACCCAGCTTTGTTTTGGGCGAAAGTGCTCAGTCGATGTTTTGCCGGCAACGCCAAAAGGTGGAAGCTCTTAGTGACCTAATCGGCGCGGCTGAAGCAGATGCCCTGATACAAAGCCTCTGGCATCAGGCAAGCGCGAATTGTAAAGGCGGGCGGAGCAAGCCTCCAGCCGCGTTTCCGTAATTGTATAATCGCTAATCTGGAAGAAATTGCTCACGGCTGGTAAGTGCAAGCGCGCCACAGCCGTCGCCCACCGGGTCCAGCCGTTTCTGACAAATGAATCGCCTTCTACAACTTACGGTTGTTCTACTGCCCTCTGCCCTGTTCCTGCTGACGGGTTGTACGGAAAAAGCCTCGCCTGCGCCGGTGGCGGACGCGGTTCCAATCATGGCGGCCAAAGCGGTGGTTAAACCTATGCCAGTGGAGCTGCATGCCATTGGCAGCGGCGAGGCGTTCAAAACCGTGTCGGTGGAGTCGCAGGTGGCCGGCATTGTAAGCTCCGTTCACTATCAGCAGGGCCAATATGTGAAGCAAGGCGATCTGTTAATCAGCCTGGATGACCGCCCGTTTGTGGCCGCGCTCAAGCAGGCGCAGGCCAACCTGGCCAAGGATAGGGCGGCGGCAGAGTTGGCCCGGGTGGAAGTGGAGCGTTACAGCAAGCTGTCGCAAGCAGGGGTAGTGCCCAAGGAACAGTACGATCAGCAGCAGGCCAGCTTTGACGCGGCGCAGGCGGCGGTGCAAGCCGACGAGGCGAACATCCAGACGGCAAAGCTGAATGTGGCCTATTGCTCGATTTATGCGCCCATCAGCGGGCGCACGGGCAGCCAGTTGGTTTATCCGGGCACGGTGGTAAAAGCCAACGATGTGCCGGTGCTGGTGGTGATCAATGAAGTTTCGCCGTTGTATGTTGATTTCAATGTACCCCAGCAGTATCTGACAGAAATCAAAAGCTATATGGCGAAAGGCCGGCTGCCGGTGCAGGCGATGCCGTCGGATAATTCCCGTCCGGAAGTGGGTTACCTGAGCTTCGTGGACAACACGGTGGATCCCTCGACCGGCAACATCAAGCTAAAGGCGAATTTTGCCAATTCCGGAATGCGACTGTGGCCGGGCGAGTTCGTCAACGTAGTGCTGCGGCTGACGCAGCAGGAAAACGCGGTAGTGGTGCCCTCGCAGGCGGTGCTGACCGGCCAGCAGGGCGATTACATCTTCTTCGTCAAGCCGGACATGACCGTAGACTCGCACCCGGTGAAGGTGCTGCGCACGATCAATGGGGAATCCGTCGTAGCCGCTAACGATGTGCAGCCCGGCCAGACTGTGGTGACGGATGGCCAGGTGCGCCTGGTGCCCGGGGTGAAAGTCAGCATCAAGAACAGTCTGTGAAATATTTTAGGGAAGCGCAATGAATGTAGCCGAGGATTTCATACGCCGGCCGGTAATGACCAGCCTGATTATGCTGGCCATACTGCTGTTCGGACTGGTGGCGTATCGCGACCTCGCTGTCAGCGACCTGCCTAACGTTGACTTCCCCACCATCACAGTTTCCGCCAACCTGCCGGGGGCAAGCCCTGACACGATGGCTTCGGCCATCGCCACGCCGCTGGAGAAGCAGTTCACCACCATTGCCGGTCTGGACTCGATGACTTCGACCAGCGCCATGGGCACCACGCAGATCACCCTGCAGTTCGATCTGACGCGCAATATTGACGCCGCCGCGCAAGACGTGCAAACCGCGATTACCGCAGCTTCCAACCAGCTGCCTCCCGGCATGCCCACTCCGCCCACCTACCGCAAGGTGAACCCGGCGGACGAGCCCATTCTTTATCTGGCTCTGACCTCGCCCACTTTGCCGCTTTCACAAGTGGATGAATATGCCGAAACGCTGCTGGGCGAACAGATTTCCATGGTGAAGGGCGTGGCCCAGGTGCAGATCTACGGCTCGATGAAGTACGCGGTGCGCATTGACCTGGACCCAGATGCGCTGGCCAGCCGGCAGATCGGCATCAACGAAGTAGCGCAGGCGGTCGCAAACAGCAACGTCAACCTACCTACGGGGACGATGTATGGCTCGCACAAGGCGTTCACGGTGTATGCCAACGGGCAATTGACCAAGGCGGCGCTCTACAAGCCGCTGATCGTGGCCTACCGCAATGGCTCGCCGGTGCGACTGGACGAAGTTGGACAGGTGTACGACAGCGTGCAGGACACCAAGATCGCCAACTGGATCAATGCTGTGCCCGGCATCATCCTGGCGGTGCAGCGCCAGCCTGGCACCAACACAATTGAGATCGTCAATGCGGTCAACAAGCTGCTGCCGCGATTCCGCGCCATCATGCCGCCGGCGATGTACCTGACGACGGAATATGACAAGTCCATCTCCATTCAGCAGTCGGTCAACGATGTAAAGTTCAGCCTGTTCCTGGCCATCATCCTGGTGGTGCTGGTCATATTCCTGTTCCTGCGCAACCTTTCGGCGACGATTATTCCCAGCCTGGCGCTGCCCATGTCCATCATCGGCACCTTTGCGGTGATGTACCTGCTGGGCTACACGGAAGACAACTTATCGCTGCTGGCGCTTACGCTCTCTGTAGGTTTCGTGGTGGACGATGCCATCGTGATGCTGGAGAACATCGTTCGCCACATGGAACAAGGCGAAGGGGTGTTCGAGGCGGCGCTGAGCGGCTCGCGCGAAATCGGTTTCACCATCGTTTCCATGACGCTTTCACTGGCGGCGGTGTTTCTGCCCGTGTTCTTCATGGGCGGCATTCTGGGGAGGCTGCTGCACGAATTCGCGGTGGTGATCATCTCCGCCATTCTGGTTTCGGGGGTGGTTTCACTGAGCCTCACCCCGATGCTGTGCAGCCGCTTCCTGCGGCCGCACCTGGGCGAGCGGCACGGGCGCACCTACAACGCGCTGGAGGGCGTTTTCGACGGCAGCCTGCGCTGGTATGACGTAACGCTGCAGTGGGCCATGCGGCACCGCATCACAGTGATGGTGATCGGCCTGGGCCTGCTGGCGGCCACAGCGTGGCAGTTCTGGGTGATTCCCAAGGGCTTTTTGCCGGAGGAGGACATCGCCGAAATTGTGGGGTTCAGCGAGGCGCTGCAAGGCATTTCCTTCGACGCCATGAAGGCACACCAGGAGCAGCTCAACAAAATTGTGTGGGCTGACCCCAATACCCTGCAGTTCTTCTCCAGCGTGAGTGACAACGGCACTTCCGGTCTGAATATCGGGCGAATGTTCATTCACCTGAAAGATCTGCCGTTGCGGCCCTATACCAAAAACGCCTTCTACGACCAACTGGATGGCGATTACGGCAAGGTGCCGGTGCTGGGCTGGGCGGTGCACGCGATGCGGCCACTTTTCGAGCACCACATGGGTATCGCGGACATCATGCAGGAACTGCAGCCCAAGCTGGATACCGTGACCGGAGTGAGGGTTTACCTGCAGAACCCGCCCTCCATCCGCATTGGCGGGCAGCTCACCAAGAGCCTCTACCAGTACACGCTGGTGAGCCCGCAGACCGACCAGCTTTACAAGTACGCGCAGGAAATGGCCACACGGATGAAGACTCTGCCGGGCTTGCAGGACGTGACCACCGACCTGCAGATCAAGAACCCGCAAGCCAACGTGGAAATTGACCGCGACAAGGCTTCCGCGCTGGGCGTGACGCCGCAACAGATCGAAGACGCGCTTTACACCGCCTACGGGCAGCGGCAGATCTCCACCATTTACGCGCCCAACAACGAGTACTGGGTGATCATGGAACTGGAAGACAAGTACCAGCGCGATCCGCAGATGCTCTCCGAGCTGTACATCCGCTGCGCCAACGGGCAGCTGGTGTCGCTGAGCACGGTGGCGAGGCTGGTCACTAACCTGGGTCCCCTTACGGTAAACCACATGGGGCAGCTGCCCTCGGTGACCATCTCCTTCAACCTGCAACCGGGAGTGGCCATTGGCGATGCGGTGAACGAAATTTCGCGGCTGGCGGCGGACACGCTGCCCATCACCATCTCCACCAGCTTTCAGGGTAGCGCGCAGGCCTTTCAGCAATCGCTGAGCGGGCTGGGGATGCTGCTAGGCATGGCCATCCTGGTGATCTACATTGTGCTGGGAATTTTGTATGAAAGCTTTATTCATCCGCTGACCATTCTTTCCGGTCTGCCGGCGGCGGCGTTTGGCGCGCTGCTCACGCTGATGGCATTCCACATGCAGCTCGACCTGTTCGGGTTTGTGGGCATCATCATGCTGATCGGCATCGTGAAGAAGAATGCGATCATGGTGGTGGATTTTGCCCTGGAATTGGAACGGACAGGCGGACGCACGCCGGCGGAGGCTGTCTACCAGGGCTGCCTGATCCGCTTCCGGCCCATCATGATGACCACCATGGCGGCTATCATGGGGACTTTGCCCATTGCTCTGGGTATGGGCGCGGGCGCGGATGCGCGGCGGCCGTTAGGCTTGTCTGTGGTGGGCGGACTGGTGTTCGCCCAGATTGTGACCCTCTACCTGACCCCGGTGTTCTACACTTACATGGATTCCCTGCAGAATTACCTGGGGCGTGGGGCGCGCAAGACCTTTGCCCAGCCGACGTTACAGGAGCCAGTGCTGACGGAACATTCACAGCACGTTGGGGACTGAGAAAAAACAGCAATTAGCAATTGGCGGCGTACGCTGAAGCCCTGGCCAGCAGCCGCAGCGCAGCCATCTTAGGTTGTCATACCTTGGGCTCGGGTTTGAGAGCGCCACACCAGGCACGCATGCTTTCCTGAAATTTCTCACGCTCTTCGGGCGTCATCTGGTCCCAGCGCTGGCGCATGCGGCCACGCCAATGCATGCGCCTGCCTCCGTGGGTGTGGAAGCTGCCAAAAAGAATTTTGCACAAGATGACAAGTCCCACCGCCTGCCAAAATCCGATGTGCCGCAAGCCAAACAGAGCGGGCATCAGCCAGTTCCACAGGGCCATGACCACAAAGCCGAAGACAACAAAAGCGATTACGGCGAACAAAATGAGCTTGATTATCCGTGTTATCCAATGCCTCTTCATTGCGCTCCTCACAATTTCCCAAACTCGTCGTGTATGGCCTGGAGCCTCCGGCGCAGGTGCAGCACGGCGTAGTGCTTGCGCGAGAGCAGGGTGTTGACGCTGACGCCGGTCACGGCGGAAAGCTCGCGAAAGCTGCGGCCCTCAAATTCATGGGCAATGAAGACTTCGCGCTGCTCTTCAGGAAGCTCTTCCAGGGCCTCGTCAAGTTCGGTCAAAAGCAGATTTCGCACGAAAGCTGATTCCGGCCCTGACGCCGGCGAGGGGAGCAGGGGCGGCAATCCGAGCGACTCTCCACTCCCCTCAACGTACGGTTCGCCCTCCAGCGGGTCAGTCGTTCTCCTGCGGTACAAGTCAATGATCCGGTTGCGCGCCACGCGAAACAGCCAGGCTCCGGCCTGCTCAATCGGCTTCATCAGGCGGTACGCCTGCACGAATTCGTAGAAGACATCCTGCAGAATATCTTCTGCGTCGGCTTCGTCTGCGACACGCTTGCGGATGAAGTTGCGCAGCCGGACGCTCTCCTTCTGGACGGCCGCGGAGATGCGCCGATCCTGCTCAGTCGCCATCCACTTGATGGTAGTCGCCTCTTCCATCCAAGGGTGTAGACGAATGAACGGGATGAATATTTTGGAAAATGATGCACGGACAGGTGACTGCCGTCACAGCCGCAGAAAGGCGTAGAGTCTACGCTAAAAAGGGGCAGTGGGTACAGCCTGCCCGGGCGGCGCCGCTCCCAAACACGACGGTCGCCGAAGGAGCCGCGCGCGCAGAAAGGGGTCTATGAAGCCCTTCAGCCTGCTGCTTGGCATTATCCTTTCCGTCGCCGTCATAGCCATATTGTTGCTGACCTTCGGTATGAAGCCAGGAGGGCCCACGGAGCAGGGCGCGGCACTCTACAACGCCGCCACCGAGTCCACCATAAAGGGCACAGTGCGCGCTGTTGAGGACTACACTTGTCCGGTGAGCGAGAACGAAATGGGGCGGCACTTGCGGCTGCAGGCCGCAACCGGCACGATAGAAATTCATTTGGCGCCGGCGCGGGTCATGCGCAGCCAGAAGTTCACCTTTTCGCCCGGCGATCAAATCGAGGTCCTCGGCTCGAAGATGAAAATACAGGGCCAGGAATCCATCATCGCCCGTGAGATTACGCGGGGCAACGACAGCTTCTTCATCCGCGACCGCGAAGGCAAACTCCTGCTGATTCAGCAGTAGCTTGCCGATAAAGATGGGGAAGCGATGTGGCAGAAGAGCAACATGCTTCTTTTCCGTGATCGGGCGGAAGCAGGAAGGCTGCTGGGAAGCGCCTTGGCGACTTATGCCGGGCAAGCGAATGTAGTAGTACTGGCGCTGCCCCGGGGCGGCGTTCCTGTGGGCTACGCGGTGGCCAGAGCGCTGAGCGCGACGCTGGATATTTTTGTGGTGCGGAAGCTGGGCGCGCCGGGCAACCCGGAACTGGCGATTGGGGCCGTCGCTCCAGGCGGGGTCTGCATCCTGCAGGACGAAATCATTGCCAGGCTGCAAATCTCGGCTGATGAAGTTGCCGCTATCGCCCGCCGGGAGGAGCAAGCGCGGCGGCAGAGCGAAGAACTGTACCGCGGCAGCCTGCCAGTGCACCCTGTCGGCGACGCCACTGTGATCCTAGTAGACGATGGCATCGCCACGGGCGCCACCATGCGCGCTGCCATCGCCGCGCTGCGCCGCATGCAGGCGGGGAAAATCGTCGTGGCGGTTCCGGTTGCACCGGCCTCGACTTGCCGCGAACTGCCGGCCGACCACGTGGTCAGCCTCGCCACGCCTGACATCTTTTTCACCGTGGGACAGTGGTACGTGAATTTCGAGCAGGTAAGCGACCAGCAGATGGCTGCATTGCTCGAAGAAGCATCTACTTTCGTAGCATAAGGAGCACACTATGCCGCTGCAGAAATTGAAAGAATTGCTCGACCGAAATGGCATTCACTATGAATGCATCGTGCATCAGCCCGCCTATACGGCACAGGGAATTGCCGCCGTGACGCACATTTCGGGCAAGGAACTGGCGAAAACCGTCATGGTGAAGATGGACGGCTTACTCGCCATGGCCGTGCTGCCGGCTTCGCAGCGCATTGACATGCGGCGGCTGCACGAAGCGACGGGAGCAGGCACGGTGGCTGTGGCTACCGAAGCGGAATTCAAAGATGCCTTTCCCGGCTGTGAAACCGGCGCCATGCCTCCCTTCGGCAGCCTGTACGGACTGCCGGTTCTAGTGGATGAAACAGTCACCCACGACCGCGAAATCGTGTTCAATGCGGGCTCGCACACGGAACTGGTGCGCCTGGCGTACGAGGACTTTGCCCGCCTGGAAGGACCGAAAGTGCTGAAATTTTCAGCCGGCGCCTCCACGGCCGCAGCGTAAGCCGCAAGTTTCTTAAATTACACCGACGGGTACAGGGTGCTCTGCGACCGGCTGGGCAGGGGTCTCTTCCGGTTCCGAAAGTAACCTGTGGTGCGGCGGCGCTGCGTTGACGGATTTCGACTGGCTAGCCAATAATCAACACGCGCCCGCAAATCGTTTCAGATTACAAAAGTATTACCCGAAGGACTGGGGATACGATCCTCCTCTTAAAGTTTTCAGAGACACTGTCCAGAAATTTAGCGTCTAACTATGCTGTGTGCCTGGCTGGAGGGCCGATGAGGCGAGGCTGGTGGGTACCTGTGGTTGTGGCGACGTTGCTGCTGAGCGGTTGTGGAGGAGGATCGTCGTCGCCGCCGCCGCCAGTGGCGGTTAGCGTCACACCCAAAACGGTAACACTGGCGCCAGGTGCATCGCAGGTGTTCAAAGCGACGGTAACTAATAGCTCCAATGTTTCCGTCACCTGGCAGGTCAATGGCACACCGGGTGGCAATGCCACGCTGGGAACAATAAATGTGTTCGGCGTGTATAAGGCTCCGGCCACGGAGCCCACGCCGCCCACGGTAAGTGTAACGGCAGTGTCGCAAGCCGATGCCACGAAGTCGGCTACGGCTTTGGTGACCATTGGCCAAGCGAGCGGCGCTGCTAACCAGCAGGGGCAGCCTTTGCCGATCAAATTGGGCACCTCGGGGGGCGACAGCCTGGACCTGACCAAAAGCGGCAATACAATTACCTGCTGCTCCGGCACGTTAGGGTCGTTGGTGCAGCGGGCGGGGACGCTTTACATTTTGAGCAACAACCACGTGCTGGCCCGGTCGAACCAGGCCAAAACGGGCGAACCGGTCACCCAGCCAGGACTGGTGGACAGCAACTGCACCCCAGCGACTCCGGTAGCCAACTTGAGCCAATTTGTGCAACTGCCGCAGGGCGGAAGCAGCACGACTCCAAAGACAGGAACCGTGGACGCCGCCCTAGCGCAGATCATCAGCGGAGCGGTTGATACTTCCGGCAGCATCCTGGAACTGGGCGCGGCCAGTGCTACCCCCAACGTTCCCAATCCCGCGCCGCCGGCGAGCAGCACGGTGGCGCCGGCAATTGGCATGGGCGTGTCTAAAGCAGGACGCAGTTCGGGTCTGACCTGTTCCACCATCAGTTCGGTGAATACGATCGTGGACATTGATTACTCGACCAGTTGCAGCGGCGGCACCTCGTTTACAGTCGAGTTCGACAATCAGATTGTGATCAGTGGCGGCAGCTTCAGCGCGGCGGGCGACTCCGGTTCTCTGGTGGTAAATACAAGCACGGCACAGCCCGTGGGTCTGCTCTATGGCGGGGATACTACGAGCACAGTGGCCAACCCTATCGGTACAGTGCTGAATGCGCTGGCGGACAGCCAGGGAAATGTTCCCACGATGGTGGGAGGGGCACAGCACGCGATCGCCTGCCCGAAGCCAGGCGCCGCCGCTCCGGCCAGAGAACAGGCCGCGCCGTTGTCGGCAACTGAGGTCGCGCGGGCTACGGAAGCGGCTAACCGCCACGCCGCGCGATTAATGGCGAACCCGGCTGTGGCAGGAATAGTGGTAGGACGCAGCCAGGACGAACCCGGCAGAGCCGCGGTGGTGATTTACGTCAAGTCGCTGCCCAACCCGGCAACCTTCCCGGCGCAGCTGGATGGTGTGCGAACCCGGATAGTGCCCATATCCTCGAGCGCCGCAAGCGGCCTTCCGGCGGTTGCTGTTTCGGAAGCCGAGGTGGCGCGGATTGCCGCCATCAAGCAGCAGCACGCCGAGCAGTTGCTGCGCGAGAATCCGGCGATCTTTGGAGTCGGGGTGGGCGCCAGCGAAGACAGTTCGGGCGAAGCGGCGGTGGTCCTATTTGTGGATAAGGACATGTCCTATACACCGCCAACGGTTCTAGACGGGGCGCGAGTCAAAGTGCGGCGCAGCGACCGCTTCCGGGCCTGGGGCTGGAATGAATCGCAGCAGCCGCGCGCCTGTTCGCTTACCAAACATCGCTAGCGCTTACAGGGGCAAACCCAGGCAGCGGGCGGTACGCCCAGGCGACAGCCGGCGAGACGCCGGTGCTACGATCGCAACCTTCCAGCACTCCATGCGCACGAGTCCGTCGCGGGCTTCACTCCGATCCGCCGGCGCCCCGCTTCATGCGGCGGGAAACCCAGCGCAGCAGTTCGTCAGGGTGAATGGGCTTATTCAGGATGTCGAAGTCGTGGCCTTCGGCCCGGGCACGTTGCATCAGGTCAACTGCCGCCGCCTGCCCGGTGAGCAGGAGGACTTCGCAGCTGGGGAGCACTTCGCGTACGCGGATGGCGACCTCCACGCCGTTCATGTCGGGCATGATCACGTCGCTGATCAGCAGAGCAGGCTGGAAGTCGAAACTCTTGCTGAGCGCCGTGCGCCCGGAATAGGCCACCTGGCAATCATAGCCTCCCTGGCGCAGGATCATGCCCAGGGTATCGGCAATCAGGATCTCGTCGTCGGCGATCAGCACCTTGAGCTGCGCGCTCATAAAAGTCCGTTCCGACCCTCGCAGAACCACAGATCAGAGTTTGCCAATGCGCTTCAATTCCGCCTGCAATGCCCGCTCCACGCGACGGGATTGCCTCTCGCCACGAGCCACCCGGCTTACATAAGAACGATCTACGCCCAGGCGGCGCGCCACACGCGCATACAGGCCACGATATTCAACATATCGCGCCAGTTCGCGGCTTTTGCGGCTACGGCCTGTCACCGTTGATGACACAAGCGCATTTTTTAGCGGCTTTCCTGATTTCCGATTACTATAACGCTGGCGTTAACGGTGTCAAGAGAGATCGGGAGATTGACAATTTTCCATTGAAGAATGACGATTAGAAAACCAGCAGCCAGTAGTCAGCAATCAGCCCGTCGCGTTCAGCTAGGCACCTTGCAGATTTCGATTGCGTGGGCACCCTTCCCAAGCGTTTGCAATCGTCAATCTACAATGATAATCGTCAATTTTCCTTGTGGCGAGGCCGCGGCATGGGGCGGCTGCCCATGCGGTCGCGCCAGAGAATAGCGTTCAAGCGTTGGGCGGGGGCAGCGTCGGCGTGAGTAAAATCCATTTTCATCGAAGCCTGCGCTCCCGGTGCATTGGGCGCATTCATGCGGAAGAGCAGGCCGTTCTTCTGATTGCGATAGTCAGCCTGGAAGGGCGGCTGGCCCGGCCCGCTGAACAGGGGCGCCATGAGCGGGGCCAGCACGTCGTTGTTGTTCATGGGCGGTAAGCCCAGCAGAGCCTCCATGGTGTGAATCACGCTCACCGTGGTGTAGAAGTGGTGGTCCACATAAGGGCTAGCGGTTGATCCGGGCGAATACTTGCTGATGACGAAGGCGATGCTGCGGTGTGCATCCACGTGATCGGCGCCGTCCTGAGCATCGTCTTCCAGCACAAAAATGGCGGTGTCGTCCCAGTAAGAGCTGTGGGAAACGGCGTCGACCACGCGGCCCAGGGCCAGATCATTGTCGGCTACGGATGCGGCCGGGGTCGGGAAACCGGGCCTCGTGCCCGCGGTGTGGTCATTGGGTAGACGCAGCAGGGTGAAAGCCGGCAACTGCTCTCCCGTGCCTTCCTGGCGAGCGCGCACGAACTGCTGGAATTCGTTAAGGAAGTCGTCCACCCGCAACTGATCGGGATAATCGAGGCGAAAGTCGGCGTAGTTGGGGTCAAAGTGGCCGCGCAGTTCCGGCTTGGTGGGCACATCATGCGCCAGCACGGGAATGGGCCAGGGCCAGGGGCTGGGCGAGCCGCGGTGCTGACCGACGTTCGAGGGGAGCGGTTCGCCTTTATTGATGCGGGGATGCTGACAAGGCTCTTCCGGTTCCTCCGGCGTGCCCATGCGCGGCGAGGCCGAGCCGCTCCTTGCTCCGCACCAGATGCTGGCGACGTACTCGCCGTAATGCCGATAGGTGAGCCCATGCCGCGCCAGATTGCTCCACAGATAGCCGGTTTTGGGTTCATTAACATCGGATGCGTCCTGCTGCAAAGGGAAATCACCGGCGACTTCCCCTTCGTAATCGTAGCTGCGCTCATGACCGCGATAGCTGATTTGCCAGGTCTTTTCTGTGTAATCGGAGGTAATGCCGGCGGTGGACCACACGTGGCCGTCACCGGAGACCTCGCCGCTGTCGTAAAAATTGTCCAGAATGCCGAACTGGCGCGCCAGAGCATGTTCGTTCGGAGTGATGTCCTCGCCGAACATGGTGAGGGAAGGGTCACCGTCACCCAGCTTCAGATCGCCCAGAATCTGGTCGTAGGTGCGGTTTTCCTTGATGATGTAGATGACGTGGCGAATAGGGTTTTTTCCGGAATGGAACACGATTTGCCCGGGATCGCTCTTCATCAGATTGCTCTGCTCTACCTGGAGAGTGAGGCCGGCAAGCTGCGGCTGGGTCTGGCTCACGCTGAGGCGGGCAATGGAGCCGTGCAGGAGCGTGGGGATGTAGCCGGTGTCGTTTGCTCTATGCGTGTGGCCAAGGTTGGGGCCGGTGCCTTCGCCTTTGCCGCTGGCAATCAGCAGGTCGTCGCGGCGCACTGCCAGCACCGTGGGATACCACTCGGTGGGAATGAAGCCAATAGCGGGCTGGGGAGCGTCTTCTGGCTTCATACTGGCGTTTAGTCCGGAGATGTCAAAAACAGCGACCGCATCGGACGATGCGTCCGCCACGAACAGCAGCTTGCCGTCGCTGGACTTTGCCAGCGCATTGGGGAATGTGCCGCCGAAGGTTTGCCCGGGCAGGCGGGTGGAGAGCAGGCGCAGAAGCTTGCCACGTTTCACATCTACAACAGCGATGGCATCGCTGTTGGAAAGCGCGACAAACAGCAATTGATCATCGGCACTCAACAACATGGCCGTGGGGTGAGAGCCGGCTTCCATGGCCGGCTTGGGCTTTAACAGGGCTATGCGACGGACAACCTTGCCACGATCCAGGTCTAGTTCAGCCACTTCCGAGGCGTTCCACAGGCTGCAGAAGGCGCGGCGGCCGTCGCGCATGACCGCCACTGTATAAGGGTAGGCGGAGGGCATCTCGCGGCCGACGCTCAGGTCAAAGCTGCGCAGGAGCTGGCCCCGCGAGTCGAGCAGCACGGCGTTGTCGGAAAGATTATTGGCCACCAGCAGCTCTTCCCTGCCGTCCCGCGAAAAAGCCGCAATTCCCGCGGGATAAGGAATGGCTTGTCGGGGCGGCACTTTGGCGAGAAGGCGAGCCACGTGCTTACCGGCGGAGATTGGCTGCAACCCAACCCGGATGAAACTCTGCGGCGACAGCTTGCCTTGCTCAAAACGGTAGACAATGATTCCATTGCCGGTGTCACCCGGCTGCCTGCCGTTGGGGTCAGTCATAGAACCCACTGTGGCGTACAAGCGCTTGCCATCGGGGCTGAAGGCGAGGCCCAGGAATACCGCCTGACGGGCACGGGGGCCAAGGCGGACATCGGGAAAATCTGTGAGCTGGTTGCTTTGCAGGTCGAGCACGGCCACCGATTGACGGTAGTGCGATTCCACCGTGCCGAAGCCGGCGTTGAGCAGGGCCAAGTAGCTGCCGCTGGGGTCGAGCACGGCTGCCACCGGCAGTCCATTGGTTGGCTGCGGGTTTCCTGGTGGCGCCAACAGGCGCTTGCTGCTGGGAAGGGCAATTACCTGCTGCTGTGAAAGTTTTTTCTGGTAGCCAAGCGCCAGCGAAATCATCAGTAGCACGAGCAGGAGAGAACGCTTCAAGTTGCTATGCCTTTCCTTGGAAGTGGCGGATTATTGTAACGGATGAAGAGCGCGCATGTGTTGCGCTCCGGTTACAGGGCGCGCGACGGCCCTGGCATTAGAATGCAGCTTCGGCTTTTATAAAAAAAACGATGAGCGACTCGAGCAATCCGCCGGGCGGGCCAGGCATAGCGCCGCGCTGGACTTCCAGCGCTAAATCCGGGGTGGGCACGGCGCTTAGTCCCTCCAGCCGTGTCTGGTTCACGCTCAGCCACGGCATTCTGAATGAGATTTACTTTCCGCGAGTGGACATTGCCTGCACCCGCGACCTGGGACTGATAATCACCGACGGCCGTTTCTACTTCTCCGAGGAAAAGCGCCATGCCACGTCGGTGGTCAACTATGTGGCGCCGGGTGTGCCCGCCTACCGGCTGGTCAACACGGCGATGGATGGCCGCTATCGAATTGAGAAAGAAATCTGCACCGATCCCTGCCGCCATGTGTGCCTGCAGAAAATTCGGTTTGTGCCGCTGCAGGGCAAACTGGCTGATTACCACGTGTACGTGCTGCTGGCGCCACATCTGGCCAACTGCGGCTACGGCAATAGCGGCTTCATCGGCGATTACAAGGGCACGCCCATGCTCTATGCCGCGCGCGAGGGGTACGCCCTGGGGCTGGGCTCCTCCACTAATTGGCTAAAGCGTTCGGTTGGATATGTGGGCACTTCCGACGGCTGGCAAGACCTGGCGAGCAACTATGAAATGACCTGGGAGTACCCGCGCGCCGAGAACGGCAACATCGCGCTCACCGGCGAGATAGACCTCGCGGCATGCGGAGGAGAGTTCGTGCTGTCCCTGGGCTTTGGCCAGACCGCCTCCGAAGCGGGCGGGCATGCGAGGGCCAGTTTGCTGGAAGGCTATGAGGCTGCACGCGGAGAATACATCCAGGGCTGGCAGGATTGGCTAGAGGATGTGGACCCGCCGGACAGCGACGGCAATCACGACATGTTCCGCATCAGCGCGTGCGTGCTGCGGACGCACGAAGAAAAGAGTTTTCCCGGCGGCATCATCGCCAGCCTTTCCATTCCGTGGGGCTTTTCTAAAGGCGATGAGGACCTGGGCGGCTATCACCTGGTGTGGCCGCGCGACCTGGTGGAGACCGGGGGCGGCCTGCTGGCGTTTGAAGCGAAGGAAGATGCCCTGCGCGTGCTGGGTTACCTGCGAGTAACACAGGAGGCGGACGGCCACTGGCCGCAGAATATGTGGCTGGACGGCACTTCCTACTGGCAGGGCATTCAGATGGACGAGGCGGCGTTGCCCATCCTGCTAGTGGACCTGTTGCGGCGTGAGGGGGCCCTGAGCGATGGACGCTTGAGCGAATTCTGGCCCATGGTGCGGCGGGCTGCGGGATTCGTGGTACGCAACGGCCCGGTGACGCAGCAGGACCGGTGGGAGGAGGACCCGGGCTATTCGCCGTTCACCCTGGCGGCAGAGATCGCAGCCTTGCTGGTAGGGGCCGAACTGGCGGAAATCCAGCATGAGTCCGCACTAGCCGCGCTGCTGCGTGAAACCGCGGACAGTTGGAATGCGAACATCGAGCGCTGGATTTACGAGAGTGGCGGCCCCTTAGCTCGCAAGCTGGGCATTGACGGCTACTATGTGCGAATCGCTCCGCCAGATGAGGCCGAGCCCGAATGCGCTTCGCCTTTGCAGGGTTATGTACCCATCAAGAACCGTCCGCCGGCGGACACGCTGGAGCCAGCAGCCAGCATCGTGAGCCCGGACGCGCTGGCTCTGGTGCGTTTTGGCCTGCGCGCGCCTGACGACCCGCGCATCCTTTCCACGGTGAAAGCCATTGACGCGCTGCTCAAAGTAGAGCTGCCGCAGGGGCCGTCGTGGCATCGCTACAACGACGACGGTTATGGCGAACACGATGACGGCTCTCCCTTCGACGGCACGGGCGTGGGCCGCGCCTGGCCGTTGCTTACCGGAGAGCGCGCGCATTACGAACTGGCTGCGGGAAGGCGGGCCGCCGCCGAAGCCCTGCTGCACAACATGGAAAAATCCGCAGATGAGAGCGGGTTAATTCCCGAGCAGGTATGGGAGGCCAACGATATCGTTCCGCTGGAACTGTTTTTCGGACGGCCGTCAGGTTCGGCGCGGCCCCTCGTCTGGGCCCATGCCGAGTATTTGAAACTGCGGCGCTCCCTGCGCGATGGCAAAGTTTTCGACCAGCCACCACAGACCTACCAGCGTTACGTGGTGGAAAAGCAGACTTGCGCAATATTCATCTGGAGTTTCAATCATAAGGTGCGCACCATGCCGCCGGGCAAACGGTTGCGCCTGCAGATACTGGCGCCGGCTACGGTGCATTGGAGCACGGACGCCTGGCACACCGCCCAAGACACTGGCTCGCGCGATACCGGAGTCGGGATGCATTTTGTGGATCTTCCCGCCGACAAGCTGCCAGCCGGCACCCGCGTGGTGTTTACCTTCTATTGGACCGACGACAAACGCTGGGAAGGAACGAACTTTGAGGTGTGCGTGGAGTGAAAACCGAGCACTTAGCATTTAGCAACTGGCATTTAGCCCCTTACCTTGGTGCTGATTATGAAGAAAAGGCTAAGTGCTAATTGCTAACTGCTCAAGGGGGCTGAATGCTGAATGCTATCCAATCACAACCTCGAGGCGTCCGTGGCCATCCAAACGCGCTCGCACCTGCGACAAATCGCGAATTACGGCCTCGGCCTGAGCCAACTCGGCTACAGGATAGGTGGTGGCAAGTGCGACGGCGGTCATGCCTGCGGCGTGGGCAGATTCTATGCCTGCCGGCGCATCCTCAAAAACCAGGCACTCCTGTGGCGGAAGGCGCAGCAACTCCGCGCCCTTCAGGTAGGGTTCAGGATGGGGCTTGCCCTGGCTGACTTCGTCGGCGGTGATAAAGGCAATAGGTTGCGGCAGACCGTTGTTGGCGAGCCGACGCGTTGCCAAGTAACGCGTGCCCGAAGTCACCACCGCCCAGCGCTCGGCGGGAAGCGAAGAAAGCAATTCCAGAGCACCCTTCACGCGCTCCAAGGCACTACTGTCATCGGCCTCAATAGCTTCGATCCGCAACGTCTCCGCCTCGGCGTCCAGATGCGGCGCCAGGAGACGAACGGTTTCCAGAGTGCGCCGTCCGTGAGCCACCCGCACGGCCTCTTCCGACGACACATTGTGTTCGGCGGCCCAGCGCTTCCAAAACCGGGCCACCGAATGAGTGGAGTCCACCAGAACACCATCCAAGTCAAACAGGATAGCTGTGCAATGGAAGTTCCGCTGGGAGGAGACGCTCATGTGGATGGCAATGAGGCCAAGGCCAGCCGTTCGCGTACGCCCAGGTGCTTCCGTCGGAAATGAGCGCTGGCGCGTTCACCCCAGGCACGCACGAAGTAGTAATTAAGGCCGCCGCCGATGAAAGAGCTGGCAATTGGGATGAGACGCCCGGACCACTTCTCCACCACTTCCCCGCTGGCCTGCACGGCAATGCGGCGGATGATACGCGGCACCAGGCGGCTCACGACTTCTTTTTCCAGGAACTCGCGACTCAGGTCCACGCCGGCGGCGCTGGCGGTAGCCAGCCAGAGTTCGGCGGTTTCCTCGTCGGTGTTGTATTCAAAACCATAAATGAGGCTCAGCTTCTGGATGGTGCGCAGCGTTATGGCGGCCAGGATGCTCAAGTCAGGCAAGACGGTGAGGACGCCGCCCAACCCCAGGCCCGCTCCTTCCACGGCCGCAATCTTCATGGCACCGTGAATGGTTTGGACGGCGACTTCATCCAGATGCGCGAGGTCGAGCGAATAAATACCGCGATAGGTGGAAATGGGCAGGCCATAGGCGGCCTGCAACTGCAGCAGAAAGCGCGCAGGGTCCACCTTTACCGTTTCGTAGGCTTGGGTGAAACCGCCACGCAGCGCCGCTTCCACGCGACGCATCAGCCAGGAGTTTTTGCCCGCACCCGACATCTGTTACCACCTTACCGCATCCTCGCAAGGCGGGCAAAGCACCTCCGGCGCTGGCCGTCGTCACGCATTTGTTAGCATACGGACGCGATCACAGGGGCTGAAGCCCATATTGCTGGGTAGCCTTATTCCCACGGCCAAAGCCGTGGGCTTCCACGGTGGAACTGTGGCTTCCACGGTCAAGGTGGCCTTCCACAGCGGACTGAGCGGGGCTTGCCAGGGGAAGGCGTGGTGGTGCTTTCACACGGAATCTGTGGCCGTCCAAAGCGAAGCTGTGAGCTTGAGAGCGTACCAGGCGGGATCGATGCGTCGAATTCCTAAGCGGCATATGCGCGCCTTTATGAATCTCTGGCCGCCCTTTCTGGGCGCCGGAATCCGGGTCATTCGCCTGCAGGCGGACTGGCGTGCCGTTGATGTGGAGATGAAGCTGCGCTTCTGGAATGCCAATTTTGTCGGCACTCATTACGGCGGCTCTCTTTACTCAATGACCGACCCGTTCTACATGCTGATGCTGATCGAGAATCTGGGCCGCGACTACATCGTGTGGGACAAGTCCGCCAGCATTCGCTTCCGCAAGCCGGGCAAAGGCAAAATGGTGGCCAGCTTCCGGCTGAGCGAGGAGCAGATCGAATCTATCAAGCAGCAATTGCAGATACAGGAGAAGGTCGAGCCCACCTTCGTGGTGCAAGTAAAGGATGAGAGCGGCGCAGTGGTAGCGGAAGTGCAGAAACTGCTGCACGTGCGTAAAAAGGCGAGCACGCACTAACCAGGTGGCTTGCGGCACTGCCCGGCGGCAGACGTTGTGCTAGCATCCAAGTATTCCAACATGCCATCTGGCAAGCTACAGATTGTGCCCCTGGGGGGGCTGGGCGAGTTCGGCATGAACTGCATGGCCGTGCGCTGGGGCGATGAGATCATCGTCATTGATGCCGGCCTGATGTTCCCCGAAGCCGAGCTGCTGGGCGTGGACATTGTTGTACCCGACATCAGCTATCTGATCGAAAACCGCGAGAAGGTGCGCGCTATTGTGCTCACCCACGGCCACGAAGATCACATCGGCGGGCTGCCCTGGATTCTTTCCGAACTCAACCTTCCGGTTTACGGCACCGAGTTCACCCTGGCCTACGTGGAAGACAAGCTGGAAGAGCATGGGCTGCTGGAGGATGCCGACCTGCGGGAGATCCGTCCTGGCGAGCGCTTCACCATCGGGCCTTTCACCATTAACCCCATTCAGGTAACGCACAGCCTGGTGGACTGCG
>DATFDP010000110.1:0-22698 GCA_035252015.1 Terriglobales bacterium
GAAGGCCACGCTGGGCTCCACCGTGAGCCGCTCCTTGAAGGTATGGTGCCATGCCACCTTCAGGTCGAATGCCCTGAGCCAGTCCATATTGACTTCGCCCGGAACGGCGTTCGGCAGAGTGGGAGCCACTCCGCCCAGGGTCTGCAACTGCTGCAGGGTAAACAGGCCCTGGCTGATCAGCACCTGCCCGGCAGGCGTGGGCTGGCCGGCCACCGTGTTGTTGTAGTTGTTGATGATGTTGTTGATGCTGCTGGCATTGATGCCGCGGTCGAAGTTCCCCATGTGCGTGCCCGGAATGGGGTCCTGGATGGTCCCGTCACCCGTGAAATCGGTGTAGAAGATTTCGCCCGGGTTGAAGGTCTCCGGCACAAACATCCCGGTAGACAGCGGGCTGTAGAAGTGGGCAGCAATGCTGGGACGGAAACCGCCCGGCAGGTCGAAGTATCCACCAAAGGAAATCTGGTGGGTACGATCCAGCAGGGAGGGTCCGAAGAAACGGTTGGGGTTGTTGTTGTCGGCCGCCTGCACGATGAAGTCCTGATCTGCGTCCGCCTGCGTGCCGGTAACAGTGGCAGCGCCGGAGTTCTCGAAACGCGACAGCGAATACGCAACCTGCAGGTTCATGGCCCGAATACCGAGCATGGGATGGTTTACGTTCTGCGACAACTTCATCTGCAAGCCGTTATACACGGACCGGCCGATGGGGAAGAGCATGAAGAACTGACCTGCCTTGGGGTTGATCCCCGGAAAGGCGCAGGCTGGGACGCAGGTTCCACCGGTGTCGAAGGGGGAATCCAGCCCGTTACCCGCGTAATCCGTGAAAGCCGCTCCTGCCGTTATTGCACAACCGATGCCAGCAGGCCCAGCTGGACAACCAAACGAAGTATTGGTGGTATTAATCGCGTTCATCGCCGCGGCCCGATCGAAGAAGTGAACGTCGCCCGCTTTGTTCGCATCCACGCCCAACAGGAAGTGCGTGGTCACGTTGCGCAGATAATCGGCCGTGAACACCATCCCCGGCCGTATCTCGTGCTGGATACCAATATTCATCTGCAATGATCGGGGAGTGCGGTAGTTGGGGGCAAACAAGGCAGGCAGGATACTGACGCCGCCAGCTAGTTGGTTGCCAACATAGTTGGGGTTGGGAGCATTCAGGTCAAAGGGGTTCAGCGCCTGGTATTGCTGCTGAAAGGCTGCCAACAGCGGAGCAGCAGTGCCGATGGGAACCAGGTTGCCAGCAGCATCGCCACACGCACCGACTGGCGGCGTGATCGTGGCACCGCCGTTCACCGGTACCGGTTGCGGCGCGCCAGCTAAACAGGCCGTGGGGGTCTGCAGGAAGGCGCCCGTCTTCAGGCGTAACGGGCGGTCAAAGAGCACGTTGTTGTAGATCACGTTCTCGTAGAACAACCCGATGCCGCCGCGGATAGACGTTTTGCCACGGCCTGTGGGGTCCCAGGCAAAGCCCAACTGAGGAGCAAAGTTGGTATTCGGCTGGCGGACAGGGTTACCCAGGCCGGGGAACAGCGCGTTGATTTCCGGGATCGCCGGCAGGTCGCTATCGGTTCTGCCAGTGTCGCGGTCGTAGCGCAAACCCGCGCTCAGCGTAAAGGTCGGTTTCACCTTCCAGCTGTCGCCAATGTAAACGCCGAAGCGGTTGTCCGGACCAAGTCCGCCGGCGGGGAAGCCCAGGGCAGGATGCTCGGTACTGAAGCCCTGGCCGTTGCCCACGACGACTGACTCCACTGGGTAGTTCAGCGGGTTCGTGGCGCCGCCCGGAAACGGACCCGCATCCGCGAAGGCGACTTCAGAGGGGCCATTCTTGGAGGTGACGCGGGGCGCCAGCTTAAAGAAGGAAGCGAATCCGCCGCCCTGAATGTGATTGAAGGAGACGCCGTAGCGCACGATGTGCGCACCCAGGATCCTGCTGCCGTCATACTTGACCTGGTTGTTGGCCTGGGGCGTGCTCTGCGGTGCCAGCAGGTTAGGACCGGCGAAGAAGGTCGGACGGATGCGCATCTCAATGCGTGCCGAGGGCGACGGGAACTCGGCAAACGGCAATCCGCTGCCTACGGTGTTGTCCACGATCTGGTTCTGGAACTTCAGGTATGAGTAACGGATGGAATGGGTAAAGCTGCCCGTATTGAAATCCAGTCCCACCACGTGGTTACGCGTGTAGTCCTTATTGGCATACACGGAGTAACCAAAGCCGAAGGTGGCCGGCAGAAAATTAGCGAAGTAGGAGTAGCGATAGAACAGCTTCGCATTCGCTCCCAGCTGATAATCCACTTTGCCCAGCAGGTTGCTCTCGCGGAAGGGCTGGTTGAAGGTTCCAGACAACACTTGGAGCGGACCGGTCACGGAAACCGGGGCGGTGGAGTCCTGTTTTGTCCGTTCCCCATCCATGAAGAAGAACAGTTTGTCCTTGATCACCGGCCCGCCAAAGCGGCCGCCGAACTGGGAACGCTGGAAGGGCGCCTTGAAGCCTGGGGTTACGGGCAGATTCGCAGCCATGGAGCTGTCACGGAAAAGATCAAACGCTTCGCCGTGGAAAGAATTGGTCCCAGAGCGCGTAGTCACATTCACCGCGCCGGAAGAGGTCAGGTCGTTGGATAGGTCCAGCGTGGACTGGCTAAGCTGGAACTCCTGGATGGCACTGGCCGGTATGTCTTCGGTCGTGGTGCCGACAGTTTCATCGGACACGTCCACACCGTCCACCGCGATACGGGCCGTGCGGCCGAAGCGGCCGCCGAAGGAGATAGAGGAATAGCCGGCTTTGGTGGGATCGAAGTTCTGGCCGTCCTGAATTTGTACGCCGGGCTCAAGTTGGGCGAGATCGAGGAAATTGCGCCCGTTCACTGGTAAGTTTTCAATCTGCGCCGCGCTCAATACCCCCTGCACACTGGGTTGCTCGGTATTGACCTGAACTGCTGAAGCCTGCACCTCGACGATCTGGCTTTCCTGTCCTACCGCTAGCTTGGCGTTTGCGGTAGCGGTGTTGCCGACCAGCACTGTTATTGGCATACTCACGCCGCTGAAACCCTTAGCGCTGACCTGAACTTTGTAGCTGCCGGGCGCCAGCGCACCGGAGTTGTAGGCACCTGATTGATTGGTTGTCAGGGTTGTCGTTTGCCCAGTGCCAGTGTTGGTAATGGCGACCTTGGCGCCACTCACCACCGCACCGGAAGGGTCGGTTACTGTGCCGACAATACTGCCAGTACTGACGGTCGTCTGTGCCAACAAGGGAAAGCTGAACAACAGAATTCCCGCAATTGCCAGCAAACAGCCACTAAATCCCGCCAGCCTGCGGATAGACGATTGTTGAGAGTACATCCTCCCACCTACCTTTCCTGAGTTGAAAATCGTGTTTGGGAAACCCGAAACCTTGAGTTCTGTAAAGACCAACTGGAATCTGTCTTAAAAAGGCCCAACAAACATCAATATGTGGATTTTTGTTATGCAATGCAGATTCCAAGTAGTTGAGAACCTTCTGATTTAACGTTTTCAAACAGATACATGATCAACAAAACGTCTTCTGTCTACGATCTCGGAGATTGATATGGAATTTCATAGTAACCGATGGATTTCTGCAATTTGGAAGGGCTTAAACTCAGATTTTTCGCGCTTTGCCGCTAATTACGCCCGAAAACTCTTGAAGAACCTACAAGGGGAAGGGAATACACGATTGTGGGGTGCAATGTGATTGATAGCCGGTGGCGGCATCGCCAGTCCGGAGTTTTATTTCAACATAACACCCCAATCCTGGCCAGAGCGTTGCGTAATTAGGGCACAGTCGTTGAAGCACGAGCCATACCCAGGAGTTCCGGTCACGGCGAGGCCAGAAAGGGAATGCTCACGTGCTACACTCCGCTGTTCTTGCCGAGGTTTCCATGCGTATTCTTTGCGGCCGCCTGCGTTTTAACCACCAGCTGCCATCTGGCATCTGCCTTGTAGCCGTTCTCCTAGGCCTTTCCGCACACGCTCAGAACCCCGGCTTCAACCAGCAGCAGGTTGACCGCATTGTCCAGGAGCTGCTGGCCAGCACGGGAGTGCCAAGCGCATCGATTGCCATCGTGCGCGACGACCAAATCGCCTACATCCGCGCCTATGGTGATGGGAGCCTTGACCCGCGCGTCCCCGCCCGCCCGGAGATGCGCTATAGTATCGGCTCCATCAGCAAGCAGTTCACGGCCACGGCTATCCTCATGCTGGCCGACCGAGGCAAGCTCTCACTCGACGATCCCGTTTCCCGCTTTCTGCCGGAACTGACGCGGGCCAGTGAAGTTACCATTCGCCAACTGCTCTCCCACACCTCGGGCTACCAGGATTACTGGCCGCAGGACTACGTAATGCCCATGATGCTCGAGCCCGTTACCGCCCGGAAAATTCTCGACCTGTGGGCGCGCAAGCCACTCGACTTCGATCCCGGCACGAAATGGCAGTATTCCAACACCAACTACGTGATCGCCGGCCTCGTCGTGGAGAAAGCCTCGGGCATGCCTCTACTGAAGTTCCTGTCCGATGAGGTTTTCACACCGCTGGGAATGCAGGACGTGGTCAACATTGACCAGGAGCGGCTCTCCGCCACCGATCCCACCGGCTACATGCGTTATGCGCTCGGACCGCTGCACCCCGCTCCCAAGGAGGGCAAGGGCTGGCTGTTTGCCGCCGGCGAGCTAGCTATGTCCGCGCCTGATCTTGCCCGCTGGGACATCGGCATGCTGCAGCAGCGCCTGCTCAAGCCGGCCTTGTATCAGGAAATGCAAACTGAAGTCCGCCTCAAGAACGGTCTGGGCACACGCTACGGCCTGGGAGTTTTCGTCACCAGCGAAGCTGACCGCCGGGCCATCGAGCACGGCGGAGAAGTTTCCGGCTTCACGTCCGAGGACATCGTCTTCCCCGACGATCGCGCCGCTGTCGTCGTGCTCACCAATCAAGATGCCGCCTTGGCTGCCAGCCAAATTGCCCGCCGCATCGCTCCTCTCCTCTTTCAGGATGCACATGTGGCAGAAAAAGAGCAGCAGGCCCGCAGCATCTTCGCCGGCCTGCAGCACGGGCAGGTTGACCGCTCATTGTTCACGGCTAATGCCAACAGCTATTTCACTCCGCAGGCGCTGGCAGATTTCGCCTCCAGCCTTGGCCCTCTGGGTGCGCCACAATCGTTTACACAAGCTTCCCAGGGTCTGCGCGGCGGGATGAGCAATCGCCGCTATACCGTCACTTTCCCGAAAAAGCAGCTCTCGGTTTGGGTCTACGAAATGCCGGATGGCAAGATAGAGGAATACCAGGTGATGGCCTCAGAGTGACCCGCGTGCGTAATCTCCTGGAGGTCTTCCATGACATTGGCTCCTGACTGATGGTTTCGCTGCGCCGCATCGTCGCCGCTCTTCTGTTCGCAAGCCTGCCTCTTGCTGCCCGGGCGCAAGAGCGCCCGAATACCGCGCCCCAACCCGCGCAACCGGATGCCGCCCAGCCGGAGACGGAGCAGCAGATTCGCAAACGCGAGGAGTCGCAGCGCATCCTTGGGGTAATGCCTATGTTTGCCGTCACCAGCCGGCAGAAAGCCCCGCCGCTAACCCAACGCCAGAAATTTCACCTCTTCGTGAAGAGTGCGTTCGATCCGTTTGTCTTTGCAGCCGTGGGTATTCAGGCGGGCATCAGCCAGGCAGACGACCAGTTTCCTGGATACGGCCAGGGCGCCGCGGGGTTCGGCAAACGCTACGGCGCGGCACTGGGAGATTCCGTCTCCAGCAATTTCTTCAGCAACTTCTTTTATCCCGTGCTGCTCAAGCAGGACCCGCGTTATTTCCGGCGGGGCACGGGCAGCATCAAGCGCCGCATCGGCTATGCCCTGGCGCAGGAATTTCTGGCACACACGGACAAGGGCGTCCGCTCTTTCAATTTTGCTAATGTGATGGGTGCCGTTTCTGCCGGCGGCATTTCTAAT
The DNA here is from genome assembly GCA_035252015.1 of Terriglobales bacterium. Classification (GTDB taxonomy): domain Bacteria; phylum Acidobacteriota; class Terriglobia; order Terriglobales; family Acidobacteriaceae; genus JAICWP01. The sequence goes on from DATFDP010000110.1 coordinate 5,948, forward strand.
CTTTACTATCCCGACAGCGACCGCGGTTTCAGTCTGACCATGAGCCGCGCCGGCATCGCTCTTATTTACGGCAGCGCCGGCGGCCTCATTGACGAGTTCTGGCCCGACATCAACCGCAAACTCTTCCACAAGCATGCCCACACGGACCCGCCATCGGGACCGTGACAGGAAGCTTACTTATTTGCAGTGAAAGGCTGCCTGCATCGCCGCGGAGATTACCGTGGTCGCCTTTTCCCGGAGATACTTAGGATGGTCCTGCAGAAACCTGCCTACCAGCTTTTTCATGTCCTCATCGGAAACGCCGCGCGGCACACAGGCTTGGGGACTCTTGATGAGACCGGCCTGTTCGGCGACCCCGCGAATGTATCCCAGGCAAAAGGTGTGAGCCAGCGCGTTCAGGCTGGCATCCTTGGTGCTGGCCTGGCACAAAGCCTGCAAGTCCCGGCCGTCGGAAAGATCATAGGGCGTCTGCGCCCAAGCTGCAGTACCCGCCACTACCAGCGTTAACAGGAATAAGGTTTTCATTGCGCCTCTCTATGCAGGCATTCTAAATGGGGAGTGAAAAACAGGCACTACCTTCGGATGTTCAGGGTTGGGATCCCAGCTTATCCTTCGTCTCCACGGCTCAATAGGTTAAAACCGGCGCCTGGAAGATATAGAAGTTGTTGCTCAGCTGCTTGAGCGCAAATTCCACCGCATCCACCACGGCGATCCGCCGCGCCCTGAAGTTGCGCAAGTCGGTGAGCACCATGTATTCGCCACGCGACCGCCCGTTGCTCAGCCGAGCCGGGCGCACAATCACCCAGTCCAACTGTGTGCCGCGGATTAGTTCCTCCTGGCGGTCCCGGTCTTCAAAAACATGCTTGAGAAAAAGCGGCTGGATGATTTTGTCGTAAAAGAAGCCGCAATGCCCGCGGCTGTCGCCCGCTCCGCAGGCGCTGATGCAGATCAGCCGCCGCACTCCATGCTTCTCCATGGTGCGGATCAGATTGGCTGTACCCTCCCACAGATAGGTGGTGGTCTGGCGCGTGGCCTTCTGCGTCAGCCAGCAGAGCACCGCGTTCTGGCCTGCTACTGCCGGGGCCAGCGACCTTTCGCTTAACACATCCCCTGCGACTACCCGATGCTTTGGCCGGCGCCAGCGAAAGCGCGGCAGCTTCTCCTCCAGCGCAGTCACTTCATGCCCCTCACCGCGGGCTTGCTCTATGAGTTGCCGCCGGATCCGGCGGGAAGACGCAATGACCAGTACTTTCATGGGAACCCAGTTTCGAGTTTCATGGTTCAAGTTTCGTTGTGAGCTAAGACTGCTAGGTCGAAACCTGAAACTGGAAACCCAAAACTGCTCTCATCTGAATCCTAGCCCGCCTCTTCCGATTCGCAAGTAACTAGAGGCGGAGCTGCGCCTGTCCGCGGCATCGTCCTCCCGGACATCCCCCCACGGCCTATTTCCAGCAGCTTGCGAATATGGCCGGTCCTACCATCGTCCACATTCCTGCCCCGGATTGCACCTCCGTCATGGCCCCTAAGTGTAGGAACTGACGTAAATTGATGCTTGTGAGTCAGCTCAACGCTCTCCTTCTCACTCGCGACCCCCATTCCACGGCCCGCCTGCTGGCTCCGTTGCATCACTGGGGGGTCATGGCTGAAGTGGAATCGGAGCCTGACTACGCCATTGCTGCCCTCCTCCGCCGGCACTTTGACGGCCTTATCGCCGATTTCACCACCGTGCCGGGTGTAAACGAAGCAATCAGCGCCATTCGTTCCGCCACGGCTTGCAAATCCACCCCCATCCTCGGCCTCGTAGATGATTCCATCAGCGTACAAACCGCTCTGGAAGGCGGGGCCAATTCAGCCCTCCACAAGTACTCCTCCCCCGCCCGGTCTCGGCCCTACCTGCGCATTGCCCTGCTGCTGATGACGCGCGAGCACCTGCGGTACTTCCGTTATCCCGTGGACACTCCCGCCGCCATCACTTATGCCGGCGGGCCCACGCTGGAAGCGCGTACCGTCAACGTCAGCAATGAAGGCCTGTCGCTGCGCCTGGCGCATCCCATGCGGATAACGCGTACGGTGCGCGCGCGTTTCCAGCTGCCTAGCGCCAATCCTTCCGTGGTGGTGGCCACCGGCCACACCGCCTGGATTGACGCCCAGGGCCGCCTTGGATTGCGCTTTCTATATATGCCTGAGCCCTCCCGCCACCGCTTCCAGCAGTACATGGCGGAGATGCACACCCGCTCCGGCAACCATCTGACCCGGCACTGTTCCTAGCCAGCCGGCCTGTTCTCCAGTCGCAGCTTTTCAGAAGAGAAACTTCAAGGCGACTTGGACTAACCGCGGCGGCAGAGCTTCGCGGATTTGACCAAACGTGGGCGAACTGATGTCGCTGTCCGGCAGCCGGAAATTCGAGTGATTGAAGAGGTTGAAGAATTCCGCCCGGAATTGCAGTTGTTTAGTTTCCGCAAGCGGGATGTTCTTGAGAGCGGAAAAATCCCAATCTTCGAGTCCGGGCCCCTGTACGATGTTGCGCCCCGCAGAGCCGAATTGACCCGCTTGGGTCTGCAGGTCGAGCCGCTGGAAGGCATTCACATTGAACCATTCCTGGACGGTATGTGGTCCGGCATTAGGGTCGCCTACCAGGTTGGGGCGGTTGCTGGAAAATCCGGTAATCTCCGGCGCCGTTCCTTGCAGTGAAACATCCTGTGAATCGAATACGGTGAAGGGCGTGCCGCTCATGAAGGTCGTTATGCCATTCACCTGCCAATTGCCGAGCACGTGCTGGTACCAGGCGCGCGGCTGCTTCCACCAGGGCAGGCTCCATTCGTAGCTCAGGACGAAACGGTGGCGCGCGTCAAACATGGAGCGCCCGCGCTCCGCGGCCAGGTTGAACGGATTCTGCGGCAGGTCGTTCTCTCCGGCCACCGGACTGGCTGCGGAGCCCGTGATGTTGAACGAGGAAACGTCATCAATGCTCTTGGAGTAGGTGTAAGACGCCAGGAAAGATAATCCATGACTGAAGCGCTTGCGCAGGCTGGATTCCAGCGCGTTGTAAGACGAGTTGGCAACACCGGCGATCTCGCCCACCGACCCGTACACGCAATTATTGGGGTTCGCGAGGGTACATCCTGAGTAGAGGCGTCGCTGGTTCACATTATTCTCATTCGACTGCCCGGGGATAAATACCGCCGGATTGCCCTCGATGAAGCGCGGCAACTTCACGCCCGTGGTCCCCACGTAACCGACTTGGAACAGCCAGTCGGAGCCGAATGATCTTTGCACATTCAGGTTCCAGTCCTGTGCATAGGGCAGCGGCAGCCTGGGGTTGAGCACCAGCAGAGTCATAGGCTGAGAGAAGCTGAGCGTGAACGGGTTGCCACCCTTGAAGGGGCTGGAAAAATCAGGCAGATTGACCTGCGGCGTTTGCAGGTAAGGTGGCGCGCTGATGGGATCCTGCAGCGGCCCTCCTACGCCGGTGTAATAAGGTTCATAGAAAATTCCGTAAGCGGCACTGACCAGCCAGTGGGCGCTGCCGGTGGGGTCCCAGGCCACGCCGAGGCGCGGAGCAAACGCCCTCTTGTCGGTCGGAATAAGGCCGCCGGGTACTCCCGGATCGCCGGGGTAAAGGAGCCCGGCTGGCGCGCTGGGGAAAACCCGCGATTGCGCGCCCGGCACAAACAGGTTCTGCCGGTTATGAATTTCCGTGTAAGGCGAAGGCAGTTCATAGCGCACTCCCACATTCAGCGTCAGCCGGGGCGTGACCTTGTAAGTGTCCTGGACATAGGCGTTGGAGCTGTTCCCGCGCAAGCCGCGCGACAGATCCCCTCCACCCTGTAGAAAGAACACCGGCTGACCGAACAGGAAGCTGGCAAATGCGTTGCTGACGGGAAATGGGGCAAAGACGAAAAACCCGTTGGAGGCAATGCCCTGCAGCACATTAATCTGGTTGTGCTGGAAACCACCTCCAAACTTCAATTCATGCTGACCGCGAATCCACGTCAGCGATCCGGACCAGTCGAACGAGTTCTGATAGGTCTGGCGCGGGCCGGTAATCGGATCGCCGATGGAGGCGTAGCCGTTGACCTGGATGAAGGGAGGACCGGCAGCTGAAGCAAGCGTGGGCTGATACTGGAACCCCAGGTCGCTGGGCGAAGTGTGGTTGATGTGTTCATTGAGAAGGAATTTGTTGCGCAGCAACGAGAACCGCCCCACCCCGATCATTGCGGGCGAGAACGAGTGCGTTTCCTGGGCTACAAAGTTCTGTGCGCGTTGGTCCTCGCCGACGGGAAAACCGGGGACGTCAGCGCCTGCCGTGGAGAGCGGGTCCAACGTGCTGCTGTTGCTGAACATGTAACGAAAGTTGAGCGTGTCGGCTGGTGAAATATAATGGTCCACGCGCACGCCGAACTGGTCGTTATCAGCGTGCAGAGACTGTGTGGCGATGAACACATTTGTGCCCAGGTTGGGCAAAGGAAAAAACGGCAGCAGATTTTGCGCGATGGGATTGATAAACGGCAGCTGGTTTCCCGGGAAAGGCTGCCCGGTAAACTCGTTGATCAGCGGGTCCACCTTGCCGGTGGACGGGTCAATGGTTTTAGAAAAATTTCCCTGCCTTTCCAGGAGCGACGGCACCGTGGCGGATTGGGTTTCTCCCTGGCGGTTGCGGAATCCCTCGTAGTAACCGAAGAAAAATGTCTTGTCCTTGCGAATAGGCCCGCCTAAAGTGCCGCCGAACTGGTTCTGCTTCAACGGTTCCACCTGCTGCGCAAAATAGTTGCGTGCGTCCATGGCGTCGTTGCGCAGGAACTCCCAGGCGGCTCCATGAAAGCTGTTGGAGCCAGAGCGCGTGACGATGTTGGTGGTGGAACCGGCGGAATGGCCGAATTCGGCATTGGCCCCATTGGTCAGGATTCGGAATTCCGCGATGGCGTCAATCGGTGGTTTGAGAATGAAGCCGCCATCCACGCTGCTGAAATTGTTCGCGCCATCAATCAGGAAGTTGTTCGATTCCGGCCGCTGTCCGTTCACTGCGTAGGCCTGGCCTTCGCGCAGTGTGCCTCCCGCCTCGGCCAGCCCGGGCGTGATCGGCGTTACTCCCGGCTGCAGCACTCCCAATTGAGAGAAATTCCTCCCATTCAGGGGCAGGCTGACCAGTTCTCGTGATAGCACCGCTTTCCCCAGGCTGGTCACCGTGCCCTGAATGAGCTGAGCATCAGCCTGAACGTTGATTTCCTGCTTTTCTGTGCCCACCACCAGGCGCACAGGCACCGTGGCGGTCTCGTTCACGTTCAGGGAAATCCCTTCCTGCACATATTTGCTGAAACCTCTAGCCGCGACCGCCAGCCTGTAATGGCCGACCGGAAGTTCCGGCAGCAAATACGTGCCGTCACGCCGGCTGGTTGTGCTCCGGCCGAGTCCGGTCTCGGCCTGGGTGGCGGTCACAATCGCATTCTGCACCACCGCTCCCGAGGGGTCGGTCACCGTGCCACGAAGGCTTCCGGTGATTTGCTGGGCTGCAAGCTGAAGACTGAAGCTCAGCACGCACAGACTGGTCAGAACGGAGTAATACCTCTTCTGCAGGCGCAAGGGTGCCCCCATGACGCGAGATGCGGCTGTGAAGGACGCAGCCGAAGATTTACTGTTTCTGTTAGGACCCACTATTGCGGCGCTTGCGCTTATCCCAGCCGGACGGCGGAAGCAACCCCAGCCAGCGGCCCAGCCGGCTGGGGCTTTTCCTGACTTTTCCCGGCGCTCCCCAGTGCCGGGACTTTGGGGAATCCTCACGGCGCCCTTGGAGTGGGCGCAAGTAAGTTGACAGGAATTTAACTGCGCAGGCGAATCGGAGCAATACTAAGAAAATATTAGTGCCTGCTATATTTTCCAATCACTTGCACTTGGGACGCGACAAAAACGCGACAAATTTTTAAGGTTTCCCTGCGCTTTCGCAGACCAGACGCTACCTCGCTCCGGCCTCCCCACCTGACCTCGATTTCGGTGTAGCCATTTTACCGATCGATTACTCCCCCTCGATTTCTGGGCGAAAACCGGCTTCCGGTCGCCCTGTAAACCAGCCCGAAACTGGCCCAAAAATCGGCTCAGAAGCGGCGTGTTGGCCTCGGTCAATAGTCAACCTGTCCGGCAGGGCTGCCGCATTAAAAACCGAACAGGATCAGAGTTCCCATCCGCAGTTTACGACTCCGCCGTGCAATTAGGCTTTTTGGCGCCCCTTCTGAACACAAAATCCCATAACAAGCAGTCCGGCGCCTACCAAGGGAAGTGTCGCGGGCGCAGGTATGGTGCCCGCCACCACGATGGCATTACCAAGCGTGCCAATCTCCGTAAAGGCGCTAATATGTAGGGTGCTGGCGTTGAAGAACCGTCCATCCGCCAGAGTGAAGGTCGCTGTGCTCAGCGTTGCAGAGAAAAACCCAGCAGATCCAAACTCGCCAAAGCTCTGATTGCTAAGAAACTCTAGGAACTCCTGACCACCTGGTGCAATAGTCCCAAATGACTTTGTGTCGCCATCGATCGCGGTGAATGTCGCGTCAAGGAAGTCGGATCGCGTTATCGAGCTCAGAAACGGAATAGCGGATAAACCATTTCCCGTAGTGTTCTGCACAGCGACTGCGAGCTCACAATCAGCACAAGGTCCTCCGCCCACATCAGCAGCGATAAAGCCGACCTGCAACAGCGCAGAATCTGCGAAGGAAGTCGCCGAACACATGGACAGGAAGAGAAGCAAGCCGACGACTCGTGAGCAGACAAAAATTCTCTCGAGCATTTGTGCGAGTTCCCCTTGTCTCACCTGCCTAACAACGGTAAGAAGTCGCGAGATGGAGGGCCGCTTCAGTCGGACTGCAGATGTGAGCGTGCGGGCAGGTGCCGTTCGGCTGAGTGGAGATGAGCATACGCTGTTGATAAAGTATTGTGAAGCGATCTGCGTCGCAATTCACACTTTCAGAACAGTGCAAACAATTGCGGACCATAGCGCAACGGATTTCACACGCCCGCCGCGCCAATCACAGACCATGCAACAAATTTGGGCAAGATCTCGATAGGGTTCAATGTATGAAAAGTGTTCTAAACGTACGACACGTGTGCCTGGAAACCAAGGCCAGTTGCAGTTTTCGACGCGAGACACTCAATAAATACAGGCTTTGCAGGCGAGAGGGCGTAAGTCCTTTAGATCATCATTGCGGTTAATAAGAAAATACTAGAAGCCTGTTGCTGGCGTAATTGCTCGACCTTCCACCACATCATATGCGCGCCCCGTGGCAAGACCCTTAAACTCGTCCATCCGTCCGCTGGGCCACTGAATGCTCGCCCGTTCGATGCGGTCACGCTTGCCCACGCCAAAGGTGACGGGCAGCTCCGATTGCGAAAGATAGCTGGAGCCGCCCTTCACCATGCGCGACTGGCTGGTCCCGCCGGCCTCGATACGCACCACCGCGCCAATCGCATCGCGGTTGGACTTGGTTCCTACCAGGCGGAAGCGGATGCTGCGATTGCCGGCCAGCTGATCGTTGCGATAAAGAAACGCGGAGCTATTGTTGGTGGTCATCAGCAGGTCGAGGTCGCCATCGCGGTCGAAATCGCCATAAGCCAGACCCCGCCCCACTTTCGGGCGATCAAAGGCTGCGCCTATTTCAGCCGCCACATCATGGAAGCGGCCGTCGCCATCGTTCAGAAAAAGCTGGGGCGGCTGGGCGTAGCCCACATTGCCACGAATGTTGCGCACCGTCTCATCAATGTGGCCGTTAGCCACCACCAGGTCGAGGGCGCCGTCTAGGTTCATGTCCGCGAACAGGCAGCCAAAACCCAGGGTATTGCGCGAGGGCAGTCCAATGCCGGCCTGCATGGCGACGTCATCATAGACATGCTGGCGGCCCATGCGAAACAAAGCGATCATCTCGTTATCGAAATTGGTGATAGCCACGCCCGGCGTGCCTGAGCTGTCAAAATCGCCGGTGTCTATGCCCATGCCGGCACGCGCCTTGCCTTCCGCACTAAAGGCGATCCCGGCCTCTACGCCTACTTCCTTGAAGGTGCCGTTGCGCTGGTTGCGATAGAGCTTGTTGGGCTGCGTGTCATTGGCGACGAGCAGGTCGGGCCAGCCATCCTGGTCGTAGTCAATCATAGCCACTCCCAGAGATTTGGAGCTGGTGTCGAAGATTCCGCTGCTCGCGGTCACATCTTCGAAAGTGCCATCGCCACGATTGTGGAACAGCCAGCAGGTTTCGCCGCGGTAGGCTTCGGGCGTGCAATACGATTTGTGCTTGCCGTCCAGGCTGCAGAACACGTCGTGCGCCGGAGACCACTTCACGTAGTTGCACACTACCAGGTCGAGCAAGCCATCGCGGTCGTAATCGAACCATAGCGCCGAGGTGCTGAACGCTTCGCGCCCGCGCAGGCCGGCGGTGTGGGTTACGTCCACAAACTTACCGCCCAGGTTCTTAAACAGATGGTTCTGGCCGATGCAGGTGATCAGAATGTCGGGATGCCCGTCGTTGTTGTAGTCACCCACGGCCACGCCCATGCCGTACATCTCGACGTCGAGGCCGGCGCTGCGGGTCACGTCGCTGAAGCTGCCGTCGCGATTGTTGCGGTAAAGCCGCAGGGTCGTGCGCTGCCGCTTGTGGCCGGCCCAGTCCATGCCGTTGATGAGCAGAATGTCCTGCCAGCCATCACTGTCGTAATCGAGGAAGGCGCAGCCCGAGCCCATGGTTTCCGGCAGGAATTTGCCGCCAAACGCTCCCGAATTGTGCAGGAAATGGATGCCGGCCTCGACGGTTACATCCACAAGCCGGAAGCCCATGCCGGAAGCGGCAGGAACGGACCACAGTTCCGAAGGGAGAACAGCAGCGCCTGCCAGCCCGCCCAGTCCCTGCAGAAACGACCGCCGGTTCACGGAATGTTCACCAGCCCGTTGCGGATGGCGTAGACCACCAGTTCGGCGGTCTTGTGTATGCCGAGCGCATCCATGATGTTGGCGCGGTGCACCGCTACGGTATTCACGCTGAGCTCAAGCTGGTCAGCGATTTCTTTGTTGGATTTGCCGTCCACTATCAGCTGCAGGATCTGCAGCTCGCGCTGGGTCAGCCCCGAATTGCGCTCCCCGCGCAGCGATGAAGGGCGCGCCAGTTGCGGGTCGAGCACCTTCTCGCCTGCCGCTGCCTTACGCACTGCGGCCGCCAGGTCGAGGTCCATGGCGCTCTTCAGAATGTAGCCGCGAGCGCCGGCCGCCAGCGCCTGCTGCACCAGCGTTTCTTCCGAATGCATGCTCAGCATCAGCAGGGCCGGGGCAACCGCGCCATTGTGCGCTGAGCCTTCCAGAATCTTGCGCGTGGCCGCCAGGCCGCTCATGCCCGGCAAGGCGCAATCCATTACTACCACGCGCGGCTGGAGCTGTTGCGCCAGGCGCACCGCGTCTTCGCCATTGCCGGCTTCGCCCACTACCGCGATGTCTTCATGATCCTCCAGCATGTGCCGGAAACCGCGCCGCACCAGGGCATGGTCGTCCACCAGCAGAACTGTGATCTTCTCAGGCATGGTTCTCACATTTTGCCCGCGGCACTCGCAGGCGCACTAGCGTGCCGCCTTCCAGCGGTTGCGAAAACTCAAGGCTGGCGCCCAGCAGCACCGCTCTTTCCCGCATGCCCACCAACCCGATCCCCTGGCGCCCGCCATTGTTGCTCAGGCCCTTGCCGTGGTCTTCCACTTCCAGTTGCAGCGCCTCCGGCTCGAAGAGCAAATGCACCCAGGCCTGGCGCGCCCCCGAATGCCGGGCAACATTGTTTAGCGCTTCCTGCAGTACGCGGTACACATGCACGCCCGCGCTGCCATCCACCGCAAATGGCATACCTGATTTCTGGTAGCTTATGTCAATCCCGGTTTGCTTTTCCACCGTGCGCAGATACCACTCCACCGTGCTCTCCAGACCTGCTTCATCGAGCATCACCGGGTGCAGCGCTTGCGACAGGCTGCGCACGCTCTCCAGCGTGCTTTGCGCCACTTCGGAAACTTCGCGCAGCTCCGCGCGCAACGGCGAGTCCTCCGGGGCATGTTTCTTGGCGCGCTCCAGCATCGAGCCGACGGCGGTCAGAACTTGCCCGAACTCGTCGTGCAGTTCGCGGGAAATTTCCCGCAGTGTGGATTCCTGCATGTTGATGAGCTTCTGCGCCAGCTCGCTGCGCTGCTCGGAAAGCGTGGCCAGATGGGCAAAAAGCCGCCGGTTTGAGCGCATCACATACAGGCTGGTCAACAGGATCGCAATCAGAATCGCGGTGAGAAAGATGTACACCTGGCGCTGCACGCGGTCGTAGATCTCGCCGATGTGCTGCGCCGCCTGCTGCTCGGCTTCGTTGTTCTCCACCAGCAGACGCGCCACTGCCGTGCTCAGCGCGGCTTGTCGTGCCTGCAAGGTTACCCGAATCTGCTCCCGCGCCTCCGCCTGCTTGCCCGCCTGCGCCAGGCCGAAGGTTCGCCCCACTGCGTCCCAGAACTGGGCCAACGACTTGCCCAGGTACTCGCGCTGCTCGGGCGTGCGCCGCGCTACCGCCAGCTCTTCTTCGCGGCGGAACGCGTCGTCCAGGTCGGAACGCACGCGCTGAAATTGCGCCTGCCATGCGGTGAGCGGATAGGGCTCGTCGTTATCCAGCATGTCGCGCATAGCCAACCCGAGGGAATTCAGATCGTCCTGAATGCGCAACAGCTGCAGCGAATCTTTGCGATTGCGGTCAGCCAGGTTGTTCTGCAACTCGCGCAGGCCGCGGATTTGCAGCGTGATGTACCAGGAGTAAGCCACCACCGCCGCCAGCGTGATGACTAGCCCCAGGATGAGTCCCAGCGTCGGAGACTGGGCAGAAGGCCGCTGCACGCCCCGAGCATACGTCAGCCGGCATTGGTTTCGCCACCTGACCGGGTTCAAACTGCGCGGCCCTCATGGCAATCCACCTAGGAAACCTATGGACAAATGGAGAGAACGGACAAAAAGCAGGTCCCTGGCCGCGTTTCTGCACTGCGCTTGGTCGCGCGACTCAGAATCGCAAAACAATGGGCAAATACGCGAAAATCTTCAATCTACATTCTTCAAGCGAAAGGGGGCTAGCCCCGGCTCGGCCCCGCGAGCCCTGACTAGCCCCCTTCTTGTTGCTCCCTTGCTTCGTACCTACTTGCCGCGAACATCGTGATGCACATCGCGGCGGTCGTGGCGGACGTCGCGCCGGTCATGGCGAACGTCACGACGATCGTGCCGCAAGTCGCGCTTGTCGGCGCGGATGTCGCGCATTTGCGCACGAGCTGCGGCCTTGTTCCCCTTGCGAAGATCCTGGCGAACCTGCGCCCGGTCGTGGGCCAGATCGCGCCGGTCATGAACGCGGTCGCGGTTGTCGTGCCGCAGATCCTTGCGATCGTGGCGCAAGTCCTGCCGGTCGTGCTTCACATCGTTCTGTGCCACTGCCACCGTGCTCAGCCCTAACGAAGCGCCCAGCGCCAGCGCGGCCATAGTTTTCCCAAATCGAGTCATATCTGATCCTTTCCCCCATTACTGCGAACTTCGCTGGGTTATAACCCTGCGTCTAGGCGAAAGTCTTGATTACCGTAGTGACAGTCCTTCCGGCAGACAGGTCTTCTCCTGTAACATACTCATTCCACGAGCTCTGCACTGCAGCCCCTGCTTGGGCCAAAACACCCAGGGTTTATAATTTGCCCTCTATATCCTATTAGCGAGGATGAAAACGATGGCGCAAGCAACCATGGCTGCAATACCCGGGCTTAAGGAGGCCTACGGCACCCTGAAGGGGCGGATGGATAAAGCTGTAGAGGACTTCCGCCGTGAAATGGCTGCCGTGCGCACGGGGCGCGCTAACGTTCACATGCTCGATAGCGTGCAGGTGGAGTACTACGGCTCGGCCATGCCCCTCAACCAGATTGCCCAGGTACACGCCCCCGAAGCGCAACTGATCACAGTGCAGCCTTTCGACCCCACCTCGCTGGGCAACATCGAGAAGGCGATCCGCGCCGCCGACCTCGGGCTAAACCCCATGAACGACGGTAAAATCATCCGCGTGCCGGTACCGCCGCTCACCGAAGAACGCCGCCGCGACATGGTGAAGCACCTGCACAGGATCCTGGAAGAGCACCGCACCGCCGTGCGCAACATCCGCCGCGACGGTAACGAGTTGATCAAGAAGGCGCTCAAAGACAAAAAGATCACAGAGGATGATGAGCGCCGCTCGCTGGAGGAAACTCAGCGCCTCACCGATGATGAAATCAAGAAAATGGAAGAAATGAGCAGAGCCAAAGAAAAAGAAGTGCTGGAAATAAAGTAGCGCTGCCCTGAAATGTTTTGTTGAATGCGACCGATGTCAGCCTGCTGTGCAACCTTAAAATCTGGTTAAGTCTCCAACTCAATAACATGAAGCGCTGGTTGCTGGTGACGATGGTATTCATCTTGGTGCTCGGCATCCTGTTGATCGTCATTTCGCCCTATGTTGACCTGCCGCTTACGACTGTCCGTGCCTGCGTGTTCGCAGTCCTCTTCGCACAGGTTCTTTTGCTCGGCGGCATTTTGCAAGAGCCCGCGTTTTCATTGGTCGCGACGAAGATGCCGGTATCGGACCTAACTCGGGCCCCATGCTGGCTGTGTACTCCGCTTCTGCCCTTGCTTTGCGTCTATCTCTGCTAGAGATCCTCTGCTCGTGCGGTTTTTAAGGTCGTTAGCGCTCCCGCGCCACTGCTGGGAGCGTCAACCTCTTCTAGCTGGATTTTCGTAAGGAGTGAAGTTTGAACCGCAAGGACGTGATCCGAGCCTGGGGGCGAATCAGCACCGGCTACAGGCCGTTGCTCTCCATCGAAATCACCCGCGAGTGTCCGCTGCGCTGCCCGGGCTGCTACGCTTACGAAGATACTCACCTGGGCGGCGGCGTCACTCTGCGCCAATTGGCGGACAAAAAGGGCGAGGAGTTGGTCGCCGGTGTGCTTCGACTGGTGGACCGACACCGTCCTCTGCACCTTTCCCTCGTGGGCGGCGATCCCCTGGTCCGCTATCGTGAATTGGAGGCGCTGCTCCCTCAACTGGAAAAGCGCGGCGTTTACACCCAGCTGGTCACCAGTGCCTTTCGTCCCCTGCCGCAGATCTGGTCCTGGTTGCCCCGGGTTAAAATCGTTGTTTCCATTGATGGGCTGGCTCCAGAGCACGACCAGCGCCGCAAACCCGCCACCTATGAACGCATTCTGAAAAACATTGCCGGCGGGCGCATTACCATCCATTGCACCATCACCGCACAAATGCTCTGCCGTCCCAGTTATCTGCAGGAGTTCCTAGACTTCTGGACCCCGCGGCCGGAGATCGCGGCCATATGGTTCAGCCTGTTCACTCCGCAAAGAGGGGCTCATGACCCGGAAATCCTGAACCCTCAGCAGCGCGCGTTTGTGGTGAGCGAACTTCAACGCCTGGCCGCTCTTTATCCCAAGCTGGACATGAAGGACGAGACCATCTGCGAATTCTTGAGCCCGCCGCGCTCACCCCAGGAATGCGTCTTTGCGGGCGTTACGGAAACCATTTCCGCGGACCTTAAGAGCCGAATCAAGCCTTGCCAGTTCGGCGGCAACCCCGATTGCTCGCAGTGCGGCTGCATTGCCTCCATGGCCATGGCCGGACTAGGCCATAGGCGCGTGCGCGGCGTCCCTGTGGGAGCGGTGTTTCGGCTGTCCAGTGCTGTGGGCAAAGCAATGGCGCGTTTACGACCACTCTGAGGAGGTTTATGCCGGTTTTGTTTAATCCCATTGCTTTTGCTGCCTCACTGGCTTATGGGCCGCAACTTGAATTGGCAGGCAAAGTTGTCGCTTTCACGTTACGCGAAGCGGTACGCTGCCCTGTTTGCGGCACAGCTTACAACCTTCTGGTCCCGGCGGCGGCTTCCACTCCGGAGGTGGAAGCCTTCCGGCTGGGATTGGGAAGCGCATTGAGCGCCAGCTGTGGCATGCATCCACCCTTCGTCCAAATGCCTTAGAGCCCGCTGAGTGTCGGCCTAACCTTGGAGGCGAGTACGGGCTTGCCGTATGATTTTGCCGTGCCTACGCCCCAACTCCTGGCAGTTATCCTTCTGATTCCCACGTTCGCTGCCTGCAATCATACTCAGCAGGGCGTAGCCTGTGCGCCGCTGACAAACGTGACTCTGGTTCGCGTTTCACAAAACGGCAGCTACCAGTCTGAGATTAGCGACCGTTACCAAATCCAGGTATTGGTGGATTTTATCAACGGCCGCCGCAATGGCTTTTCCGCCCGCCGCGGGGGTCTCCCTGCAGCAACCACCTCCGCCACTTTCTACCATGGCACCCAGCCCGTGTTAACCTTCGCCGCCGACGCTAATTTCTTTTCTCTGACCTGCCGCGACTATACAGGTGTGCAGGAAGCCAACCAGGTGCAGACTGCCGAATTCGAGCACCTGCTCAGCAAGCAGCCGTAAAGCAACTTGATGCAACTTTCTGCGTGCCTCTGTGTCTTTGTGGTGAAATAATTTGTGGCCATGAAGCGCGTAGTCCATGCCGCCTGTCCCCATGATTGCCCCGACGCCTGCGGTGTACTCATCACCGTAGAAGATGGACGAGGTGTGAAGGTGCAAGGAGATCCGGCGCATCCGGTTACGCGCGGCTTCCTGTGTGCCAAGGTAGCGAAGTATCTGGACCGTGTGTACTCGCCTGAGCGAGTTCTCTTTCCCATGCGGCGAGTGGGTCGGAAAGGTCCGCAAAATTCAAATGCCGCGGGCGAGGGCGCCCGGGCCACAAAGGCGTTTGTACGCATCACCTGGGATGAGGCGCTGGACGAGATCGCGAGCCGATTCCAAAAGATTGCAAATGAATTCGGCAGCGAAGCCATCCTTCCCTACAGCTACGGCGGCACAATAAGCGCGCTGAACGGCGGCTCCATGGACCGGCGCTTTTTCCATCGCCTCGGGGCCTCGCAACTGGAGCGTACCATCTGCTCCAACTGCGGCGAGGAAGGCATCAAGTCTGTATATGGCATCAAGCTGGGCACCGAGCCGGAGCAGTTCCGGCATTCGAAGTACATCATCGCCTGGGGTGCCAACATTCACGGCAACAACGTTCACCTCTGGCCCTTTATAGAGGAAGCGCGCCGGCGGGGCGCCAAGCTGGTGGTAATTGATCCTTATCGCACACGCACGGCCAGCTGCGCTGACTGGCACTTGCCCATCAACCTGGGAACGGACGCGGCCCTGGCTTTGGGGATGATGCACGTCATCATCAACGAAAATCTGTACGACGCCGATTACGTCGCTCGCTACACTTTGGGCTTCGATCAATTACACCAGAAAGTGCAGGAATATCCTCCGCAGCGGGTTGCGCAATGCACCGGCATCGCTGCCAATGACATCGTGAAGCTCGCACACGAGTACGCCACCACCCGGCCGGCGGCCATTCGCCTCAACTACGGGGTGCAGCGCTCGGAGCGCGGCGGCATGTCGGTGCGCACGGTGTGCATGCTGCCTTGCCTGACCGGATCGTGGAAAGAACTTGGCGGCGGTTTGCAGCTCTCGCTTTCGGGCGCCTTCCAGCTCAACAAAGAAGGTTTGCAGCGCCCAGACCTGATGTCCGAAAGCCCCCTGGGCCAACCGGCACGCACGATCAACATGGTGGAACTGGGAAAGGCGCTCACGGAGCTGAATGACCCGCCCGTCAAAGCTCTGTTTGTCTACAACTCCAATCCGGCGGCCGTGGCGCCCAACCACAACCTGGTGGTGCACGGGTTGCTGCGCCCCGAACTCTTCACCGTGGTACACGAACAGTTCTTCACCGACACCACCGACTACGCCGATATCGTGCTGCCCGCCACGACCTTCTTTGAACACAAGGATCTGCAAACCGCTTATGGACACTATTACCTGCAGGTCTCACAACAGGCGATCGCACCGTTAGGCGAGTGCCGCTCCAACGTGGAGACCTTCCGCGCCCTGGCCCAGCGCATGGGATTTGAAGAAGAGTGCTTCCGCGAATCGGTAGATGAAATGATTGAGGGCGCCCTGCAGTCCTCCAATCCGTGGCTGCAGGGAATTGACCGGCAACGGCTGGAACGCGAAGGGCAGATCCGGCTGATGTTCGGCAATGTGGGGACGGAGCTTCGCTCCGTACACGCGGGGCGAAGCCCCGCCTCCACACAAGGATCGTCCGACCCCAGTCCTTTCCTTCCCTTCGCGGCGGGCAACTTCGCCACGGCCAGCGGCAAAGCGGAGTTTTACAGCCAAGAACTGGTGAAGCAAGGTTTGGACCCCGTTGCCAGTTTTACCCCTCCGCAGGAGTCGAGGCATTCGGACCTCGCCCAGCGGTTTCCTTTGGAACTGCTGGCACGGAAATCGGACAACTTTCTCAACTCTTCGTTCGCTAACCTCCCTGCCCTGCAGAAGATGGAGGATACCGATGTCCTTGACTTGAGCGCCGCCGATGCGCAGGCCCGCGGCATTCAGGATGGCGCCCAAGTCCGTGTGTTCAACGATCGTGGCGAGGCGTTCCTGCGGGCACGAGTGAACGGAGCGGTTCGGGCGGGCACGGTTTCTGCGCGCCTCAATTGGGCCAAGCTCTCGCCCCGCGGTGCCAGCATTAACGTCCTCACTTCCGAACGCCTTACGGATATGGGCAGAGGCGCGACCTTTTACTCGGCGCTGGTGGAAGTTGAGGCGTTTTGCGGGCGTGAGCGCAGCGGGAGCCCGCAGCCGAAATCCTGAGCCCGCCGAAGGATCTGG
>DATFDP010000111.1:0-23111 GCA_035252015.1 Terriglobales bacterium
CCGCCATGGGCTACAGCGCCGGCGACGTGCTCTCCACCGGCACCGTTTCCGGTGTGGCCGCCTTCAGTGGCGATCCCAAAGCCTGGTATCTCAAGCCTGGCGACGTCATGGAATGCGAAATCGAGCGCATCGGCGTGCTGCGCAATCCAGTCATCTCCTGGGAGGATGCCTACGGCCGCAAGCCGGCCATGGCCATCCGCGAAAGCGCCTGACATGCCTGAAAATAACCTGCACGATAAAGTCTGGGTCAGTGAACTGAATGCCCGGCCGGAGATTCGCGGCGCTTTCCTCCGCAAGCAGCCCATCCGCTTCTACGACACCACCCTGCGCGATGGCGAACAGACTGTAGGTGTGGTGCTCTCGCCCCAGCAGAAGCTGGAAATCGCCCGCAAGCTGGACGAATTGGGGGTCAGCCGTATCGAGGCCGGCTTTCCCCGTGTCTCCGCCGAAGACGCAGAAGCCATTCGCCTGATGGCCCGCGCCAACCTGAAAGCCGAGCTCTGGGGTTTCTCCCGCGCGGTGAAGGCTGACCTGGAAGAACTGCTGCGCCTGGGCGTGCGCGCCACCATCATTGAGGCGCCTACCAGCGACATTAAGCTCAAGGCCTACGGCATCTCCCGCGACGAGGTGCTGCGCCGTGTGCGCGAGGCCGTTAGCTTCGCCAGGGAGAACAGCATTACTGTGGCCTTCTTCGCCGTGGACGGCACTCGCACCGGACTCGAATTCCTCAAGCAGATATACATGGCCGCGCTCGACGCCGGCGCCACCGAACTCGTGGTGGTGGATACCATCGGGGCCTGCGGACCGGAGGCCGGCGAATTCCTCACTCGCGAAGTTTGCCGCTGGGCCGGTCCCGACGTGCCGGTTCACTGGCACGGCCACAACGACTTCGGCCTGGGTACCGCTTCCGCAATTGCCGCGGTGCGCGGTGGCGCTACCTGGGTGCAGGGCACTATTAACGGCATGGGCGAGCGCGCCGGCAACGCCGATATCTGCGAAATTGCCCTGGCGTTGCGCTGCCTCTACGACCTGCCTGTGGCCATGGACCTGGCTAAAGTTCGCGGGGTTTCGGAAGCCGTGAGTCGCGCCGCCGGCTACGAACTGGAAGCTTGGAAGCCGCTGGTGGGCGAAAACCTCTTTACCCGCGAGAGTGGCGCCGTCGCTAGCCAGTTCCACATCCCGGAGGCGATTGAGCCCTACTCCGCCGACTTGGTCGGGGCGCAGCGCCGAATCGTGCTGGGCAAAAAAAGCGGGTTGGACAGCATTGATCTGAAGGCCCGCGAGCTGGGCCTGGAAATTGCCGCCGACAGCCGCGCCTCCGTCCTGGCCGAGGTGAAGAAACGCGCAATAGAAAAGCGCGGCCTGCTCACCGACTTCGAGTTCCGCCAGATCGTGGCCGGAGTGACGGTTTCCAGGTAAACCCGCTCCTGCGCCGGCTTCGCTGTGTCGGTCCAGACAGGAAAAGGGCCACTGCGGTCGCGCCCTTTACAAACAAGAAAATCCGGCTCACCGGGCCCGCACAGCGCATCTAATAAAGTAAATTCCCGTAGAATTAGAGATTATGAGCTTCCGTACGCTGCCTTCCCTAGCCTTATACGGCGTGTCTATTCTCGCCTTTTCCGCTCTGCCTGCCCTGGCCCAGCGCGGCGAAGGGCCGCTAAACTCCGCCCAGCCGCAAGGCACCACCGTAGACCAGATCATTCAGCGCTTCGCCGCCAAGGAAAAAATGTTCCAGGAGGCGCGCGAAGCGTATGCGTACACTCAGTCGGTGAAGGTGATGACGGTGGACGGCGACACCGTAACCGGAGAGTACCAGGAGGTTTTTGACGTCCTGTTCGACGACAAAGGCAACCGCCTCGAGCAGGTCAAGTTTGCTCCCCAATCCACGCTGGAGAATGGCGGCATCTCCATGACCGAGCAGGACCTGAACGACATTCGGCACCTTATGCCTTTTGTCCTGACTACCGAGGAGATCCCGGAATATGACATCCTCTACCGCGGCACGCAACAGGAAGACGAACTGCACTGCTACGTCTTTGACATAGCCCCCAAAAAGATTGAGAAGAATAAACGGTACTTCCAGGGCCGCATCTGGGTTGATGACCACGACTTCCAGATTGTGAAAACCTATGGCAAAAGCGTTCCCGATATTCGCAAGAAGAACCAGGAGAATCTGTTCCCTCAGTTCACCACCTGGCGGCAGCAGATTGATAACGTCTACTGGTTCCCGGTGTATACCCGGGCCGACGACGTGCTGCACTTCAGTATGGGCGACGTCCACATCCGCGAGATTGTGAAGTATGAGGATTACAAGCGGTTTGGATCGAAGGTGAAGATCACTTACCAGGGCGAGGAACTGCCTGGCCAGAGCCAACCGGGAACGCAGACCGGACAGCAGCGGCAACCCCAGCAGCCTAATCCGCCCCAGGGACAGCCACAACCCCCGACGAAACCGCAGTAGAGCAGTTGTCAGTGGCCAGTTGTCAGCTACGGAGCGCTGAACGTCTTCTCTTCGTACGTGAGCAGACGCCTTGTTATCTCAAATCGTTGACGTTGGCGCAAATGTGGAAGCGCGTGGCTTTAGCCACGCGAATTATTGTATTCGAAGAATCAGGGCTTCAGCCCCGGTGGCAGTTCTCATCCAGATGGGCTGTCAGCCATTTTTAAAGGAGGTGCGTTTACCGCCAGCAGCCAAAAACTGGGCACTGAGAACAGGCAACTGACCACTGCTTCTACGCTGCTGGCGCCAGCGAGCGCTCCGCTGCCTGTTGGATGAAGCGCTTCATCACGGTAGCCCACATCACTTTCTTGCGCAGTGCGCTCTCTCTGCCCCGCCGTCCTTGCGCAAACATGCTGAGCAGGGCGCGCATTTTCATCACCCGCAGCACCCCCATCTCCGCAGGGCTGATGCCATAAGCATCCAGGAATTCTCCCTGAACCTGACTGGTGATGGCGCGGTTGCAGAACGGATATTTTTCCAGCGCTTCCACGGCCGCCAAAAAATTCGCCACATCGTTGAACGACAACCCGTGCGGAGACATTTTGGCAAAGTCGGCGATGCCCACTCCCTGTTCACCCACAATCACGTTGAGCGGCGTGAAATCATTGAGCACTGCCGAGCAGGGCAGGGATTTGCGGGCGCGGGCCAGGGCTGCCCGAGAGCCGCCCACAATAGTGCGAATGGAATTATCATCCAGGCCTTCGCCGCGGCACTTTTCGCATAGTCTTCCCAATTCCTCAAGCAGGCAGGAGGAATCCAGGGAAGCCGCGCCGTCGGCCACTGCACGATGATAGCCGCGTAGCCACTCGCCGCTTCTGCGCGCCGCCGCTTTCAGAATGGCGCCATCGGCATAGCCGGGCAGCAACGCCGCCTTCATAATCAAGGACTGCAGGGGAAAGCCACTGAACTTCTCCGCCACCACCGCTCCCCAGTCCGTGAAGTCACCCAGCGGCCGGGGCACGCCGGTTAATTTTTTCTTCTGGAAAGCCTGGTACACGCGCTGCAGGTTGCCATGCTCCTGCCTCGCCATAGCGTGCGCACCCTTGGGACCGCAGCGGTTGGTGCGGTAAACCTTCGCCGCCACCCGCTCGCTGCCGTCGGCGAAGTCAATCACCATGTCGTAGATGTAATGGTCGGCCTTGGGTGTGTGCCCTACTACCCGAATGTTGCGCGGCGCACCCCGGCCGGGATAATACTTCTCTCCATTGGCCCGCAAATCTTCGACTATCTGTTCCATTACGCTCTCAGCCATCGTCTCTCCGGTTGGATTCCTGAATGTTTCCGCAGCACTTGCCGGCGCCGAAAAGGGCCACTTGCTGGAAGTACCTGCTGTTCTTGGGAAACGTTTACGTCTGCGGCTCACAGCAGTGTGACCTCTGGGGTGGTGCAGTTTCGGTTCCAGCGAGAAGGCCGGAGACCATAATGTATGTTATTGAAAATGCGGAGCCTTGCACGGTGGCGATTGAACGTCACCGAGCAGACTTCCTGTATGTGGTACGAGGATGGAAACCTTGGGTAGCTGAAGGGCTATGGTTTGTTCCCGGATTGACGATTTGATGATTTTCGATTGACGATTGGAACCCTTGCCCCTGAAGCGGAGTTGGCGTGAGGCGGACCTTGCAATCGTCAATCTTCAATGATCTCGTCAATAGAACAGATACTTCCGCCACTTGGCATCAGAGTGGCCCATCAGGCGCATGATGTGGCGGCTGGTATGCAGGTTGAAAGCGCGCGGCTCGCGCAGCAGCTTCATGTGCGCCTCCCCCGGCAGTTGGTTGCCCTTGCGACGGTTGCAGGCGTGGCAGCACGTAACCAGGTTTTCCCAGGTGGAAGCGCCGCCACGAGAACGCGGCACCACGTGATCCAAGGTCAGCTCGCCAGCGGGAAGAACTGTCCCGCAGTACTGGCAACTATTACGGTCGCGCAGCAGGATATTCTTGCGCGAAAGCGCGCGGCTCTGATGAGGAATGCGGCGATACTCCAGCAGGCGGATGACCGAGGGCACACGAATGGCAAAGCGCGCGGCATGCAGGAAATGGCCGTTTTCCTCCTCCGCCATGGCCACGCCCTTCAGCACGAGCACAATAGCGCGGCGGGCAGCGCAGACGTTGATGGGCTCGTAAGAAGCATTCAGCACCAGCACGGGAGCGTGCATGGAATGGCCGTCGCCTTGGGAGTGCGCCGCCTGCACCGCGGGCATCATCTCCCGGCCCGGCATTCCCATCGAACTGTTCAGCTCCAAAGACATATCTGAATTTAAACCGTGGCTGCCATGGCCCGTGGCTCAGGCGCAGCTTCCACCTTCTCAGATGCATTTTCCCGGACAGCAAAGGTCAGTTCGGGCCGCAGCACACGGGCTGCGGTGGCCACCCAAACCTGCACCGCTCCTGCCTTGCGCAGCACGCGGGCACACTCGGAAACCGTTGTTCCGGTGGTGAAAACGTCATCTACCAGCAGGATGCTCCGGCCGGCGACTGTCTCCACATCACGCACCCGAAAAGCGCCACGAATGTTCTCCCGGCGTTGATGGCGGGTCAGGCCGGTCTGCGATTCGGTGGGCCGCGAGCGCTCCAATACCGAGGTGTGCAGCGGCCATGAAACCGCGGCTAACGCAGACGACTTCAGCGCCGCCCGTGCAATCAATTCCGACTGGTTGAAGCCACGCTGCCTCAGCTTGGCGGCATGAAGGGGAACGGGAATGACCAGCGGCTGAGCCTGATCCAGCAGCGGCGCCACTGTAGCTACCGCCTCACCCAGCATGCGCCCCAGCACCCCAGCGGCAGGACGAACCTGCTCATATTTCAGCAGATGTATCAGTTCGCGCAACCCGCCTTCGTAGCTCCCATAGGCGACTGCCTTGGCAAACAACGGTTCCAGGCGCTGGCAGGCGCCGCAGCGAGCCATGCCCTCAGAAACTGCGTAAGAGCTGGCCAGCCGTTCTCCGCAAACGCCGCACACCAGGCCGGCGATCGGGTGCATGGCCTGAAGGCAGGCGTTACACACAGGAAGTCGCGAGATTCTGGTTAAAGGGGCGCTGCAGAAACGACAATTACTAGGCAAAAGGGTGGCGAACAGGCTTTCGGCAGCCGCACCCAGTAGGGAAACAAGCGAGGACTGACTTCCTGAGGACTCAGCCCTGGTAGCCCGAGTTAGGTCTCCACTACTGCTGAAGACGACCCTCCCCTGCCCGGAGATGGCCAACCAGCCATTCTGAGCAGTGTAGCCTCAGTATAACGGCCTAACCCATTGCTCCGCAACGGTGCTGCCCGTTACCAAGGTGGAAGCCCAACTAGTTTCACAAGCAAGCTGCGATCGGAACGAAATCCTATTGTTTCAATGCAAACCCCCGCGGTTTGCACGTTGGGGAGCCCGGTTTCACGCGAGAGCCTCGCGTAGTTTGCACGCTGGAACCTCTTTGCTTTATGCGCAGGTAGGTTACAAATGAGCCCGTAAGGCGAAACGGAATTTAGCCCAGAGCGTCAGCCCTGGGTGAGCGCCATCCACAAGAAGAGCCCGTAGGGCCGGCACCG
Source organism: Terriglobales bacterium (assembly GCA_035252015.1). GTDB lineage: Bacteria > Acidobacteriota > Terriglobia > Terriglobales > Acidobacteriaceae > JAICWP01. The sequence continues at coordinate 6,031 of DATFDP010000111.1, forward strand.
GAAGGCCGCCTAGTGCCGTATGACCCACATCACCCAACCGGCTGCGATGACCCCGCCGATAAACATGGCAAAGCAGTAGGCTCCGTAGCGCACCTGGTGGCGCATGCCTTCCCGTTGGGTGATGCCAAAAACTACGGAAGCGAATACCGCGAACAGCAGCGCGGCGGTGAAATGGGAGAGAGCCAGGCCGGTCATTTCTTTTTTCCTATGGCGATATGGTAGGCATCCACTGCGGCGATGAAGTTAAGCAGCCCGGCCACGATGATGAACTTAGTGCCATAGTCGGCGGTGGCGTGCTGGATCATGCCCTGGCCGTAATCCAGAGCCCGACTCGCAATGTAGAGCCCGCCCGCGCCCACGTCGCCGATAAAACCCAGAATGTCCAGCACCTCACCACTATTGGGCTGGTAAACGTGGCCGCTCATGGCTAGTCCGAGGATGTACATGGCCACAATGCAGACCATCAACATCAATCCCCGAATCCAGCGTTTCTGCGCCAGATGTCCGGCGCCGGGAATAAGCCAGCCTACGGCGGGCGCCACTACAGCCATAGTAGTCATCGGCTGCGGGCTGGAACGTTCCAGTTCTGCGGTTGTTAATTTCGATCGGGAATTCGTCATCAGATAATCACAATCTCGTTTTGAATTTTGCCGGTCACCTCCGCCGAGCTTTCGCGCACCAGCATGTTGACTTCGCTTCGTACGCCCCATTCGGGGAAGTAGATTCCGGGTTCAATGGAAAAACCGCTATTAGGCAGCACCTGGCGCTCGTCGTGCACTTCCAGGTTGTCCATGTTGGCGCCATTGGCATGCACGTCGGTGCCGATGGAGTGCCCGGTGCGGTGGATGAAATATTGACCGTAACCGCGGGAGGCGATGTGGTCTCGGCTGGCCTTGTCCACTTCCCAGCCCTGGAGTTTGCGCCCGGAGGATACCGCCGACTTCACCGCGTTAATGCCGGCATCGCGCGCGCCCCGTACAATTTCGAAAATTTCGCGCTGCCGATCCGAAGCCGCGGGACCGATTACACCCATCCAGGTGATGTCGTAATAGACCGCCTTGGGCCGATCCTTCTTGCCCCAGATGTCGAGCAGAATGAAGTCGCCCGACTTAATGTCAGCCGAGCGCTCAGGGGTCGGCTCGTAATGCGGGTCACCGCTGTGGGCGCCCACAGACACATTGGGTGGGTCATCGGCGACGATATGCTCGCGGTGAAACGCTTCCATCAGCCATTGCTGCATCTCGTACTCGCTGGTACCGCTGTGGCGGGCCCGCCGGCCCACTTCCGGCCAGAACGCAGTCACAATGGAGTCGATCGCATCCCGGGCCTCGAAGTGGCTGCGGATTTGATCTTCGGTCCATGTGGCCTCAAAGCGCGCTACCAGGTCGCCGGAGCTGACCACGTTTTTGCCGAAGCTGCGCACCAGGTCGACGGTGCCCGCGTCCACCATGGAAACCAAAAACACCCGGTTGTCGGGGGAGTACTGCATGGCCACGTTCTTGTAGGCAGCCAGCATCGCCTTAAGCTTCTCGAACAGCTCCTGCCAGGCGGAGTACTTCTCCTCCTTGCCGGGCAACGAGGTAAGGTGATGTGGCTCAATACGATGGGTAAGCTTGGCGGGTTCGCCCTGGGCCGGGATCACGTAATACCAGCGGCGCGTCACCATGGTGCCATCGGGCAAGCCGAGCACCCGGTAGGCGATGGGATCACGGTGATGGTGATCGTAGAAGAGCCACGCGTCAATGCCTTGCTGACGCAGCTCCTCCTGAATAGCAGGCAGGTTCATGGGACTTAAAAACCTATTTTAAACAACCCCGACGGGTTTGCGCGAATCCCGCTGAAAAGATTAAAGGACTCAGAAGCAGCCTGCGCTCAACGCCCATCATCGGCGGGGTGCCATCATGTTCGCGTTGTGTTCCCGAATGGCGTATTCCATGCGTCATTGAACCGCCAGCAGGTAATTGGTAGCTTGGTAGTTCGTACCTGGCCATCCAGCCAGACCAGACGCCGGTGGAAATCCTCGACCTCAGGCATTTTTCCTCAGCCGATTTGCGGCCCTTGCTGGAAGGGGAGGCGCAGGTGTGGTCGCGCCTGCTTTCCTGGGACTACCGCGGCTCGGCGGAGATGATCCTGCGCTACGTGGACGCCAAGATCCTGCCCGGTTATGCCGCCATCGAACGCGGGCGCATCTTCGGCTATTCGTTCTTTGTATATGAAGGCAGCAAAGGGGTAATTGGCGATCTGTTCGTGGGTGGCTGCAACGGCTCGCACGCGGAAGGTAATGGCGCCCACGCCATAGAAGTCCGCCTGCTCACCCACGTCATCGAGACTCTGCAGCGTTCCCCCGGCATTCATCGGGTGGAGGCGCAGCTGCTGGTGCACGAAACCGGCGCCGTCTCGCGCCCGTTCCTGGACCAGGGATTCCGCCGCCATCCTCGCCTGTTCATGGTGCTGCCTCTGCGGTCAGCGGCGGCAACAACGGCCAAGCTGCCACCCGACATCGAGATTCGCCCCTGGACGGAGCACGACTACCAGGCAGCGGCAGCGGTGATAACAGCCGCTTATCGGGGGCACATAGATTCCGAAATCAACGACCAGTACCGCAGCCTGAGCGGCTCGGTGCGTTTCCTTAACAACATAGTGCGCTTCCCCGGATGTGGGGTCTTCGATGCCGAGGCATCATTCGTAGCCGTACACCGCCCGACCCGCTCGCTGGTGGGAGTAATCCTTTGCTCACGGGTGAAGCACGACGTGGGGCATGTCACCCAGGTGTGCGTGGTCCCCGAACTGCGCGGGCACGGCATTGGCGAAGTGCTGATTGCGTCCAGCACGCGGGCCCTCCGCCAACGCGGCTTTGAGCTCTTGTCGCTCACCGTAACTGAGGGCAACGAGCGGGCAGTACAACTCTATGAGCGCCTGGGCTTCTCCACCACCCGGGTGTTCGACGCGTTTGTCTGGGAAGGCTAAAGCCAAAGAAAAAGCCCTCTTTCGAGGGCTGTGAAAGGCCACCAATGCTGGTACTGATCAGGCCGCCTTGCCGGCAGCGTGCTGATGCTTCCTCACCGACGTTTCGATTCCTGACAAGGCCTTCCTCAGGTCTTCCAGGTTCATCGCCGGATGGAATTCCACCTTGGCATTGAAGGCCACGAACAGCGGTTCAGCAATCACGGGGATTTGAGATGGTTCCTTGAGATCGAAAACTATAAATCCGCTTCTCTCTCCATTCTGCGTGAAGAAGTAGGCGGCTTCGGGCTTCAGATCGGCCAGGATGGATTCCATAGTCTTGGGCAGCGTGCCGTCTGTGATGGTTTTATTACCGGCCTCTACTGGGATGGTGAACTTCAGAACTGTTCTCATGGAAAGCACCTCCGAGGATTCTTAGCGCTGGCCATTATCCGCTTGCGTGATCCATCCTGCAAATGGACACATGCTTGGGCCCGAGCTACCCAGCGCGTTCCGAGGCATCGGAACCTGCTACCCTATGCGTGACGTCCGCCCTTGTGAAGATGCCTCTGGCCGTGCTACCTTGCGCGGTTTCGTCGGGTCTGCATCTCAGCTAGCCGCGAGGAGTTCTTATGAGCGCCGAAACTACCACCATATCCCCTTCCCTCGGTGGTAAGAAGCACCAGCCCTTCGTTCCTCCCAGCATGCAGATGCGCGAGTTCTCCCTGCGCGCCCTGATCCTGGGCATGATCATGACCGCCATACTGGGCTCAGCCAACGCCTACCTGGGCCTGCGTGCGGGCATGACCATCGCCGCTACCTATCCCGCCGCCGTGATCGGCATGGCGGTGCTGCGTCTGCTGAAAGGTTCGGTGCTGGAAGAGAACATTGCCCGTACCATTGGCTCCATCGGCGAATCGGTGGCCGCTGGTGCCGTGTTCACAATTCCGGCGTTTGTGCTGGCTGGCTTGTGGCCCGGACTGGCGGGCAAGTACTGGCAATCGGTAGCGCTGATGATCATCGGCGGCACGCTGGGCATTCTCTTCGTCACCCTCCTGCGCCGGGTGATGGTGGAAGACCCCGAGCTGCCCTTCCCCGAATCCGTGGCCGCCTCAGAGATTCACAAAGCCGGACAACAGGGTGCCAAAGCCGCCAAAATCCTTTTCGCCAATATGGGATTTGGCGCGCTCATGTATTTCCTCTCCCAGATCAATCTGTTCTGGTACACGCGGCAGCTGCTGGTAAAGATTCCGTCCATGGCTAAGGGGCTCATCATTGGACGCGGCCCTACCGCCCCCAGCGTCGCCACCGGCGGCATGACCACCTTCACCTCCCCTGCCATTAGCCCCGCTTACCTGGGTGTGGGCTACATCATTGGGCCACGCCTGGCGGCCCTGAACTTTGCCGGCGGCGTGGTGGCCTGGGGACTGCTGGTGCCGCTGCTAATTTATTTTCTCGGACCCAACCTGCCCATGCCCCCAGGCAGCAATGCCATGGGCTACTGGGGCGGAATTGCCGGCGCAGTTTGGTACTCCATCGTGCGTCCCATTGCCGTGGGCGGCATGCTGGTGGGTGCTGGTTTCACCCTGTTCCGGATGCGCAAACAACTGGGCGCCGGCATGGCCCGCGCTATCTCCGACCTGAAGAAGTCTGCTGCCGCGCACCAAGCCACCGACCGAACCGAGCGGGACCTGAACGCCAAGGTGGTATTCGCCGGCGTGGGGATAGTGCTGCTGGCCATGATCGCTCTCTACTACTTCTTTATCGTGGGCGCTGGCAACCTGACCATGTCAAAAGTGGTGGGCGGAGCTGTGGTGGCCGCGCTGGTCATGGTGATTCTCGGCTTCTTTTTCGCCGCCGTCTCCGGAAATCTGGTGGGCCTGATCGGCTCCTCCAACAACCCAGTGTCCGGCCTGACCTTGTGCACACTGGTGGTCGCTGCCCTGCTGATGGTGGCCCTGGGCGTTTCCGGAGTGGGCGGCGTGGCTGCTGTGCTGGGAGTAGCGGCCGTGGTCTGCGTTTCCTCTGCAGTAGCGGGCGAAATGCTGCAGGACTTGAAAGTCGGCCACATTCTGGGCGGAACGCCGTCCAAAATGCAGATCGGCGATCTGTTTGGCATCGCCGTTTCCGGTCTGGTGCTGTTCTTCCCCCTTATGGTCCTGGATAAGGCCTACCACTTCGGCACCGCGGCGCTGCCTGCGCCACAAGCCGGGCTGATGGCCATGCTGGCCCAGGGCATTGTGGGCGGCAACATGGCCTGGCCGCTGGTGGTAGTCGGCATTCTCATGGGCTTTGCCATGATCCTGATCGAGGTGCGCAGCCCCATGCTGTTCGCCGTGGGCATGTATCTGCCGCTGGAAACCACCTTTGCCATTTTCGTAGGCGGAGTGATTCGCTGGGTCACCGACCGGCTGCGCGACCGCCGCGGCTTCAATGATGCGCAAAAAGCTCGCGTGGACAACGCCGGCGTGCTTACCGCCTCCGGGTTGATCGCGGGCGAGGCGCTGTGCGGGTTGGTAATCGCAGGAATTGTGGGATCGGGACATTCGCTGCCGCAAATTTTCGAGAACCCGCACTGGATTTCGGGGCTGATTGGGCTGGCCATTCTAATCGGCGTGATGATCAAGATGCCCCTGGCCAACGCTGGGCGCCCGGAGGACCCCGCGCCGCCCACCGCCATCATGTGACCTCTGTTTTTCACCACAGAGGATACAGAGAGCACAGAAGAAATTGGAAAAAGAAAACATTTAACCCCTGACATTGAACTTCTAATATTCACGTCGCTGTGAGAGAGAAATTTTTTCTTCTGTCATCTGAGCGAAGTGGACCGATTCGCTTGCGAACCGGTTCACGGAGTCGAAGGACCTTGTGTCTGTTTCACTGGAATCTGCCCTTCAGGGAATTTTTCTTCGACAATTCGAAAATCTCCCATCCTCAATCTAAAATTCCTCTGTGAACTCTGCGTCCTCTGTAATTAATAATCTGGCTGCGGTGCGCGAACGAATCGCCACCGCCGCGCGCCGCGCCGGGCGCCCCCCGGAAGAGATCGCCCTCATGGCGGTCAGCAAAACCTTTCCTCCCGAAATCATCCGCGAAGCTTACGACGCCGGCCAGCGACTCTTTGGCGAGAACCGGGTGCAGGAGTTCGGCGACAAAGCGGGCGCGCTGCAGGAATTGGCAGGCACAGAATGGCACCTGATTGGCCACCTGCAAACAAACAAAGCTGCCAAAGCGGCGGAGTTGTTCACCGCGGTTGATTCTGTGGACTCGCTGCGCCTGGCAGAGAAGCTGAACGCGGCGGCGCAGAAGACTAACAGGCTACTGCCGGTCTTAATCGAAGTTAATGTCGGAGGCGAAGCCGCTAAAACCGGCATTGCGCCGGATTCGCCCGAACTGGAACAGCTGCTGATTGCCACGCCACAGCTCACGGCACTCCTGTTTCGCGGGCTGATGACCATCCCGCCTTTTACGGAAGACCCACAACAGGCGCGGCCCTACTTCCGTCGCCTGCGTGAACTGCGCGACCAGATTGCAGCTCGCCACCTTCCCGCCGTGAACCTGGACGTTCTCTCCATGGGCATGTCCCACGACTTCGAGGTGGCGATTGAAGAGGGTTCTACCTGCGTCCGGGTGGGTACGGCAATTTTCGGGGAAAGGGCAAAACATTAACCACAAAGAACGGAAGGAAAACCAGCAATTAGCATTCAGCACTTAGTCGGCCACGCTCATTGCTTTTCCCAAGCTTCAGTGTTATCCAGCAGTTAGCCTGCGCCCTTTTCTGCCAGGCCGAAGTGGTTCACTGGCTAAATGCCAAGTGCTAATCGCTAAGTGCTTATGCACTGCCTCTGTGGTGAGATCGCCTTGTGATTCCCGTAAAGGACACGACCGCCGGCGTCACTTTCTCCATCCGCGTCCACCCCCGCGCCCGCAAGAACGCCATCACCGGCGTCATCGGCGATGCCATCAAGCTAACGCTCACCGCGCCCCCAGTGGAGGGAAAGGCCAATGAGGCGTGCGTCGAGTTCCTGGCGGAATTTTTGAATGTGCCGCGTGCCTCGGTTACGATAGTCGCCGGCCAATCCCGCCGTAACAAGGTGATTCGCGTCGTCGGCCGCTCTACCGCCCAAGTCGAAGAGCGGCTCCGCGCCGTCATTGGCTAGCGGGCTGGCCCTGAGGAGAACGCTTTTGAGCCTGTCGCAGCGCTGGCAGGAGATCCGCACCGGCTTCACGCGCCCCTTCTGGGTCGCCAACATCAGCGAGCTTTTTGAGCGCCTTTCCTACTATGCGGCATTTGCTTCTCTGGCGCGCTACCTGCATGAGACGCTTCGCTTTCCGGCCGAGCAGGCAGGCAGCCTCGCCGGCCTGTTCGGCGGGCTGGTGTGGTTCCTGGCTGCCTTCGGGGGAACAGTGGCGGACCGCATGGGTTTCCGCCGCTCTCTTTCGCTGGCCTACTTCATCCTGACGTGCGCGTACTTCCTGCTGGGATCACTGGGCGCGCCCTGGTTCGCACCGGTGCGCAATTCCGTGCCGCTGATCGTGGTGGTGGCCTTCGTGCTGGCCCTGCCGGCGCTGGGCATCGCCCTGGTCAAACCCTGCGTGGTGGGCACCACGGCCCGCACTTCCAAAGATAATGTCCGCTCCATCGGCTATTCGATTTATTACACGCTGGTGAACATTGGCGGGGCAGCGGGGCCGTTTGTGGCCTCCATCGTCCACCGGCACATGAGTGTGAGCAACGTCTTTCGCGTGGCCGCGCTCAGCGTTTTCCTGATGTTCTTTGCTGTGCTATTGCTGTTCCGGGAACCACGCCGCCACGATGAAGTTCAAACCACCAGCCTGGGCCAGGCAGCTCGCAACTTCTGGACTGTCATTTCCAATCCCCGCTTCATGCTTTTCCTGCTGATCTTCACCGGGTACTGGATCGTTTACTGGCAGGAGTTCATCATCCTGCCGCTGTACGTGCATGAGTTCGTGGATGCCAAGTTCGATACCGAGCTCATGCTCGTCACCGGTCCGCTGACCGTCATCTCGCTGCAGATGATCGCTAGCTTCCTGACACAAAAAATTGCGGCGTTTCGTGCCGTCATCCTCGGGACTCTAATCTCCGCCTTGGCCTGGCTCATCCTGGCGGCGCACCCCACTCCAGCTTTCGTGATTGTTACGCTGTTCGCCATATCGCTGGGAGAGATCACGCAGGCGCCGCGCTACTACGAATACATCTCCCACCTGGCGCCCTCCGGCCAGCAGGGCACCTACATGGGTTTTGCCTTTCTTCCCATCGGCATCGGCTCGCTGATTGGCGGCTGGTTTGGCGGGGTGCTGTTTCACCAGTTCGGCGAAGTCAGGCACCGGCCGGCAGGCATCTGGCTGGTCCTGGCTGCCGTGGGCGTGCTTACCGCCGCGCTGCTGTGGATTTATGACCGCGTGGTGCGCGCTTCCCAGCCGCAACCCGTGGCCCAGGCAGCGCCTTCCGCCTAGGATTCCAGCATGCGTTCTCCCGCCAACCTGGCGAAGCACATTCGCAAGCTGCTGCACAATTACGGTTCCGCCGATCATGCCGCCAGCGTGCAGCGCTTCTTCACGGAACCTGTGGCCTCCCATGGCTGGCGCACCCCCGACCTGCGCAAAGCGGCTGTGCGCATGCGCCGCGCCATCCTCGCCCAGGCCGGGCCGGACTATCTTCTGCAAGTAGCCGACAAGCTTTTCCGCGAACGCGTGGTCGAAGAGAAAGCCATGGCCGTACTGCTGCTGGAGAAATCTGTGCCCGAATTTGGTGAGAGAGAGTTCCGCCTGCTCGAAAGCTGGCTGGACCGGGTACGCAACTGGGACGATCACGATGCCTTGGTTCACATGCTGCTCGGACCGATGCTCGTGGCCGACCCGCGCCGTGCTCGCCTCGCGCTGCGCTGGGCACAGTCACAGAACCGATGGCGCAGGCGAGCCGCCGCGGTCGTGTTGATCCGGGGCGCCCGTAAGGAGATGTTTGAGCCCGAGATCCGCCGCGTCTCCGATCGGCTCTTGGACGATGAGGATGAAATGGTGCAGAAAGGTCTGGGCTGGCTGTTGCGCGAGTGGGCTAAGAAGAGCCCGAAGTGTGCCGTTCCGTACCTCCTGCGCATTCGGGCACGCGCACCTCGTCTGGTGCTGCGTACGGCCTGCGAGAAGCTGAACACGGCGCAACGTGCGGAGGTCCTAGCGAGGAGGTAGTTTGTAGCTGGTAGTGGGTAGTGGGTAGTGGGTACGAGCTTCTAACTGCCAACTACAACTAGCAGCTACTCTGCTGCTGGCTCTTGACTCCCGACCCCTGACTAATGGTTTTTCATGCCCGGCATAGGCATGCCTGGCGCACTCACCCAGAAATATTCCAGGTGCTCGGTAGGAAGCCCGCCCAGGTGGGAAATGCGCCGGTCCAGCAGCATCGCCTTCAGTTGATCTTCAGAACCTTCGCGCGCCACCAGCAGGTGCTGGCCCGCGGGAATCTCTCCTCGGTTGTAGCTAGAAACCACCTGGTTGCGATAAAAAGCCAAGCCGTACTCTGTCTCCCGCGTAGCATTGAAGACGGCGACCGGTAATCGTGCTGTCTCCATGGCCGCCAACTCCTGCGCCACCGGGCGCGCCGACTGCGTGCGGTCCAGGGGTGAACTCCCCAGGCGCAAAATCAGAGCCACGGCCAGGATCACCGGTATCAGAGTAATGAAGCGCAGCACACGCACCCCGCGCCGCGCCAACGTAATTAGGACGGCGAGAAACATGACCGCTGAAACCACGATGGCGATGACCAGCGCCTGCCCGGTCGCTTTCTGTCCTAGAGCTATGTACGCCATTAGCAGTGCCGGCCCCATCACTCCCCCAGCCGTCGCCGCGTGCAGCACCAGCCAGGCGGTGTGCGGGCGCTTGCCGGCGACGAGCACGCGTTGCTGATAATCCGCCAGCAGCATGGCGCAGGCGGGCACTGCCGGCAGGATGTAGGCGGGCAGCTTCGATTGCGATGCCGAAAAAAGCACCAACACCACGGTGATCCAGGTCAGGAAGAAGCTGTCGGCGGGAATAGTCCTGTCTTCCACATCAGGCTCGCGTTTCCATCGCCGCACTGCCCCGGCGAACGCGGAGGCCACCAGAAACGTCCAAGGCACGATGGCGAGCAGCAGCACTGGCACGAAATACCACCAGGGCTGCGCGTGGTGATACAGGTTAGTGCCAAAGCGGGCAAAGTTCTGCTCGACGATGAAACTATGAAAGAAACCAGGGTTCTCCCGCTGCACGGCGATGTACCAGGGCAGCGCGGCAGCAAGAAACAGCAGCACACCCGGCCACCACAAGGTCTGCGCAATCAGCCGCAAGTTTCTCCAGGCGACGGCGAACAGCAGAATGATGATGCCCGCGAGCACCACCGCCACCGGCCCCTTGGCAAGCGTGGCCAGCGCCAGAAAAAAATAGAACCCCAGCAGCCAGCGCCGCTTTCCGCCCTCATACCAGGCCAGCCAGGCGATCAGCGCGATAGTGAAAGGTGCCGCCAGCGCCATGTCCGTGGAAGCACTGCGTGCCAATCCGATCACACCGGCTGTGGAAGCGGTTATCAAGGCCGCATCCAGCTGAAAGCCGCGGCGGAACTGGCGAAAGAAAAGGTATATGGCCACCACCATGGCCGTGGCATCCATGGCAGAGGGCAGGCGCGCCACCCAGTCGCTCACCCCGAACACTTTGTAGCAGACCATCGCCTGCCAGTAGTAAAGGATAGGCTTTTCCAGCCAGGGATGACCGTAAAGAAATGGCGTGACCCAGTTGTGGCGCTCGAGCATCTCCCGCGCCACCTGGGCGTACCGCGGCTCGTCGGCGCCAACCAGCCCAAAGGCGCCAAGTCCGAAGTAGAAAAGAAAAGCGCAAAAGCCGGCCAGGGTGAGCCACTCCACCGAAGCAGTTCTCAGTTCCCGGGTGTCAGAGGCAGTTGGCAGTTGTCAGTTCTCGGTTGTCAGTTCTCGGTTGTCAGTTCTCGGCAGATGCGCCATACATCGCGGCGGTAGAGCACGACGCGGTCTTCTGCCCGGTAAAAAGTTTACTGCACGGAGCGGCTCCGCCGTACAACCCGTCGTTGCTGAGCTCATGATTGTGGGATGGGACCACCATGCACCTTCAGCAGTTCCCGCCAGGGGGTCGGCTCCATATGCATCATGAAAAATGTAACCACGTTGAGATGCTCGCGGGCTACGGCATCGCGAACTTCGCTGATGGTCTGCGGGTAAAAGTACTGGTTATCAAATCTCTGAAAAGCATCGCTTCCATACAGCAGCTTGTGGCCGGGAAAGTACGCCATCATCTGCCGTTCGGTCGTCTGGCCGTTGATGGGGTAGAGTTCAATCCGATTGGGTCCCGAACCGATCACGGTTTTGCCGTTCACCGGCACAAATCGCGGTGTACGCGGCGCATGCGCCAGCGCATCCGGAAGCCGAGTTCGGGGCGCCGCCACCAGGCGGTGTAACAATGGAAGAGTCCGGTCGAGAACATAAACCGGCACGCCACGCGCTACGTATTCGCGGATTCCTCCGACGTGCGGCCAGGAGTCGGATGTGGATATAACCGCCTTGACCGGCGCTCCTGGATAGCGGCGCTGCGCCTCAGCTATGACACGCCCGGAGTAGCCGCTGGAAATCGGCGCTTCTAGCACCACGATCCCATCCTCCTGCTTAACCAGGGTTGTGTTCCACGCGCCCGGAAAGAACACGATTCCGGGGGCGAGTTCCTGCGCCTTCTCCACGGCTAATGTTCGTTCCTCTACCGTTGCTGGCGGGTGCGCCAGAAATGCGGCTTTGGCCTGGGCAGGTATCTGGAACAGGCTATCGCTCAGCGATTCGTTCAATTTGAGGTCGGTAATGGTGATCTTGCGATCTGGAAGCCCGTTGCGAACAATGTCCATCTGTAAGGGGTAATGAATTCCACTGCCCGCCAACCACCACAACGAATACTCCACCCGGGTAGTCACATCTCCCCACACGCTCCAGAACGTGTCACAGGGATAAGCTTGGTTCCATTCCATGGCGCTGGGGAGGTGGGTCGTGCGGCTGAGAAAGAGCTTTACTACAGACCTCCGCCAAGTGAATGCGATCACGTCCTGAGGAGCGACATGCAGCGAGACCTCAGGCAGACGATGCGCGTCGCCACTCCCCACTGCGGTCAGCAGAATACGTTCGGGGCTGAGTTCGAGAGCTTCGTCCCGGGCCTGCATGTCCTGGCAACCACCGGGAACTGCATGACCGCCGACGAAGCGAACCGCAGCGCCATCAGTCACCACGGTGTTAATAGAATTTTTCAGCCAGGCAAATTGGGCGTTGACTGCCTGCTTCCAGCGGCGCCCGGCAAAATCGCGCCACTCTCTAATTTGATCAATTTCCGCAATGTATGGACCCTCCGGCCATTCCGACTGCTCGAGCGCGTTCCGTTCTTGCGTTGCCGAAAACTGCAGGGAATGTATGCCACGTAAAGCCTCCTCTCCACCCATAGCCCGAATGGCGTTACGCAGCAGATCGGTGGCGCCCTGACGATCGGCAGATGGCTGCGCATGGGTAAGAGAAGGCAAAAGGAGGCAGGTCAGGACAACCAACAATGCGGTCCATTTCATGTGCGTGCGCCTCCGCGGAGCAAACTACATAGACGAAAGCACCGGCCAAAGGTTATTTGCTGCTCAGCCCGTGGCCGCCGTGACCCCTACCGCTTTTACCGTCTGCATGGGATGGGAATGTTTATTGCACGCTGGGCGACAAACGCAGTTGCGCCATGATGCGGGCCACGGCCACGGAGAGGGGACCGTCAATGGAGCAGCCGCTGGCGCAGTCATGCCCGCCGCCGCCAAAATGTTCCGCCACCTTAGCCACGTTCACGTCACCCTTGCTGCGCAGGCTCACGCGGTAGCGGTGGTCGGAAAGCTCGCGGAAGAAGATAGAAACCTCAACTCCTTCGATCGCAAGGGCGTAGTTGACCAGGCCTTCGCAATCTTCGTCGTTGGCCTCGCAGCGTTCCATGTGCTCGCGTGTCACCCACATCCACGTGACCTTGCCTTCCCGGTGCAGGTTGGAGAGCGCCACACCCAGCAGACGCATTTTGGAAGTAGGATGAGAGAAGTACACGCCCTGCGCAATGCGCGCGGCATCGGCGCCGCACAGAACCAACTCCCGGGCCAGCGCGAAAGTGTGCTCGTTGGTGCCGATAAAACTGAACGAGCCCGTGTCCGTCAGCACCGCGGTATACAGGCAGGTCGCGATCTCCGGCGAAATAGGCACCCCCGCCTGGCGCGCCAGCCGATAAACCATTTCGGCGGTCGCGCAAGCGTGGGGGTCAATCCAGTTGACGTGAGCGAATGGGCGCGCCGAACTATGATGGTCAATATTGATCAGAAAGCGGCCGTCCAGGCCCTGCAGGCGCGTGCGCTGCACGCTGTCGCATTCCAGGATGATGGCGGCATCAAAGCCGTTATGAATCTCGCACGCGTGCACGATGGAATCGGCAAAAGGCAGGGGGCGATAAATCACCGGCACCGGGTCGGCCATCACCACCTGCGCCTCCTTCCCCAACTGGCGCAGGATTTGCCAGCAGGCCAGCACCGAGCCTACGGCATCGCCGTCGGGACGCGCGTGCGACGTGAGCAGGAACCGGTCCCGCCGTCCGATCTCGTTTAGCACTTCCTTCAACATGACTTACACTGCCGCCCGCCAGGGCTTGCCCGCGGGCGCTGGACTATTTCTTGTTCTGCTTGATGCGCTTCAGAAGTTGATCAATTCTAGCCTCATATTGCTGCGACTTGTCCAGCGCAAAAAACAGCTCGGGTGCATGACGCAGTTGCAGGCGCTCGGCCAGTTCATGGCGGATGAAGCCGCGTGCAGCCGCCAGCCCAGCCAATGTTTGTTGGGCTTCCTGTTCCCCGCCCTGCACCGCCACCAGCACGTGGGCCGACTTGCCATCGGCGGCGAGCTGCACCTCGGTAACATTCGCCAGGCCGATGCGGGGATCGCCCAGTTCCCCTTCCAGGATGGTTTCTATCTCTTCGCGCATGGCTTCGCCCAGCCGTTCGCGGTGATGTCTTTGATTGCGCTGCTCCGGCATGACCCTGAAAGAACGGTAGAGAATATCAAAAATTGGGAAGCCGGACGCTACACTTAAGTGGCCCCTTAATGGTTACTTCCCGTTTCAGGAAATAAAAATCTGCCCATAATCTGCTAGCAGATGATTACAGGTGGGAGAAGGATCTCTTCATCTTAAAGGTATTCGAGGAACGAGTCCGCCACTTCCGCGCCGGCATTGTTGGCGATGCGCATGGACTGCCGCTCCACATTGTGCATCAGTCCGTCCAGGTAATCGCGCGAATCGGAGATGCTGACTACGCCCAGCGTTGCGCGCTGCCACAAGTCGGTGTGGTCCAGCTCTGCTACCGCCACATTGAATTGGGAACGCAACCGATCCTTCAGGCTGCGCAGCACTTGGCGCTTGTCCTTCAGCGAGTGAGCGCCTTCGATGCGCAGCTCGAGGGTGAGAAAGGCAATCATCCAGTTCTCGATTGTTAGTTCCCAGTTCTCAGTTAGTTCAGAGGCGCATCAACTGAGAACTGAGAACCGAGAACTGAGAACTGCCTTCAGGCAAGCGCTTCCGCCGCAATTCGCTCGGTGACGAAGGCTTCTATCACATCGCCGACTTTCACGTCGCCATAGTTGGCGATAGCGATGCCGCACTCCATGCCGTTGCGCACCTCGTTGACGTCTTCCTTGAAGCGGCGCAATGACCCGATCTTGCCCTTGAACACCACCACATTGTCGCGCAGCAGCCTCACTTCGGAGTCGCGCTTGATGCTGCCATCCTGCACGTAGCAGCCCGCCACCGTGCCAACCTTGGGAATGCGGAAGGTCTCGCGCACCTCCGCCCGCCCGTTGTAGGTTTCCTTGATGGTGGGCTCGAGCAGGCCACTCATGGCTTTCTTGATCTCGTCCTGCAGCTCGTAAATGATGGAGTGCAGGCGGATGTCCACCTTCTCCTGCTCCGCCAGTTCCTGCGCTTTGCGTTCCGGCCGCACGTTGAAGCCGATGATGATGGCGTTCGAAGCCGAAGCCAGCAGCACATCGCTCTCGGTAATGGCGCCCACGCCCGTGCGCAGCAGGTTAATACGCACCTTGTCGCCCGACATCTTGGTGAGCAGATCGCTGAGCACCTCCACCGAACCCTGCACGTCGCCTTTCAGAATAACGGAGAGCTCCTTGCTGCCACCGGCCTTCATCTGCTGCGCCAAGCCTTCCAGCGACATGCGCGAACTCTTCGCCAGCTCCGCCTCGCGCGCCTTCTGCTCGCGGTATTCGGAGATGTCACGGGCACGGTCGCGGTCGGCCACTACCACGAATTGGTCGCCGGCCTGGGGCAGGCTCTCCAGCCCGAGGATCTCGACAGGAGTGGAGGGCGGCGCCACATCCAGCGCGTTGCCGCGATCGTCAAACATGGCGCGCACCTTGCCGTAGACGTTCCCTACCACGAAGTTGTCGCCCACGCGCAGGGTGCCATTTTGCACCAGCACGGTGGCAACCGGGCCGCGTCCGCGATCCAGCTTGGCTTCCAGAACCACGCCTTGTGCCGGACGGTCGGGATTCGCCTTCAGCTCCTGCAGGTCGGCCACCAGACAGATCATCTCCAGCAACAGGTTGAGATTGGTTTTCTGCTTGGCGGAAACGTCCACAAACACGGTCGTGCCGCCCCAGTCTTCCGGCATCAGTCCGCGGTCGGCAAGCTGCTTCTTCACCCGGTCAGGCAAAGCGTCGGGCTTGTCGATTTTGTTGACTGCCACAATGATCGGCACTTCTGCCGCGCGCGCGTGGTCAATAGCCTCAAGAGTCTGCGGCATGACGCCGTCATCGGCAGCCACTACCAGAACGACGATGTCGGTAGCTTTGGCGCCGCGTGAACGCATGCGGGTAAAGGCTTCATGGCCGGGCGTATCCAGAAACACGATTTCGCGCCCGTAAGCCGGCGACTGTGTGTCCTGAATGCTGACCTTATAAGCCCCAATGTGCTGCGTAATACCGCCTGCCTCTCCGCCGGCCACGTTGGTGGAGCGGATAGAGTCGAGCAGGGTGGTCTTGCCGTGGTCCACGTGGCCCATGATGGTAACCACGGGCGGTCGCGGCACAGCCCCGGTTTGCTCTTCGGCGGCTGTTTCGGCGGCAGCGGCTTCCTGGGCCGCTTGCTGTTCGAAGCTGATAACCGAAGTCTCAGCGCCGAAAAAGCGCGCCATTTCGGAAGCCAGTTCCGCGTCCAGAGTCTGGTTGATAGTCGCGAAAACCCCTTTGGCCAGAAGCCGTGCTATCAGGTCCTTGGCACGCACGCTGAGCTTCTCCGCCAGGTCCTTCACGCTGATGCCTTCCGTGATGGTGATGGCGCGCGTGATGGGCAGCGGTTCGTTGTTTACCGGCAAACGCGGCGGCGGCACAAAGCCCTTCATCGGGCCTTCCTTAACGCCGCGCGGAACGTAACGCTGTCCTGGACGCCGCGATGGGGCCGGCCGGGCGCCCGGACGAGCAGTAGGCGGCGCACCTGGACCAACCCCCATCGGCCGAGGTCCGCCTGGAGCCTGGCGCGTGGGGTGCATGGGCCGGCGCTCACCGGGCCTCAGCGCAGGCCGCGCTGCGGGGCTGGCAGGGCGTGGGCGCTGGAAAATCGGCTGGCCGGGTACCGGACGGCCGGGCGCCGGCCTGCCAGCAATAGGACGACCTGGCACCGGACGGGCTTGCGGATTTGCGCTCGCCGCCGGGCTCTCCGTGCGCGCCGATGGCACAGGCGCTTTATAAACCGGACGTGGGCCCGTCTGCGGCACAATCACGCGCCGCGGCGGAACTGCGGGCGCGGTTGGGCGCTGAGACTGAGTATGCGGAGCGGCAGCAGCAGGCTGCGCTGGCGCCGGTGGCTGCGCCGGTGAAGGAACTGGCGTCACTGGGGTCGGCGCGGCTTGTGCGGGTGGAACGGGCACGGCAGGGCGCGCCGCCGGCGTAACCACGGGCTTCACCACTTGTGCGGGCGGCTGCGCGGCCGGTGCCGAGCTGGGTGGAACCGGCGGTGCAGCAGGCTTCGCGGGCGCTTGGGTCCCGGCGGGCGGCGCCGCTGCAGGCTTAAGCTCG
>DATFDP010000112.1:0-12460 GCA_035252015.1 Terriglobales bacterium
GGGATTGAAGATTGCAGATTGACGATTGACGATTGGGAATTACTGCGCGGTTTCGCCTCCCCCATCTGCTGCCAGTTATCGCCCCGCCAACCCACCCACTGTCATCCTGAGAGAGTGCAAACCGAGCGACGCGAGGTGAGCAGAACGAAGGACCTATGAACTCCATGGTCCTCCGAAGCCGATAAATGCATAGGTCCCTCGCTCGGATGCGCGTTCTGTATCACGCATCCTCGACTCAGGATGACCATTCGGTATTTGCGGCCTTCACCCCTCAGTCATATATTTACGATATTGTTCTAAGTACAGAACTTGAAGCGAGGCACAGAGACCATGCTTATTGAATTGGATGAATGGGAAGCCAATTACCTGCTCGATTATCTCGAGGAAGAGGCCGATTACACGATGGACAGGGAACCCAAACTACTAAACCTTCGCGATAAGGTTCAAACGGCATACGACAAGTCAGGGTTCAAACGAATTGACCTGACAGGCGATTAGTGCCATTGAATCCAGGCCCATAAATTTAGCCCAGCAATCGGACCTAAGCTATTTCAATGCACGGTAATTACCTTGTCCAAGAAATTGCACGAAGCCAAGGTTCCGCAGAGTCTGGAGTTGCTGCCGCATTTTGTCGCGAATATGGCGATTGTTGGGATGGAGTGCCTGTAGTTCCGCAACATAAGCGTAAACGTCAGCAAGGCAAAAATCGCGCTTGCCGAGGGTGCGCACCACCTTCAAGATATCAAGCGTCCAACCCCTCTCTGTTGAAGCGATACTCGCAAGAGAACTCACCGAGCGGAACTTTGTTCGGACTTCCCGAGAAGAGACGGCCACACCATTTTCAACCCAAGTGATGCGAACGTCAGGGGGAATATTGCAAAGGAGAATATTGCAGCCTACCCAGCCGGCGCGTCTAGCATTCCCGCTGAGTGCCCGGCGTTTCTCGATGCAGGATGACGTAAACGCAAAATGCGGAATGAGCGTGAGGTCTCTGACTTCCCACCGACTCGGGTCATAGTGCAAAAGGAGCAGATTGGGCGCGGCACCCTTGCCGACAGCCCGCATCATAGCTGCGAAGGCTCCATCAACGATTCGAGTAGCGGAGTGCGACTGTGAGCTTTTCAGCTGAAAAGCTGAGTCGCAACAATTGCAGGTGTAATCAACCGCTTCTCGGTTGTTAGGACATCTCTCGATTGTGCCTGAAGGGCAGCATGGGCAGTACAGGTTCTCCTCCGCCCATGCCTCCGACATAACACGAATGCGCTGAGCATTGCTCGTGTAAGCAGCCGCGATTTTTAGATCCATTCCGAGCTGCACGGCGTGTTTGCCCCGACCAATTGTTCGCAAAACAAGAAAGGCCCGGCTTACGCCAAGCCTTGTACCACAATTTGAGCATACGACCGTTCCGCAAGCCTCGCTCTTTGGTATCGAGTGAACGGAGCGCGCTCTTCTCAAGAACTCAAGATCCTTCGACTTCGCTAGCCGGTTCGCAAGCGAACCGGCTAGCTCCGCTCAGGATGACAAAACTAAAAACCACACTTTCTGCAGGGCTGAAGCCCCTTCGACAAGCTCAGGCAGGCTCTGCTCCACCCAAAAGCTTAAAACCGGAAGTTGGTAGTCAGTAGCTGGCGGTTGGTGGGACGCGCTGACTCCTCCTGACTACCGACTCCTGAGCCCTGGTTTACGAGCAGCCGCTGGTCGAGCCGCAACTCATGCAGCGGTAGCAGCTGCCGTTGCGCACCATGATGGAGCCGCAGACGTGGCAACTGGGGGCGTCGCCGAGGTCTACGATGTCACTCAGCGCATCGGCAGCGTGAACCTTTCCTGTGGGCGGAGGACTGGTCAGTGGCCGGTGCTCAGTGGTCAGCGGAGACTCGGCCGCTCCCGTCAGGTCGCCAGCTTCCGGCAGCTCGGCGGCTGACGGACGAAGCCGCAGGTTCTCGAACAGCATCTGCTGCTGGCCGGTCAGGAAGCGCAGGTGCAGCCAGCGGAAGATGTAATCCATGATGGATTTGGCGAAGCCGATGTCGGGGTTATTCGACCAGCCGCTGGGCTCGAAGCGGGTGTGCTCAAACTTCTCGCACAGCAGCTTGAGGGGCACACCGTGCTGCAGGGCGATGGACACGGCCAGAGCGAAGCTGTCCATCAGGCCGCTGACGGTGGAGCCTTCTTTCGCCATGGTGATGAAGATTTCGCCGGGCGTGCCGTTAGGATAGAGGCCTACGGTGATGTAGCCTTCGTGGCCGGCGATGTTGAATTTGTGGGTGATAGAGGCGCGCTCGTCCTGCAGTTTGTGACGCACGGCACGGGGCGGAGCGTTCAAATCCTCTTGTTCCACCACAGAGGACACAGAGGTCACAGAGGATTTCTCTTCTTTTTTCTCTTTCGAGGTCACCATGGGCTGGGACTTCTTGCAGCCGTCACGGTAGATGGCCACGGCTTTCAGGCCCTGCTTCCAGGACTGGATGTAGGCTTCCATGATTTCCTCGACCGTGGCTGCTTCCGGCAGGTTTACGGTCTTGGAGATGGCGCCGGAGATGAAAGGCTGCACCGCGGCCATCATCTTCAGATGGCCCATGTAGTGGATGGAGCGCGTGCCCTTGGCGGGCTTGAAGCTGCAGTCGAAGACGGGCAGGTGCTCGTCCTTGATTTGTGGCGCGCCCTCGATGGTGCCGGTGGCGTCAATGTAGCTGACGATGGCGGTGGCCTGGTCATGGGTGTAGCCCAGCTTGAACAGGGCCGCGGGCACGGTCTGGTTGACGATTTTGATCATGCCGCCGCCCACCAGCTTTTTGTATTTGACCAGGGCGAGGTCGGGTTCCACGCCGGTGGTGTCGCAGTCCATCATGAAGCCGATGGTGCCGGTGGGAGCGAGCACGGTGACCTGGGAGTTGCGGTAGCCGAATTTCTCGCCGTGGGCGAGAGCTTCGTCCCAGCATTGTTTGGAGGCGTCAATGAGCTCGGGGAGTTGCGAGCTCTTGGCGGCGGGCGAGACGCCCGCCGCGACAGCCGGCGAGACGCCGGCGCTACCAATGTTGTTGACTGAAGCACGGTGCATGCGGATCACATCGAGGAACGGCTCGCGATTGATGTACCAGCCGGGGCAGGCGGCGCCGGGAAGCGGAGCCGAGCTTTGCTCGGCCGGACGGGCGAGGGCGCCCGTCGCCACACGGGTGTCGCTCATCCGCGACTTCACCGGCTCGGTGACCGGAATCAAAGGCTCGCACAACTCAGCAATCTTCGAAGACTGCAAATAGGCTTCGCCGCACATGATGGCGGTGACGCAGGCGGCATAGTCGCGTCCGGCATCGGAGTCGTAAGGCAGGCCGGAAGCCATGAGCAGCGCGCCCAGGTTGGCATAGCCCAGGCCGAGCGGCCGGTAATCGTGAGAGTTCTTGCCGATCACCTCGGTGGGATAGCCGGCGTTGTCTACCAGAATTTCCTGGGCGGTGATGATCACGTCCACGGCGTAGCGGTAAGCCTCAATGTCGAAGCTGCCGTTGGGCGCGAACTTCAGCAGGTTAAGCGAGGCCAGGTTGCAGGCCGAATCGTCCAGGAACATGTATTCGGAACACGGGTTGGAGGCGTTGATGCGGGCCGTGTTCTTGGAAGTGTGCCAGCGGTTGATGGTGGTATCGAACTGCATGCCGGGATCGCCGCAGTGCCAGGTAGCGTCGGCAATTTTGCGCAGCAGTTCGGGCGCCTTGAAGGTGTGAATGACGCGGCCGTCCACGATGGCCTTGGTGGAAAATTCGGTGTCGCGCACCACGGCGTACATAAAGTCGTCGGTGACGCGCACGGAGTTGTTGGCGTTCTGGAAGAAGATGGAACTGTAGGCTTCGGAGTCGGGGGTAGAGCCGTCGTAGCCCTCGCGCACCAGGGCATGGGCCTTGGATTCTTCTTTGGACTTGCACTCGATGAACTCGACGATATCGGGATGGTCAATGTTGAGGATGACCATCTTGGCGGCGCGCCGGGTTTTGCCGCCCGACTTGATGACCCCGGCAAAGGCGTCAAAGCCCTTCATGAAGCTGAGCGGGCCGCTGGCGGTGCCGCCACCGGACAGCGATTCGGTGGAGGAGCGGAGCGGGCTCAGGTTCGTTCCGGTTCCGGAACCCCACTTGAAGAGCATGCCTTCGGTCTTGGCCAGGGTGAGGATGGAATCGAGCGAATCGTGCACCGAGTTGATGAAGCAGGCCGAGCATTGCGGCTTGCTGTAGCCGGTAACGGAGAACTCCACCGTCTGGGTCTGCGGGTTCCAGTGCCAGTTGCGGGCGTCGGATTTGGGCTCGATGCGGTCGCAGCCCACGTTGAACCACACCGGCGAGTTAAAGGCGGCGTACTGGCGCAGCAGCAGATAGGCGAGCTCGTCGTGGAAGGTAGCGGCGTCTTCAGGAGAGCGGAAGTAACCGCCAGCCAAGCCCCAGTCACGAATGGTCTCCGCCACGCGTCCGACCAACTGGCGCACGCCGGTTTCGCGCTCCGCCGTACCCAGCTTGCCGTGCAGGTACTTGGAGGCCACGATGTTGGTGGCGGTCATGGACCAGTCCTTAGGGACCTCCACATCCTTTTGCTCGAAGATGACGTTGCGCTGGGCGTCGGTGATCTGGGCGGTGCGCTTCTCCCATTCCAGCTCGTTGTAAGGCGAGACGCCCGGCTTGGTGAAGTAGCGGCGGAAGGTCAGGCCTGGCGCCTTCTTCTTGTTGGTCTTTTCCACGGATGTGGTGGTCAGTTTTTCTGTGACTTCGGACATGATCGCTCTCTCCTCACGACTGCCGTCCGCGAAGCGGAGTTGGTACGTTGTGGCCTCCGGGCTCACGCCCGGCTCATAATTGTGCCGGCCCTGAAGGGGCTCAGGATTCTTCTCGTCCTCTACCCAGGGCTGACGCCCCGGGCTAAAAGCTGTATCGCCCTAACGGGCTGGCTTTGCGGCAACTTCAGCCCATCTTCCCATCAATGCTTCTTCAGTCCCGGCCGAATTTCAGAACCCTGCCGGAAGCGGTGGCGGCTTCATCTCGGTTTTGCCCGTGCGCGGCTCGGGAACGGCTACCGCTTCCGCCGAGGCGGCCAGCCAAGTCTGCAGCGCGGCACAAGCGGCGTGGCGCGCGGCCTCGTCTTCCACGACGGCATAGCGCAGCAAGCAGCAACCTTCGGCTATGCGCTCGTAAAGCGGGCTGGCGAGGGTGAACAAGCGACTCAGCCCGCGCGCCAAATTATCTGTCTCGGCGAACTGCACCATGGCCAGCAGGCGTTTGCCACCGTGACTGGCGGATTCGCCCGGCGCCAGCACCTCTTCAGCAACTGCGTATATGCCGGGGCTATCGGGCACCAACAGCAGGCTGAAGCTGCTCTCGCAACGAAACCACTTTGACCAGTTTAGCGTGAGGCGCTCCGAGCCCTTCTGAGCTGCGGATTCTGCCGGCGGACGGGCCGTGGGTTCAGTCGCCATTCCTTGTTCCTCCAGAAAATATGAAGCCCAAAAGCAGAAACCCTGGGGGTTGAAAATGAGCTTGCTTACGCGGCCAGCTGGACCGGAAATCGGTTACCGCGAACGGCCTCCGGGCCCCCTCCCTCAGGTCAGGCCCGGACCGTTGGCTTGCCCCAAAACATCGTGCCTAGGACCGTCACAGTACTGCTACTTATTGGGCCTGTCAACATGAAACCGCTACATATGGTATTTTATCGCTAAATCATTGATCTGGCGAGGGCTGGAAAATGTGACACCCGAGCTTTGCACAGCCTAAGGTTCCGGGCGCTATCCCTCAGGGCTGAAGCCCGCTCGGGACGACTCCGGGGGAGGAGGGCGCGGGGCTTTCGGCTGCCCGAGTACAAGCTGCTATCCGGTAAGGGTAAAAAGCACCGGCTGGCTGGGATCGTCCGCCGTAACCACGTGCGTGCGCCGCAGCCCGCGAATCAGGGAAAACATGCGGGCCTCCACGGGAGCGCCTATCTCCACGTAAATGTCCTCGAAGATTTGTCGCGGGGCGATACGATGCGAGCCGTCGGAGCACTCCACGAGGTAGTCGCCTTCATGTCCGCTTTGTTCTTTGCCGGACCCATCCACAATGCTGAGCGGGGCGGTGAGTTGGCGGGCGCGCACCAGATAACGGGTGCGGTAGACCTTCCAATTGTCGGCATCCTTCACGGCACTTCTCCTGGGCTCCCGCCCGGCTGAAAAAACGCTGATGGCCGAAGGTGATAGTGGGCTGGTGTTTTTGGCTGGCGCTACGGTAAAAAAAATCTACGCGTGAAAGTTGCGTGGCGTCAATCCCCCAAGAGTGGTGCACGAAAAGAATTTTTGGCTGTGGGGCCAGCACGATGCAAGCACATGCGGATTCGGTTGCGACCGGCAATCCATGCAGTAAAAATGCGGGGAATTTCGCGATGCATCCAGCTGACACTTACCTGCATTTCTGGTACTGGGGAGAATTTTGCACAGCCGCCCACAGCGTTCCGCAACTCGACTGCGGTCAACGGCCGCTCCGCCCTTTCAAACCTGGCGCCACAATTCGGCGCGCGGGTCTTCAGGATTGAGGCGGGCCAGCTCGCGGAGCAGTTCCTTGGTGCGCTCGTCGCGGGGCATGGGCACGGTGACTTTTACTTCCACGATTTCGTCGCCGCGCGCACCGTCGCGAGTGGCCGAGGGCACTCCCTTCTCGCGCAGGCGCAGTTTCTGTCCTGACTGCGTGCCCGGAGGAATCTTCAACAGCGCGCGGCCGTCAATGGTTGGCACCTCGATTTTGGCGCCAAGCGCGGCTTCGCTGGCGGTGACAGGTACAGTCAGATAGATGTCGTCGCTTTCGCGGCGGAAGATGGGATGCTCGCCGGTACGGATGATGACGTAGAGATCGCCGGCCGGGCCGCCCTGAGTGCCGGCATTGCCCTTGCCTGCCAGACGGATGCGCTGTCCGTCGCGCGTGCCCGGCTTGATGCGCACTTCCAGCGGTTCGGTGCGCTCCACCACGCCTTCGCCGCCGCAGGTGGGGCACACGGTGATGTTCTTGCCGGTACCGTGGCAGCGTGGGCACTGGGTATTGAACTTCATGCGCCCGCCGGTTTGCGTCACTTGGCCGGTGCCTTTGCACTCGGGGCAGACGCCCGGCGCCTCCAGGAAGCCGCGCCCGTGGCAATGTCCGCAAACATCGCGGCGCGTGACCTGCAGGCGCATAACGGCTCCGCGTATCGCCTGCCAGAAGCCCACATTGACCTGGTACTCCAGATCGCTGCCTGGCTCGGGACCGCTGGGCTGCTGTCCGCGGCCACTGAAGATGCCGGAGAAAATGTCGCGAAAACCGCCGCGCTTGCGCTCGGTGGTGGCGCCGCGCCCGCCGCCCTCGAACAGGTCGGAAAAATCAAAGCCGCTGAAATCAAACGGCACACCCTGGGCGCCACCGCCGCTGCCATGGCCGCCAGGAAAGCCTCCCGGGAAGCCACCGGCGTTGGTGCCACCGCCGGCGCGCGCATAAGCTTCCGCGGCTTCCGGACTGATGTTATCGGAGTAGTAGCCGAGCTGATCGTAGATCTTGCGCTTCTTGGGGTCGCTGAGGACGTCGTTGGCCTCGGAAATGGCCTTGAAGCGCTCTTCCGCCGCCTTGTCTCCAGGATTAACATCGGGATGGTACTTGCGCGCCAGCTTGCGAAACGCCTTGCGGATTTCATCCGTCGAGGCGTTCTTTTTGACACCGAG
This sequence comes from Terriglobales bacterium, assembly GCA_035252015.1. GTDB lineage: Bacteria > Acidobacteriota > Terriglobia > Terriglobales > Acidobacteriaceae > JAICWP01. Next base: position 7,688 of record DATFDP010000112.1, read on the forward strand.
AACCCCGTAGTAATCCTTGGTCTGAGTTGGCATCGAAAATCAGTAGCCAGTTGCCAGTTTAGTTTATAGTTTTGCGACCTTCATCTTCCGGGATGACAACGACCGGACTGCCGATCGGCAGTTCATCGTCGTGCACCACGGGAACGCGCTGCAAACCCTGCGCCGTGGGGGTGAAGACAAACCACTTGCCCTCCTCCGGCACAAAGCTCAGAAAGTATTCATTACCGTTGATTGCGAATTGCACTGTGTGCTCCCTTGGACCCAAAATCCGAACGCTTCATCCGGCGTCACCCTGAACGGCTTCAGCCGTGAAGAGCCTGCCCTGAGCTTGCCGAAGGGATCTCGCGGACACGAAAAATCCCCGGCGGCTACACGCGAGATGCTTCGGCGCTAAAGCGCCTCAGCATGACGCCTGCCGATTAATTCCAATGCGCTGGCCTCGACTTTGGGTGGGGCAGGCCTGCAGGCCTGCATTACCGCTGCTGATTGAGTTTGGCTTTAGCCCCTGAGGTGCGTCCCTCAGCGGCTAAAGCCGCTCTCGACCAGGCTGAGAAATGCAGCGCTAAAGCGCCGCTCCACCCAAAAGCCAAAATGCTGCGAGGGGCGCCGATGGCGCCCCCTCTCAAGCTAGAAACTAGCCAGCCAGGAGCCAGCCAGCTTATTTCTTGTCCTCCACATCCACGTACTCGGCGTCAATGACGTCGCCTTCCTTCTTGGCTTCGCCGTTGCCGCCGGGCTGGGGACCAGGACCAGGACCAGGCTGCGGACCAGAGCCCGGCGCGCCCTGCGGCTGGGCGGCGCGATACATCTGCTCGGCCAGCTTGTGCGAGGCCGCGGTCAGGCGCTCGCGCGCCTTGTTCATCTGGTCCTTGTCATTGGACTCCAGCGCCTTCTTAGCGTCGGCCACCGCATTTTCCACGTCACCGCGCTCGGAGCCGGAGATTTTGTCGCCATGCTCGCGCAGCATCTTTTCGATGCTGTAGACCATGGAGTCGAGCTGATTGCGGGCCTCGATCTCTTCGCGCTTGGCGTTGTCTTCGGCGGAGTGCGAGTCGGCTTCCTTGGCCATGCGCTCCACTTCCTCCTTTGAGAGTCCGGAAGAAGAGGTGATGGTGATCTTCTGGTCCTTCTGCGTGGCCATATCTTTGGCGGTCACGTTGAGGATGCCGTTGGCGTCAATGTCGAAGGTCACCTCGATCTGGGGCACGCCGCGCGGAGCCGGCGGAATGCCGGTCAGGTGGAACTTGCCCAAGGTGCGATTTTGCCCCGCCATGGGCCGCTCGCCCTGCAGCACGTGCACCTCGACCGAAGTCTGGCTATCCGCCGCGGTGGAGAAGGTCTCCGTCTTGCGCGTCGGAATGGTGGTGTTGCGCGGAATCATCGGTGTGGCTACGCCGCCCAGGGTTTCGATCGCGAGCGTTAGTGGGGTGACGTCGAGCAGGAGCAGGTCCTTGACCTCGCCCTTGAGCACACCGCCCTGAATGGCCGCGCCTATCGCTACTACTTCGTCCGGGTTCACGCCTTTGTGGCCCTCGCGCCCGAACAGCTCTTTCACCAGCTGCTGAATGCGCGGCATACGAGTCTGCCCGCCGACCAGCACTACTTCGTTGATCTTGTCGGCAGAAATGCCGGCATCCTTCATGCACTGTTTGCAGGGGCCGATGGAACGCTCGATGATGTCGCGCACCATTTCTTCCAGGCGCCCGCGGCTGAGCCGCTTAACCAGGTGCTTGGGGCCGCCGGCGTCGGCGGTGATGAAGGGCAGGTTGATTTCCGTCTCCATGGTCGTGGAGAGCTCGATCTTGGCGCGCTCGGCCGCGTCGCGCAGCCGCTGCAGCGCCATCTCGTTGCCCTTGGCCCGCAGGTCCAGGCCTTCATCCTTCTTGAATTCGTCGATCAGCCAGTCCACGATGCGCTGGTCAATGTTGTCGCCGCCCAGGTGGGTGTCGCCGTTGGTAGCCTTGACCTCGATGACGCCCTCACCTACCTCCAGAATGGAAATATCGAAGGTGCCGCCGCCGAAGTCGTAAACCGCGATGGTCTCGTCCTTCTTCTTGTCCAGGCCGTAGGCCAGCGCCGCTGCCGTGGGCTCGTTGATGATGCGCTTCACGTCCAGCCCGGCAATGCGGCCGGCGTCCTTGGTGGCCTGCCGCTGCGCGTCGTTGAAGTAAGCGGGAACGGTGATAACCGCCTCGGTGAGCTTTTCGCCCAGATAGTCCTCTGCCGCCTTCTTCAGCTTTTGCAGAATCATGGCCGAGATCTCGGGCGGGGTATACTTCTTGCCGCTAATCTCCACAGCCACGTGGTCGCCGTCGCGGACTACCTTGTAGGGGACCATCTTCATTTCTTCGTTGACCTCCTCGAAGCGCCGCCCCATGAAACGCTTGATGGAGTAAACCGTGTTCTCGGGGTTGGTGATGGCCTGGCGCTTAGCCACCTGGCCCACCAGACGCTCCCCGGTCTTGGTGAAGCTGACCACCGAAGGGGTGGTGCGACCGCCTTCCTCGTTGGCGATCACCTTGGGCTCGCCGCCTTCCATCACGGCAACCACCGAGTTGGTGGTGCCCAAATCAATACCGATAATCTTTGCCATTGCCACTGCCTCCTGCGGTTAAACCTTCCTGTAAGTGATTGAAACTGTGTGCATTTCTTTTCGAACCCTGCATTTATAGCGCAACCATGATAGGACTTGAGTGTGTTACTGTCAATGTTTTAGATGTTTGTGAGGAGCAGGGGGATGCAGAGGGAGTGGTGGGAAAACAGGCGCCAAGCAGCATTCAGCATTCAGCCACTGAAGTTTGCTGCCTAGAACGCTGGGCCATCCTGCCCTGAGCCAACTGAGATTCTCGGCAACAGAGCCATAGGTTTAGGCCTAGCGGCTCCGCTTCGCGGGCTGAGTGCTGACTGCCGATTGCTGAGTGCTCAAACCGCCCAGGTTGAGTCTCGCGCATCTCACGAATAGCCCTGTTGCGGCCGCGCCCTGTCTATGGCCTCCAACCCAAGTTCGCAGCGCAAGTCCCCGCCCTCGGAGCCGGAGAGCCAGCCGGTCAAGCCTTTTCCCGTGCAGCCTCCAGCGCCCGGGCCGGAGGTGGTAATACCTGCCGAAATAGCAGCCGAACTGGAAGAAGAACACGATCTGCTCCATGCCAACATTCGGGCGGCCAGCATGGCCCAGGTGGCAGTTGCAGTTATCGCTGGGATCGCTGTTTTTTATTTTGCGCGGGTGCCCCTGATTACCTTGTCAGCGGCCTTGCTGATCGCCTTTATCCTGGAGCCGCTGGTGGATCGCCTGCACAAGTGGCGGGTGCCGCGGGCCGTGGGCGCGCTGATTGCTGTGGCGTGCCTGGTTGCGGCGCTTGGGGCTGCCACATATGTGTTTTACAACCGGGCGGTGGCCTTCGGCCAGGAGTTGCCGCGGTATTCCGCGGAAATTCATGCCGTGGTGGCCAAAATCACCAGTAAGACCAGCAAGATTGAGCAGAACACTTCCAAGGTGCTCAAGGGACCGCACGACAAAAAGCCCATTCCGGTGGAAGTGGAGCAGGGACCGAGCCTATTGCGCTTCCTGAAGGGAGGGGCAGGGGTGGTTGGCGACGTTGTTCTGGCCGTAAGCTTTATTCCCTTCCTGGTCTATTTCATGCTGAGTTGGAAGGACCACGCCCACCTGGCGACAGTGCGCCTGTTTCCCAAGGAACACCGCCTGGTGGCGCATCGGACGGTGGGACGCATATCCACCATGATTCGCGGCTTCATTATTGGAAATGTGGTGGTAGGGGTGATCAATTCGGTGGTCAGCAGCCTGGTGTTTTGGCAACTCGGAATCAAGTACCCCTATTTCATCGGCATCATAAGCGGCTTTGCCAGCCTGATTCCCTACCTGGGGCTAGTGCTGGGCATCATCCCACCGCTGGCGGGGGGAATCGGGGTACTCACCCATACCGGAATCATTATCGTTGTGCTTACCGTGCTGATCGTGCACCTGGTGACCATGAACGTGCTCTATCCCAAGATGGTCGGCCGGCGCGCCCAGCTCAATCCGCTGGCGGTAACGCTCTCGCTGTTGTTCTGGGCCTGGATTTGGGGAGCCATGGGCCTGGTGCTGGCCATTCCCATTGTGGGGGCCACCAAGATCATCTTCGACCACGTGGATTCGCTGCGGCCGCTAGGAGCGTGGCTGGGAGAGTAGTTTTTTCACCACCGAGACGCCGGGTGCGCAGAGTACAACTCATCAATGTGATCCTGAGCGCATTGGCCGATTCGCTGGCGAATCGCACCACGGAGTCGAAGGAGCCCTGCACTGGGGGCGTGACGCAACCATTCCGAGGAGTTCTTGCTGGTATCTTCAAAGGGCACGCGGTGGAAACTCCCTTGTATCGCAGTAACAGTGCGAACAAACGCGAGGTCCTTCGACTGCGCCCGCTGATTCGCAAGCGAATCAGCGGACTCCGCTCAGGATGACATTCATGGGACGGGAGATATTGTGAGAACAATTCATCGGCGAGCTCGGCGTGTGGGGGCGGGTCTTTGGCCCGCCCAGGCGGGCAGACCTCGCACAGTTCTTGCTCATTCCACGGTCACCGATTTGGCCAGGTTGCGGGGCTGGTCCACGTCGCAGCCGCGGCGCACGGCGACATGATAAGCCAGCAGCTGCAGGGGCACGATCTCCAGAATGGGCAGCAGCAGCTCCGGCGCCGGCGGAATGTAGAGCACCTGGTCGGCGGCCTCCGCGATCTCCTCGTCCCCCTCCGTGGCCAGGGCGATCACCTGCCCCGA
>DATFDP010000113.1:0-11152 GCA_035252015.1 Terriglobales bacterium
TCTCGACGGCATTCCCGTGCCCAACACGAACATCGCCAGCAATGTGGGTCCGCAGATTGACCCAAAAAATATTGACCAGCTGGAAGCGCAGCGGGGCGGCCTTTCCGCCGAGTATGGCGACCGCTCCTACGGCGTGTTCAACGTGATCACGCGAAACGGTTTTGAGCGCAACAACGAAGGGGAACTGGTGCTCAATTACGGCAGCTTTAACAGCACCGATGATCAGCTCAGCTTCGGCAGCCACACGCAACGTTTCGCCTATTACGCCAGCCTCGACGGCAACCGCAGCGACCTGGGCCTGCAGACCCCGGTACCGACCGCGCTACACGACGCGGTGAACGGACTGGGCGGCTTCGCTTCGCTGATATTCAACAGCACGCCCTCCGACCAGCTGCGGCTCGTGGCCTCGGTGCGCCACGACCATTATCAGATTCCGAATACCTACGAGCAGCAGGCTTCAGGAACGCGGGATGTGCAAGCCGAGCACGATGATTTTGTGGACTTCTCCTGGGCGCACACCTCGGGGGATCATCTCTTGCTCACGGTTTCGCCCTTCTATCACTTCAATCGCGCTCATTACGTCGGCGGTCCGCAGGACCTGCCGGTGAGTCCGGAAGACGATCGCGGCTCCAACTATGCCGGCGGCGTGGTCAGCCTGGCGGTGGTGGAGGGCAGGAACAACGCTCACCTTGGATTACAGGGATTCGCTCAGCGGGACAACACGCTGTTTGGCGTTAGGGATATGTTGGCGGGCACTTCCTTGCGCCAGCGCACAATTTTGGGGGGACAGCTGGAGAGCGCCTTTCTGGAAGACCAGTTCAAGGCGGCTAAGTGGCTAACGTTCAACGGCGGCCTGCGGGTGACCCATTTCGCCGGCGGGCTGAGCGAAACGGCTGCCGACCCACGTCTTGGAGCCGCGATCCAGTTGCCGCGCGTGGGCTGGGTGCTGCGCGGCTTCTATGGGCGGTATTACCAGGCGCCGCCGCTGCTCACCGTAGGCGGGCCGCTGCTGAATGTAGCCGCCACCCAGGGGTTCGCTTTTCTGCCTCTTCGCGGCGAGCGGGACCAGGAGAACGAATTCGGGCTGACCATCCCCTTGCGCGGTTGGAGTTTCGACGTGGACCACTTCCACACCAGTGCCACCAACTACTTCGACCACGACGTGTTGGGGAACTCCAATATTTTCTTCCCCGTAACCCTGGCAGCCGCTCGAATCTATGGCTGGGAGGCCAGTGCCCGTTCGCCGCAGTTGGCGCGCGTGCTGCAATGGCACCTGGCTTACTCGCATCAGCACGCGCAAGGACGGGGCGGCGTAACGGGTGGCCTGACCGATTTCTCGCCGCCAGAGGCCAGCTACTACTTCCTGGACCACGATCAGCGCGATACGCTGAGCACAGGCGTGCAGGCCAACTTGCCCTGGCACAGTTGGGCTAACGCGGAGGTAGGCTTTGGGTCAGGCTTCCTCAATGGCGACGGGCCCGCGCATCTGGGCAGTCACAGCAGTTTGGACCTGAGCCTGGGGAAATCGTTCGGGGAGGCGTGGTCGGTGCGGCTGACGGCGCTGAACCTTGCCAACAGCCGCTATTTGTTGGACAACAGCAACACGTTTGGCGGGACGCATTATAGCTATCCCCGAGAGCTGGCAGCTACGGTGCGGTACAGATTCAAGTATTGAGGGATGGCCGGGTCTAAAGGCCACGAGCCTTACGTGGCGTTTCCCCCGGACTGAAGTCCCTGGCTTTCACATTCAAGGTTGACCTACGCGGAGGGGGAATCGCGCTGGGGCGGTTACTTCGGGTACCATAGGCATATAGGCGAAGGTGAGAGCCTGCGCATCTAATTCAGAAAGCGTACATACAAGAACTGCCCTGGCCGGCGACAACCTGGCCTGTGGGTTCCGCGGTATGTCCGAGGTGGAGATAACAGAATGAAGCGCTTAGCTGCTCGTGGTTTGGCAATACTGGCAATGATTTTGGGCTTAGCGGCAGCGAGTCTGGCCGCCGGACCTGCGGATACCTCCTCGGTTCTGCGGCCGCCCAAGGGCGCCAAGGTAGCCATCGTGGTATTTGAGGACTTGCAGTGTCCAATGTGCGCACAAGTGGCGCCGCTGCTGGACCGGGCGGGGCAGCAGTACAACATTCCTGTGATTCGCCACGATTTCCCTCTGCCCAAGCATAGCTGGTCATATAACGCGGCGGTGATCGCCCGCTTTTTCGATACGCATTCGCAGAAATTGGGAGACGAGTTCCGCGACCAGGTGTTCGCCCACCAACTGGAGATCACACCGGGGAACCTACACGGCTTCGCCGAGCGGTTTGGAGCAGACCACAAGGTTGATCTGCCCTTCATGATTGACCCACAGGGCAAGCTGGCAGCCGAGGTGAACGCGGACCGGGATCTGGGTAACCGCATTGGCATCAATCACACGCCCACCGTTTACGTTGTGACCAACAAGAACTCCAGCCAGCCCTATGTCGAAGTTACCGATACCAGTCAGCTGTTTCAAACCATTGACCGAATGAGGCAATAGCTGCGTGCCTCATCAGCCATAGAATGCGGCCCCCCAAGTTGAACTATCCTTGTTTTCGCTTGCGCCAACTTCATCCCTGACGTAAGAACTCCTTTGAACGCAGACGGCGACCCAAAAAAGATAGAGCTCCTTCGCTCGGGTGCGGATTGGTGTACCGCACCCTCCACTCAGGATGACATACGGGAATAGGTGTCTACGCGGCAGACTTCTGGAGCCGGCGCAGAACTTCCATCAATTCAGGAATTTCCGGCGTCTCATCCAGTGGATAAACGCGGCTGAAAGCGATGCGTCCGCCTTTATCGACGATAAAGACGCAGCGCTCGTTGATGCCGGCAATCGGCGGGCCTTCGCGGAGAATACCGTACTTGCGAGCCACGTCGCCGTGGGGATAGAAGTCGCTGCACAGCGGGAAATCCACCATGCCTATGTCTTTTTTTTGCCAGGCGATGTGGCAGGGAACGGGATCGTTGCTGACGCCCACGACCTGGGCATCCAGGCCGGCGAACCTTGCCAGTTCGGCATGGAACGACGGCACTTGGGCGGCTCAGGTTGGCGTCCAATCCAGCGGGTGGAAAGCAATCACCACATGCTTTTTGCCGCGGCAGTCGCTAAGGCGGAATCTGTGCGGCTTCTCGCCAATAACTCCGGACAGTTCAAAATCCGGGGCCATGGCACCTAAGGGCAATGCAGGCATGAGTCCTCCACCTGATATGAAAGCAGAACCAAGAGGGTTATCTTAGCGGCCTAGCTGCCGGGGCAGCAAGCCGCTCCGTGGCAGGGCAATTGCTGACCTTACCCTTGCACGCGCCGGTTACAGATTCGAGACCTGACCGCAAGCATCGGATAACAAACGGGCTTGCAGCGGCATCGTATTTTTGTGTTGGACCCTCAGGAGAGTTGGAAACTCCTGCCAGCAGCAAATTTTATATCCTGGTCGCGGGTTTAGGGAGCGCCACATGTTTGGATCCAAAAACTACAACTATCGCAGCTTCGACAGCGAACAATTGCGCAAAGAGCTGAATGGCAAGCAGATGAAGGGTCCCAAAGCGGGAGAAGAGGCAGCCGATTTCGAGTTGCCGTCGCTGGAAGGCAAAGAGGTTCGGCTGAGCGACTATGCCAGCCAGAAGAATGTGGTGCTGACCTTCGGCTCCGCCACATGTCCAATGACGGCCGGGTCTATCCGTGGACTCAACCGGCTGCACGAAGAATACTCGGACGGGGACGTGCAATTTCTCTTTGTGTATGTGCGCGAGGCGCATCCGGGGGAAGATCTGCCGGCACATCGATCACTCGAGGATAAGGCGCAAGCCGCAGAGTTGTTTCGCGAGGAAGAAGAGGTTGAGATTCCTATCCTGGTTGACAAGCTGGACGGCAAGGTGCACCGCGAGTATGGTGGCCGGCCAAATCCGACCTATCTGATTGACAAGTCAGGGCGAGTAGCCTTTCGCGCGTTTTGGACGCGCCCCAGCGTGATAGAGGATGCGCTGCAAGAACTGCTGCAGCATCAGGAAGAAAGTGGAAAAGAGCACGGCGTGGTGCGCGGAGGAGAAGACACATCGTTACCCAGACGCTATGGCATGCTGCACGCTCATCGAGCCCTGGAACGGGGCGGTCCCCAGGCGGTGCGTGATTTCAAAAAGGCGTTGGGCGCCAGAGGGAAGGTGGCAATGGCTACCAGCCGGATGGCGGAGCCGGTTATGCTGCATCCCGTGAAAGCCGTGGCTGCCGTCGCGGTCGCCGGGGGAGTTATTGCGGGCGCTTTGTACGCCGGAATGAGACTCCGTCAGCGGAGGCTGCAGATGCGGTCACCGTACTACTTCCCCCGGCCGCGGCGAAGGGGAGAAACCGGGAGCTACGAGGCGGTGGGAATTTAGACGCTGATGGTCCTAAAACCATAAAAACCAAAAAGGGGCGGCATGTGCCGCCCCTTTTCTTGGCTGGATGCTTCAAATCTTTACAGCGGTTTGACGTTCTCTGCCTGCCAACCTTTGGGTCCCTTTACGACGTCGAACTGGACCTGTTGCCCTTCCTGCAAGCTGCGGAAGCCGCTGGATTGGATAGCCGAGAAGTGGACGAAAACATCTTCGCCATTCTGGCGGCTGATAAAACCATAGCCCTTCGCGTCGTTGAACCACTTTACAGTTCCTGTTTCCATTGTGTTGCCAATTCCTTTTCTTGGTGATTTGTTGCGAGATCAAACGCAGGACAATGCAGGCAGGTGCTGTTTAGCGTTACTGCTCACAAACCGCTTTCGATCAAACGCAAGGACATTTTACCTCACGGACACGATATTTCTGCAAATATTGTGGACACAAGAGATACGTGAGTACCTCGTATTTCCTTGCAAGTAGATGAACAGGCAAGACTTACCTTAGGCGCACGAAGGTAATCCCAGAGCGGGAAGACAGAGCAGCACTCAGCATTCAGTCATTGAAGGGCTATTGTGGGGCTAAATGCTAAATGCACCTTGATTGTTAGTGCGTCTCGCTTTTCGATTTGGCGGCGAGCTGGCGGAGGACATACTGCAAGATGCCGCCATGCTTGTAGTAGAGCGCTTCCTGGGGTGTATCAATGCGTACCTGGGCCTGGAAGCTGATGTCCTTACCATCCGGCCTGCGGGCACGCACCTGCACAACGCGCTCAGAAGGAAATTTTTCGATGATTGGAGCCAAACCGGTGATTTCGAAAACCTCCTCCCCGCTAAGCCCAAGTGATTCCGCGTCCTCACCGTCTATAAACTGCAAGGGCAGCACGCCCATGCCGACGAGATTCGAACGGTGAATGCGCTCATAGCTCTCAGCGATGACGGCGCGGACACCAAGCAGGCGCGGACCCTTAGCTGCCCAGTCGCGCGAGGAACCAGAGCCATACTCCTTGCCGGCAAGAATGATGAGGGGCACGCCTTCGGTCAGGTAGTTTTCGGAGGCATCGAAAATTGTCATTTCTCTGCCATCGGGCAAGTGGCGGGTGAAGCCGCCTTCCAGGCTGGGCACCATTTTGTTGCGCAGGCGCACGTTGGCGAAGGTGCCCCGCACCATGACCTCGTGATTACCGCGGCGCGAACCGTAGGAATTGAAATCCTTCACCTGCACGCCATGGGCGATCAGATACTTGCCGGCCGGGCTATCAGGTTTGATGGAGCCGGCGGGTGAGATGTGGTCGGTAGTAACACTGTGCCCCAGGCTGGCGAGAACACGGGCGCCGCGGATATCTTCCACAGCCGGCGGGTTCACGGGCATGTTGTCGAAATAGGGGGCCTGCTTGATGTAGGTGGAGTCGCCAGCCCAGGTGTAGGTCTGCCCTTTGGGAATGTTCAGCGAGCGCCAGCGGTCATCACCGGCGAAGACTTCGCTGTAGCTTTTGCGGAACATGCCGGCTTCGACAGCACTGCGGATTGTTTCGTCCACCTCGCGCTGTGAAGGCCAGATTTCGGAAAGAAACACCGGCTTGCCCTGGCGATCACGACCCAGCGGCTCGTTCTGCAGGTCAATATCAATACGGCCAGCCAAGGCAAATGCCACGACCAGCGGCGGCGACATCAAGTAGTTGGCGCGAACTTCCGAGTTGATGCGGCCTTCGAAGTTGCGGTTCCCGGAGAGCACTGAAGCGACGACCAGGTTGTTATCGTCGATGGCCTCGGAGACTTCCGCCGGAAGGGGCCCGGAGTTACCGATGCAAGTAGTGCAGCCGTATCCGACCAGGTTGAAGCGCAGCTTGTCGAGGAATGGCGTGAGGCCGGCACGGTCAAGATAATCGCGCACCACCTTGGAGCCAGGGGCTAGTGAAGACTTCACCCAAGGCGGCACACTAAGGCCGCGCTCGATCGCCTTTTTAGCTAGCAAGCCGGCCGCCAGCATTACCGAGGGATTGGAGGTGTTGGTGCAGCTTGTAATGGCGGCAATGACCACGCTGCCATGGCGCAGATTCTTCTTCACATCCACTAGGACCGGCTTCTCGGCTGCGGGAGCTTCAGCATCTTCCACACCGACGGCGGTGGGACTGCCGCCTTCGCCCTCCCAGCGGCCGATAACACGCAATGCATTGGAAACGGGAGCGGTGGTTTTGGCGGCGGCAGCGGCGATCGCTTTGGGCGGCTTGATCAGCGAGGGCAGGGCCTGCTGGAACGATTCGCCGGCGCGGGAGAGGGGCACGCGGTCCTGGGGGCGCTTGGGGCCCGCCAGGCTGGGCTCGACCCTGGCCAGGTCAAGTTCCAAGAGCTCGGAGTACTCGGCTTCCGGCGTCTTCTCATTGTGGAACAAACCTTGTTCACGGCAGTAGGCCTCGACCAGCGCGATCTGTTCTTCACTGCGCCCGCTGAGTCGAAGATAGCGCAGGGTTTCCGCATCAATGGGGAAGATGCCGCAGGTCGCTCCATACTCCGGCGACATGTTGCCGATGGTGGCGCGGTCGGCCAGCGGCAATGAGGCCAGCCCGGGACCGAAGTACTCCACAAATTTGCCTACCACACCGTGCTTGCGCAGCATCTCCGTGATGGTAAGAACCAGGTCAGTGGCGGTGGAACCCTCGCGCAGCTTACCTTTCAGACGCACACCCACTACCTGCGGAATGAGCATGGATACAGGCTGGCCAAGCATGGCGGCCTCGGCTTCGATGCCCCCCACGCCCCAACCCAATACGCCCAGGCCGTTAATCATGGTGGTGTGGGAGTCGGTGCCAACCAGCGTGTCGGGGTAGGCCCGTGGGCGTGAGCCGTTGGGCTGCACGAAGACCACCCGGGCCAAGTATTCCAGGTTGACCTGGTGCACAATGCCGGTGTCCGGCGGAACGATGGCCAGATTGCGGAAGGCTGTCTGGCCCCAACGCAGGAAGGCGTAGCGCTCCTTGTTGCGTTGGAACTCCATGTCGGCGTTCACCTGAAAGGCCCAGGTGGTGCCGAACTCGTCCACCTGCACGGAGTGGTCAATCACCAGTTCGGCGGGCTGGATGGGATTGATTGTGCCCGGATCGCCGCCCAGCTGGCGCATGGCGTCACGCATGGCGGCCAGGTCCACCACCGCGGGCACGCCGGTGAAGTCCTGCATGAGCACGCGGCTGGGGGTGAAAGCGATTTCGCGCGAGGGGAGGGTGCTCTTGTTCCACGCTGCCAGGGCGCGGATGTCCTCCGCCTTCACCGTCTGGCCGTCTTCTGTGCGCAGCAGGTTCTCCAGCAAAATGCGTAGCGAAAATGGCAGGTGGCGCGTGGAAATGCCCTGCTTATCGAGCGCGTCCAGACGATATATTTCGTATTCCTTCTCGCCGACGCGCAGGCTGGAACGGCTGCCAAAACTATTTGCCGACATGAGTTCCCCTTTGGCAAGACGTTGCAAGCAACGCCTCTACCGATATGGGTAGAGAGGCCACTTGCGTCTCGCCACACTTGTTCCAACTATCTAGTGTAAAACCTTCGGCAGAGGATGTGGTAGTGCGACAAAACAACAGCAACAGCGGCTGTTATCTTGAACGAAAAGTTGATGAAGTTGCGAATGAGGTGCCAAGTTGAAGGGCCGCGGCCGCAACGAGTCGCACAACGGAATTTTTCAGTGGGACCGGTATTGATATCATCTGGAAGCTCCCTTTAGCAGAATCTGCGGATTGGGGCGGCACAGGGGTGTTTCGACTCGGGCGTGCGCCCTCGCTCAACATGACAGCGCACGCGGTCGACGGCTGCGACGATCAAAACTTCCCGCCCAGGGCCTGGAACAGAAGCAGAGCGTTTAGCGCGAGAATCACGCCGGTGGTAACGTAGGCCAGCCAGTTGGTGCGATGGGCGTTGCGCAAGTGGCCCATGACATCGTTCCGCCGGGTAAGAATGATCAGCGGAATCAGGGCGAAAGGCAGGGCAAAGCTGAGCACCACCTGCGAGAGCACCAGGATCTTGAGCGGGTCGAGTCCGATGGCGATGACCACAATAGCCGGAATCATGGTGATCAGGCGGCGAAGGAAGATGGGAAACTTAATTTCCAAAAAGCCTTCGATGATGACCTGCCCGGCCATGGTGCCCACGGTGGACGAGGACAGGCCGGAGAGCAGCAGGGCCACAGCAAAGGCCATGGCAGAAAAGCGGCCCAGCAGCGGACGCAGGGTTTCATGCGCCTGCTCGATGGACATCACGTTGCGGCCGGCATGGGCGAAGACTGCGGCGGCCATGATGATCATGGCGGAATTAATGAGCCAGGCGCCGTTCATGGCAGCGAGCACGTCCCACAACTCATAGCGCACATGGCGCACGCGGTGCACCGTTCCGTTGGGCGAGCGCTCTTCCTCCTCGCGAATCCGGTGCTGCACCAGCGCGGAATGCAGGTAAACCACATGCGGCATGACGGTGGCCCCCAGCATTGCTACTGCGATGTAGACGCTGGTCGAGGTGAGGTGGGGCACGACCACGTAATGCGCCACAGCGCGCCAATCAGGATGAGCGAGGAAGATCTCCACGGCATAGCAAGTGGCGATGCCAAACACAAATGCCATGATCACCTGCTCCAGGCGGCGAAATCCATAAAGCTCACTGGCGAGGATGAGAAAGACGCAGACGCCGGTCAGCAGAGCCGCGAGCAGCAGGTTGATATTCAATAGCAGGTAGAACCCGAGGGCGGCGCCCAGAAATTCAGCCAGATCGGTGGCCAGGGCGGCCAGTTCGGCGGAAGCCCACAGCGCCAGGTTGGCGGCCCGGGAAAAATGCCGGCGACAGTTCTGGGGCAGGGTAAGACCCGTGGCAATGCCCAGCTTGGCACTCAAAAACTGGACCAGAATCGCCATGGCATTCGACCACAGCAGCACCCAAAGCAGCGTGTAGCCGAATTCCGTTCCGCCCTGGATGTTGGCGGCAAAGTTTCCGGGATCAATGTAAGCAATGCTGGCGACAAACGCCGGGCCAAAGTAGGACCAGATTTCAGAGCGCCGGAAGTAAGGCAGCCACTTTGAGCGCGGGCGCGCGCTGTCGGCCTGGCTTGAGGAGCTCGCCTCCATGGGTAGTCACAGTTTACATAAGGTGGGGCGACAGGCAACGGCTACAGCTGGGCAGGCTTCCGCCTCAGCTGTGCGATGCGTTAGGCGAGCTGCGCTCGCCCGCACGGGCGAGGCGCCTGTGCCCAAAAGGTTATACCTGGTTTGACAGCAACTTCAGTTGCACCCTAACCTGAATTGTTCCGGACAGCGGCGATGAAAATCCTGGTGATTGGCAGCGGAGGTCGCGAGCATGCGCTGGTGTGGAAACTGCGGCAGTCGCCGCGTGTCTCCCAGGTGTATTGCGCACCCGGCAACGGCGGTATTTGCCCGGAAGCAAAGTGCGTGGGGGCAGATGTGAAGTCGCTGGAGTCGCTGGTAGCAGCGGCACAGAAGGTGCAACCCGATCTCACGGTAGTTGGGCCCGAAGTGCCGCTGAGTCTGGGCGTGGTGGACGAATTCACCCAACGCGGCTGGCGAACTTTTGGGCCGACCCGGTCAGCGGCGCAACTTGAGGCGAGCAAAACTTTCGCAAAAGAATTCATGCAGCGTCACCGCATCCCGACGGCACACTACGCCGTGTGCAGCTCGCCGGGAGAGATCAAGGACGCTCTCGGCCACTTCCACTTGCCGGTTGTGGTCAAAGCAGATGGCTTAGCCGCCGGCAAAGGCGTGGTTATTGCCAAGACGAAGGAAGAAGCCTCGACGGTTACCGTGAATATGCTCTCCGGCAAAATGCTGGGCGAAGCCGGCAGCCGCGTGGTGCTGGAAGAGTGCCTGAAGGGCGAGGAGCTTTCCTTCCTTGTAATAAGCGACGGCGAGCGAGTGGCACCGCTGGTGGCAGCACAGGACTACAAGCGGGCGGGCGAAGGCGATACCGGCCCCAATACCGGCGGTATGGGCGCGTATTCAACCGACGACATCATTGACGCCAAGATGCGTGACTGGCTGGTAGCGCACATCGCGCGGCCGGTGGTCGAGGGCATGAAATCGGAAGGAGTGGAATATCGCGGCGTACTCTATTGCGGGCTGATGATGACCGCCACCGGGCCCATGGTCCTGGAATTCAACTGCCGCTTTGGAGACCCGGAAACCCAGCCCATCCTGATGCGGCTGGAGAGCGACCTGGTGTCGGCGATGGAAGCGGCCATTGAGGGCCGGGTAAGCGATGCAGAATTCAAGTGGTCACCGCAGCCGGCCGTGTGCGTGGTGGTGGCCTCCGGGGGCTACCCCGGAACGTTCGCTGCAGGAAAGAAGATAGTGGGCTTGGAGCAAGCCAGCCAGCGACCGAATGTGAAGGTGTTCCACGCAGGTACGAGCTATCAGGAAGGCACCTACTACACCACGGGAGGGCGGGTGCTGGGCGTGACTGCCAGGGGAGACACGTTGGGCGAGGCGGTGGAGACGGCCTACGCGACGATCTCCGGCATCGGATTTGAAGGCATGCATTACCGCAAGGACATTGCGGCGAGAGCGGTGAGGGGTTGACCGGCTGGCGAGTGTGCTCATTGATTAGGGAGGGCCCGCTTGCTCCGAGCCGTGCAGCGCCATACAGGTTGCAGGCTTGAGCCCAATGGGACGTTCACATCGGTCGGTGAAGAGCTTGTGCCGCCCCTAGGGTGCTCGATCGCTTATAAAGGGACATACCCAGGGCTGACGCCCTGGGCTAGATTCTGTTTC
>DATFDP010000114.1:0-3891 GCA_035252015.1 Terriglobales bacterium
GGTGCTGCAGAACAAAGTCACGATCCTGGCGGAGACGGCGGAAAAGGCGGACGAGATTGACGTGTCCCGCGCCGAGGCGGCCAAGAAAAAGGCCGAATCCGAATTGCAGAAGGCCGGACCTGAAGGCAATAGAGACGCACAGGCGGCGCTGCAACGGGCAAACGCCAGGCTGGAAGTGGCGGGGAAGAAGTAAATCGCCGCTGATTTCCGCAGATAGGCGCAGGATAAAAATCAAGGCTGGAGCGTGGATGCTCCAGCCTTTTATTTTGGTGCGCCCGGCAGGGCGCACTCACTTGGAGGTGAAAGTCCTCTACACGCCCGGCAAGGGGAAGTGTTAGCTGAACGGCAAGGGTGTCCATCGCGAGGTGGAATCTGAAGGAAGCTGTAGGCAAAGCGCTGGCCCGACGAACAGGAAGCGGATAGAGGCGGCGCAGCGGGGTGAGCAGGCCAATAGATGCAAAGCCCAGTTCTTGCACGGAACGCTGCGACGTAGATCCGACGGGCATAAGCGTGACGGTGAGTGCGTCATACCCGGGGAGATCTGCATGGCCGCCACGAGCAACGAGCATCGGAAGGTGCTTAAGAGGGCGATGCAGAAGTCAGCAGAGGCCATAGTAGTCCGGCGTGAGCAGGACGAAGGGCCAAACATGAAAGACCGGAAGTAGGACACCAGAATCTCTATGTCAGCCAAGGAAGCAGAAGCGCGCGCAAGTGCGGCCCCCGGCGTAGGCGGCAGGCGGAACCTGCCAGGGACGGATGGGGGTGTGGAGGCAGGCAAGACGGCTGGTGAGCAAACGAAACCGGAAGCGCTACGGCTGATGGAAGCCGTGGTAGAACGCAGCAACATGCAGTGCGCTTATCAGCGAGTGGTGAAGAACCAAGGTGCGCCGGGAGTCGATGGACTCGCTACCACCGAGTTGAAACCCTGGCTACAGGCGCACTGGGGAAAAATCAGGGAGGCGCTGTTGGTGGGAAGGTACGTGCCGGCGGCGGTGCGCAAGGCGGAAATACCCAAACCGCAAGGTGGGGTACGAACCTTGGGTATCCCGACGGTGCTAGACCGACTCATCCAACAGGCATTGCATCAGGTACTGCAACCGCTGTTCGAACCTGAGTTCTCTGAGTCCAGCTATGGCTTCCGCCCTGGACGCAACGCACACCAAGCCGTAGAAGCGGCGCGGAGCTACGTGGCCGAAGGCAAGCGTTGGGTCGTAGACCTGGATTTAGAGAAATTCTTCGACCGCGTCAACCATGACATTTTAATGGCGCGGGTGGCGCGGAAGGTGAAGGATAAGCGAGTGTTGAAGTTAATCCGGCGCTATCTGACGGCTGGGTTGATGGAGGATGGGATAGCCAGCGCACGGGAGGAGGGTACACCGCAGGGCGGACCACTCTCGCCGTTACTATCCAACATCCTGCTCACCGAACTGGATCGTGAGATAGAGAGCCGGGGACACCGCTTCTGTCGCTATGCCGATGACTGCAACATTTATGTGAGCAGTCAGAGGGCGGGAGAACGGGTGATGGCAGCCATCACGGAGTTTCTGGAAAAGAAACTGAAGCTCCAGGTGAATGCTGACAAGAGCGCGGTGGCAAGGCCGTGGCAGCGAAAGTTTCTGGGCTACAGTATGACGTGGCACAAGAAACCCAAACTGAAGATCGCGGAGCCAAGTCGCAAGCGTTTCGCGGACAAAGTCCGCAAGGCGCTGAAGGCAGGCCGGGGCCAAAATCTGAAACGAGTGATCGACCGACTCAACCCACTGTTGCGCGGCTGGATGGCCTATTATCGGCTGACCGAGCAACGCGGCGTTCTGGAGGAACTCGATGGCTGGATCAGACACAAGCTGCGGGCATTGCTGTGGCGGCAATGGAAACGCGCCCATGCACGGACGCAAAACCTGATAGGGAGTGGGATGGACGCGGCGCGGGCGTGGCAGTCGGCCACCAACGGACGAGGTCCGTGGTGGAACGGAGGCGCGTCCCACATGCACCAAGCCCATCCCAAAGCCTGGTTCGACCGGACGGGGCTGGTTTCGCTGCTGGATATCCAGCGACGCTTCTTATGTGTTTCATGAACCGCCGGATGCGGAACCGCACGTCCGGTGGTGTGGGAGGACGGCGGGGGTGACCCCGCCTCCTACCCAATTGAAGAGGTACGAAGGATTTTCAGCGCCGCGGGAGGATGGCGAGAAGTATCAGGCGGCAAATAAGGATGCGCAGGAAGATGAATCGTTGTTGCGGCGGTAGAAGGGGCGCCGTACGGCTGAGCAATAGAGCAATTTTCTTCATATTCTGCGCGGTCGCTGCCAGGAGGCACTGCTCGGTGACATTGTTCAAACCGCGCATCCGGGCATAGCGGTGTCCGTGCAATTGTTTGGCATCAGCGAAGCTGCGTTCCACGGTTTCCTTGCGCCGTTCATAGATCCTCTTGCCCTGCGGCTCCAGACGATGACCATCGACCCGGTCGCGCTCCGCTTGCCAGACGTGCCGCGTGATGATCTTCACCATGTTCTTACTCCGCGTACATTGCAGGCGTAAGGGACAGGCCCGACAATGCTCCGGGTTGGAATGGTATTGCCGATAGCCCTGGCGATTCGTGGTGCGGTACACCAACTCCTGCCGCTGGGGACAGACATACACATCGCGTTCTGGCTCGTAGCGGAACTTGCGTTTGGCCAACAGCCCTTCTCCGTGATTGGGCTGGCGATACCCGGTCACCCCATAGATCCCGCGTTGTTCCAGTCCGTGAGCGATGGCTGAGTTGGCATAGCCTGCATCCAGCCCCACCGCTCTGACCTGAAATCCAAACCGCTCCCGTTGCCGATCCAGCCGTCGCAAATAGGGTATGGAATCATGCACCGTCGCTGGCGTGGCATACGTATCGGTGATAATGGCATGCTTGCCGTCCACGGTACGGTGATCCAGGTAGAAAAACCCTTTGGGCTTGCCTTCGCGCACCATGTAGCCGGCATCCTTGTCCGTACGGCTGACTTTGATCTGCTTGCTCGCAGCGGCACTGCTTCTTGGCTTAAGTTCGCGTTTGCCTTCCTCGGCCCGGTCTTGCTGGATCGCCTGCTCCAACTGCGCCAGGTACTCGACGGGCTTGACTTCCACCCGCACCACATCGAACTTGTTCTTATTGGCGCTGGCTTTCAGATGCGTTGCGTCGCTATAGAGCACCTCGCCTGTCACCAAGCCCCGCTTCATGGCCAACTCCACGATTTCATCAAATAGCTTCTGATACACCTCGCTGTCACGAAAGCGCCGCCGCCGATTCTGGCTCAACGTCGAAGCATCCGGCACTTTGTCGGTCAGCTTTAAAGCATTTTTATAGTTAGTGTAAACTATTCTGCTCTGGGATTTCCGCGCAGAAAAATGCCTAACCCCTATGCCAATGATCTGCGGCGAAAATTTCTGCAGTCTTACGACCGAGGCAAAGCGAGCTTGGAAGAGCTGGCCGAGCAGTATGGGGTCAGTGTAGGTTGGGCCAAAAAAATATCAGCTCGACGCACACGGACCGGGCAGATCGACTTCCTTCCTTATCGTCGCGGTCCGCAGAGCCGGGCGACCGAAGAAGTCAAGCAGTGGCTGCGGGCCAGGGTGCGGCAACAAGCAGATCTAACCCTGGTAGAGCTGCAGCAAGGGCTGATGGAAGAACAGAAAGTCCAACTCAGCGTGTCACGGCTATGGTGGGTGCTGAAAGAGATGGGATTACGGCTTAAAAAAAGTCACTCCACGCCCAGGAACGAGATACGGCAGAAGCTCGGCAGCGGCGGCAAGCCTGGTGGGAGGAAGTCCAATCGCTAGACCCGGCCTGCTTGGTATTTGTGGATGAAAGCGGAGTTACGACGCAAATGACCCGCCATTATGGACGCGCTCCTGGCGGTGAAC
>DATFDP010000115.1:0-55590 GCA_035252015.1 Terriglobales bacterium
GCGGAACCGCAGGAAGTGGAAGAATTCTTTGCTCACTTCGTGCCCCGCTTCAAGACGAAGGATGCGCTCAACGCGCTCTTATCGGCGCGCGAGCTGAGTTTTGTGCACGTCGGCCATCGCTCGCTGCTGCAGGTTTCGTCCGCAACGAGCGAGCGCACGCGGGAAAGGGCGTAAAGCAGTTTCGAGTTCCGAGTTGCAGTGCGCGGGTTGCGGCCTTTGAAACTGGAAACTATAACCTGAAACTTTGACACCTTTCGACAGCCAAAAGCTAACCATCGCTATTGACGGCCCTGCAGGCGCCGGTAAGAGCACTATTGCCGCGCGACTGGCGCGCAAACTGGGGTATGTGAACCTGGAGAGCGGCGCCATGTACCGCGCGCTGGCGCTAAAGGCCATCCGCAGCGACATCTCCTTCGATGACGAGAATGCCCTGCTTGCCCTGGCCAAGAGCTCGCAGATCCGCCTGGAGCCAACGCGCGAGGGCAACCGCGTTTCGCTCGACGGCGTAGATGTTTCGCAGCGCATTCGCGAGCAGGATGTAACCAGCGCCGCCTCGCGCGTTTCCGTGCACCCCACCGTGCGCCAGTGGATGGTTGAACGCCAGCGCGAACTGGGCGCGGGCGGGGGGGTCATCATGGAAGGCCGCGATATCGGCACCCAGGTGTTTCCCAAGGCCGAGGTCAAGGTTTTCCTCGACGCGCAGCCCGAAGTGCGCCAGGAACGCCGTATTCTGCAACGGACCGAGAAGGGTGCACAGGCCGAACGGCAACGCATCGCCGCGGAATTGCAGGAGCGCGACCTGCGCGACCGTACTCGCACCGCTTCTCCCCTGGTCCCTGCGGAGGACGCCGTCATCATTGACTCCAGCCAGATGTCCATTGATCAGGTGGTGGATAAGGTGGAGGAGCTGGTGCGAAAAAGAATTGGGTAGCAATTGAGTAATTGTGTGTGGTCGGGTGATTGAACTTCTCTTTAGCACAAATGCCCGATTACGCAATTACCCGATAACTCAATCCCTATTACTTTCGGACCCTGTAACGCCATTTGGTTTTTCGCCATCATAGTGAAGTTGCCAAGATGGCCGATTTCACCAAGCTGGTGCCAGAATACGTTCGTACCCTGGTCGGGTACACGCCCGGCAAGCCGGTTCGCCAAGCGGAACAGGAGAGCGGCGTGAGCTGTATCAAAATGGCCTCCAACGAGAATCCCTTCGGCCCTTCACCGCGAGCTATGGAGGCGATGCGGGCGGCCGCCGAACAGGCCCACTTCTACCCCGATAACGATACAGTGGACCTGCGTCTCAAGCTGGCTGAGCGCTTCTGTGTGAAGGCGGAGCAGGTGCTGGTCACCGCCGGCTCAACGGAGCTGATCAACGATCTGGCACGCGTCCTGCTGCGGCCGGGGCTGAACGCCATTACCAGCCGGCTCTCGTTCATCATCTATCCCATTGCCACCCAGGCCAGCGGCGGAACCCTCATTCAGGTCCCGATGCGAGATAACGGTTTTGACCTCAATGCCATCGCCGCAGCCATTGACCAGAGCACGCGGCTAATCTACCTGGCCAATCCCAACAATCCCACCGGGACCATGTTTGATGCAGGCGAATTTGACGACTTCCTGGAGCAGGTACCAGAGAACGTTATCGTGGCACTCGACGAAGCGTATTGCGATTTCGCCACTCATTTTGCCGCCGCGCGCGGAGTGATTTATTCGCGCGCCCTGGACTATGTGCGAGCGGGCCGGCAGAACCTGGTGGTGCTGCGCACGTTCTCGAAGGCGCACGGCCTGGCAGGGCTGCGCATTGGCTACGGCTGCGGAGCCGCTGAGTTGATGGGCTACCTGGGCCGTGTGCGCACCACTTTTTCTGTTTCTTCAGTCGCCCAGGCCGCGGCTCTGGCCGCACTCGACGACGAAGGTCATGTGCGCCATGCGCTGGAGAATAATGCCGCCGGGGCGGAATTCCTCACGCAAACTGTATCCGAGCTAGGCTTTCGCGTGACCCCCACCTGGGCGAATTTTATTTATGTTGAACTCGGCGAGGAAGCCGCACCTCTGGGCAAGCGTCTGCAGGAGCAAGGCGTTATTGTTCGCCCCTTGGCGCCCTGGGGTGCGCCCAGTTCCATGCGGGTGACGGTCGGTACCCGCGAGCAGAATGAGTTTTTTGTCAGTGCGTTGCGGAAAGTGGTGCGGGTGGCCACCATGCGGGGATAGCCGTCAGCTTTTGGCTTTTGGCTTTTGGCTTTTGGCTCTTGGCTCTTGGCATTCAGCCTTTAGCTTTTGGGTTTGCTGACACTGACTAACGACAGCTGGCGTTAATCCCACGCCGGATCGGAACCCAGCATGGGCAGCCTGGCGGCGCCATAGAGTCCGGCGTCGCTGCCCAGCAAGGCTCGGGTCACGATGGTTTTCCTTCCCACCGTCCTGGGCTGAACTTCGGCCGCCGCCCCTGTTCCTTTTTCTTTGGAAGGAAACGCCGGCACGCCCATGCTGGGCTGTCGCGCTTCCGGCGTAGGTGCGGTCGCGGCATACACCATCGAGCGCTTCTGCAGCTCTTGGAACATGTATGGCGAGAAGGCCTCCCAGGCGCTGGCGACGCCGCCCCCAATCACGTACATGGGCAAGTTCAAGGCATTGACCAGATCGCCCACCGCAATTCCCAGCGCAACCCCAACTCGGCGGAAGATGTCTCGCGCGGGCTCATCCCCCTGAATAGCCAGGTTGTAAACGATCTTGGCGCTGAACTCTGGGTCCGATCCTGCTGCTCTTGCCAGTTGCGGCGCCCGCCCGCTGGTGATGGCCTCGCGCGCCATGCGCATAACGGCGGTGGCGGAAGCAAACTGTTCAATGCAGCCCAGATTGCCGCAATTGCAACGCGGTCCCTCCGGGTCTACGGTCATGTGCCCAAATTCGCCGGCCATGCCGTTCATGCCGTGCCAGATGCGCCCGTGCAGTACCAGGCCGCCGCCCACTCCCGTGCCCAGGGTCAGAATGCACATGTCGTTCACGTCGCGGGCGGCGCCCAGCCATTTTTCGCCCAGGGCAGCGGCGTTAGCATCATTTTCCAGAGTGACGGGCGCCTGCAACCGGCGCTCAATCTCTTCCCGTACCGGGTATTCCTCCCAGCCCGGCAGGTTCGGTGATTCGCGCAGCAGTCCGGTTTCCATGTCAATGATGCCGGGCACGCCGATTCCTGCGCCCAGCATGGTGCGCGATGCCTGGAATTTCGCGCTGAGCGAGCGGATGGCGTCGCACATATCGTTGATCACCTGGTCGCGCCCCAACGCCACGCGCGTGCCCGTGGTTACTTTCTCCAGCAACGTGCCCGTCTCGTCCACCGCAGCGATGCGCAGGTTAGTCCCGCCCAGATCCACACCCATAGCAAAGTTAGCCATATGAGAAACGATTAGCCTATCACTGCGCGGGCGATTTATGGAACGCCGTTGCGGGCAGCCATTCGTTTTCGATGTTAATTGTCGGCTGTTAATTATTGTGTGTTATTCGTCGGAAGCCGTCCCGGCAGGATGAAGGCTGGGAACTTCGGTAGTGGCTACCAGGTACCAGGTACTGGGAACTGTCACTTCTGGCATCGCGGGCAATAGTGGCTGCTCCTGCCGGCGATGACCACGCGCTTTACGGGCGTGCGGCATGTCAGACACGGCACGCCCTCGCGGCCATAGACCCGGTGCTCAAACTGAAAGAAGCCCTTCTCGCCTTCAGCATTCACATAGTCCGAAACGGAAGAGCCGCCGGCGGCGATGGCCTGCGTGAGCACCTGCTGGACAGCGTCGTAGAGCCGGCGCAGTTCGTCGCGGGTGAGCGAGGCGGCACGGCGGCGGGGGCGTACACCGGCGCGGAACAGCGACTCGTCAGCATAAATATTGCCTACGCCTCGCAGCAGCTTCTGGTTCAGCAGCGCACTCTTAATGGTTGTTTTGCGTTTGTGGAACAAATTCACAAAAATTTCGAAGCCGACGTCCAGCGGCTCCACTCCTCCAGCCTCGAAGCCGTTGCGCGTATGCACTGCCAGACGACCAAAGCGCCGCGGATCAACAAAGCGCAATTCCCTGCCCGAGGCGAGGCGGGCAATCAGGTGTGTGTGCTTTTCGATTTCTTGGTCCGGCTTGGAAACCAGTAACTGGCCGGTCATCCCCAGGTGAACGATAAATTGGGCGGCATGGTTCTTGGCCAGCGAGGCCTTGCCCCGACCCTGCCGAGGCTTCGCCTTGGCGCGGCCTCTCTCCAGCTCAACTACGATGTGCTTGCCCATGCGGCGCACGGCAGAAATGCGGGCGTGGCGAAGGATGCGTTCAATCTCGGACGCGGGCGACTTCAGGGGCTCGGGCTTAGAGCCCAGCCACACTGATTCTATGGTGTCCCCCATCACCGTGCGTGCCAGGCTGCGGACTACGGATTCGACTTCCGGAAGCTCGGGCATAGAACCAGTTGCCAGTTGCCAATGGTCATTGGCCAGACTAGTGTACAGCGCTTACGACCGCCAGCCGCCCACTAACGACCCGTCGACCGTCGGCCTTGCCTTTGGTATCATTGCATGTACACACCCCGCTCGCCGAACCCCTGTAATTTGCAACGCACGAGTCGAAGGCAGCAAGGAGTGTGTGCGCCGATGCATGTGTGGCGCGGCCGCCCCTTCAGAAGCGCAGGGCCAGCCCATGCCCGCAAAATCTTGCAGGGAGTGCATAAGTGAAGCAGAGCCGAACCGCAGTGGTGGTTGGCGCGCAGTGGGGCGACGAAGGCAAAGGCAAGATAGTTGATGTCCTCTCCGACCATTATTCCGTCGTAGCCCGCTACGCCGGCGGCCATAACGCCGGCCACACCGTCATCATCAACGGCAAGAAGTTCGTGCTGCAGTTGGTGCCCTGCGGCGTGCTGCGCCCCGGTTGTCGCGGCGTAATCGGCAACGGCGTGGTGCTCGACCCCATCGCCTTCCTCAAGGAAGTGGCGGGGCTGCGCCAGGCGGGAGTGAAAGTGGACGGCAATCTCTTCGTCAGCAATCGCGCGCACGTCATTTTGCCTTATCACCGCATGATTGAGCTGGCCGCCGAAAACGCGCCCGGACGGGTGAAGATCGGCACCACTTCGCGCGGCATCGGCCCCGCCTACGAGGATAAGATGGGCCGCCGCGGCCTGCGCGTGGCCGACCTGCTCGACGCCAAGCTGCTGCGCACCCACATTGAGAACGCCTGCCGCGAGAAAAACATGATCGCGCACGCGCTCTTCAACTCTGAGCCGCTCGACTCTGACAAGATGTACGAGGAGTACGCGCGCGCCGCCGAACAGGTCGCACCGTTTGTCGCTGACACGGCCGCTCTGCTCAACCAGGCGCTGGCCGAGGGTGAGTCCATCCTGTTCGAAGGAGCCCAAGGCACCATGCTCGACATTGACCATGGCACCTACCCCTTCGTGACCTCCTCCAGCGCGACCTCTGGCGGCGCGGTCACGGGCACAGGCGTGGCGCCGACCGCCATTGACATGGTCATCGGCGTAACCAAGGCTTATTGCACGCGCGTGGGCGAAGGGCCCTTTCCCAGCGAAATTCGCGATCCCGTGGCCGACCAGCTTCGCGCCCGCGGCAACGAATATGGCGCCGTCACCGGCCGCCCCCGCCGCTGCGGGTGGATTGACCTGCCGCTGCTACGTTATGCGGTGATGATCAACGGCATTTCCTGGCTGGTGGTCACTAAGCTTGACGTGCTGGATGAGCTCGCGGAGATTCCGGTTTGCGTGGGCTACAAAATCAACGGCAAGAAGACCGCGGAAATCCCCGCGCACGCCAGCGGCTACGACCGAATTGAGCCCATGTACGAAACCCTGCCCGGATGGCGCAAGTCTACCCAGGGCATCACCAGCTTCGAAAAGCTGCCCCCTAAGGCGCGCGACTACCTGGCATTTCTGGAAAAGCAAACCGGCGCCCGGATTGGCATGATTTCTACCAGCCCGGAACGCGACCAGACCATGTTTGTAGACGATTTTGCCGCTCTGGTAGGCCAAAATGCGGCCGGTATCGAGCGGGCCAAGCGCCGCGTGCCGGCAAGGGCCTGAGTTGCGGAAGTCAGCTTAGGCCTGATAACTTCGAGTCGGCGTTAACGGCTAACTACCAGCTGCTAACTGTTAACTACGATGCTCGTCTTAATCGTCCACTTCACTGTCAAGCCCGGGGCCGAAAAACAGACCCTGGAAATCATGCGCAAGATGGAAGAACACACCCGCCGCGAGCCGGGGAACCGCATGTATGTGGGCCAGCAATCCACGGAAAACCCGCGTAAATTCTGCTTCTACGAGCAATATGTTGACCAGGGCGCGCTCGACGCCCACCGCGCAGCGCCCTATTTCAAGCAATACGTCACCGACCGTCTGGGGCCGCTCATCGAAAACATCACTCGCGAGTTCTTCCGCCCCGTGGAAGAACTCTAGCGTTTTCCACAGGTACTCTTCCACATATGGCTTCGTCTGTCTCTCTTTATGACAAGTGTGCCTGCACGCGCGTAGAATGAACGCCGATCCAGGCACCCGGAAAGAACCCTCAATTTACATCCAAAGGAGCAAATAATGCCTGCGAAAACTCCAGCTATTCCGGAAGGGATGCACACCATCACACCACACATTGTCCTGCGCAATGCCGCACAGGCAATTGACTTTTACAAAACAGCCTTTGGAGCGGAGGAACTCGGCCGCAACCTCACTCCCGATGGCAAGGTCATGCACGCCATGATCAGGATCGGCGATTCCCTCCTCATGATGAACGACGAATTCCCCAACATGGGCTGCTCCTCGGCTGAAACCTTGGGCGGCACCAACATCACCCTGCACATCCAGACCGAGGATGTGGACAGCCTCTTCGATCGCGCCGTGAAAGCCGGCGCCAAGGTTACTATGCCCGTGGCTGACCAGTTCTGGGGGGACCGCTACGGGCAGGTGACGGATCCCTTCGGCCAGCGCTGGAGCCTGGCTACCCGGGTGGAACAGCTCACACCAGAGCAAGTGGAAGAACGTGCCAAGGCCTCCTTTGCCAAGGCGGGCTAACAGCGATGTTGCAAAACATGAGCAGGCGCGCCGAGACTTGGCGTGCCTGCTTTTTTTTGTAAGCCCACCGCCGTTCCAGTCAGAGTCATTTCACGCTTTTGCGCGGGTGTCTTGCATCCTTCGCGGCCCGGCTGCTGCGGCAGCCTTTTGCGCAGCAGGCAGGCGCAATCGCGCCGCCAGGGTGGCAAACCCGGAAATAGGGCCGTTCCAACGCAGTTGCTCCACGTTGTCGAATAGCGCGATGTCGGTGCGCAGCGTGGCCAGCGTTCTAAAAAGCACTGCAGCGTCCCGTTCCCGGCGCAGGGTGTGTGCGAGAGTGCTGGCACTGGTTACACTTACACCCCACTCCAGGTGGTTGGCGGGAATGGATTCGAGGTGGCCAAATTTCGCCAAGACCGCAGCAGAAGATTTCGCACCCCAACCTGGTAGGCCGGGATAGCCGTCAGCCGCGTCACCCACCAATGCCAGATAGTCAGGGATGGACTCCGGGGAAACACCGAACTTCTTAATTACACCAGGCTCATCTAACGTGACATTGGTCCGGCGATTCAGTTGAACGACGCGCGCGCCGCGTACGCATTGCGCCAGGTCTTTATCCGGCGTGCAGATAACAACTTGTTCCACCCGCGGATCGCGAGCAGCCGCAACGGCCGCCGCAGCCAGCGCGTCGTCCGCCTCGAACTCCACCATCGGCCACACCAAAAAACCGGCCGCTGAAAGCGCTTCTTCGAGCAGCGGAAATTGCGCCAAAAGGTCGGGTTCTACGCCCGCGCTGGTCTTGTAGCCAGCCCAAAGCCCATTGCGAAAAGATTCGATTACATGATCGGTGGCCACCGCGAGGTGTGTCGCGCCGTTGCTGGCCATACCCAGCACCGATTGAACGACGCCTCGAACGGCGGCGATTTCCTGGCCGCTCTCGTCTTTTGCCGACGGTAGCGCGTAATAGTGCCGGAACAGTTCATATGTCCCGTCAACCAGATGAATATGCAAGGCTCACTCCAAAAAGGCTACAGGACGCATCCCATCGGTGATGGCACCGGCGCGCGCAGGTTCGGCTAAGTTTTCTTCTTGTCCACGACCAGCACGCCGGCGGATGCGTAGTTTTCCTTCGGCACTTCCACGAAGGAAATATTGATGGCCTCGCGCGAAGCGCCGGCATCCTCCACCAGGACTTCGGTGATGCGCTGCGCCACGCGGCGCTTTTGCTCCAGCGTGCGCCCCTCCAGCATCGTGATTTGTACTTGCGGCATAAAGGCAGTTCTCGGTTCCCAGTTCTCAATTGAAACGCTTGGCCCTAAGCTGAGTACCGGGCACTAGCTAACCGGTACCTGAATCATTGCAACTCGTAACCCGCAAAAAAATACCCCAGCTCAAAGCGCGCCGTATCCTCGGCATCGGAACCATGCACCGCGTTGCGCTCAATGGTCTCCGCCCACTTCTTGCGGATGGTGCCTTCCTTGGCGTTGGCCGGATTGGTCGCCCCCATGATCTCCCGCCACTCGGCAATAGCATTTTCCTTCTCCAACGCCATGACCAGAATCCGGCCCTCGGACATAAACTTGGTCAGCGACTCGAAAAACGGCTTGCCCGCATGCACGGCATAGAAGCCTTCGGCCTGCTTTCGGGTAATGTGCAGCATCTTGGCGCTAAGAACCTTGAATCCCTGGTGCTCGATGGTGCCCACAATGTCGCCCATAGCGCCGCGGGCAACCGCGTCCGGCTTGATGATGGCAAGAGTACGCTGGAGAGTCTTCATGATCAGTTTTCAGTGGTCGTTAGTTGTGGTCCTTAGTCGTTGGCGTGTTGGTTCTTAGCCGCGGTCTCTGTTTTCCGCCCTTCAGGTTTTGGACCGAGAAGTATTCGGCGCCAGCTACTGAGAACTGAGAACCGAGAACTGAGAACTGGCTTTCCGGATCACCTCAATCACCGTCTCCCCAATCATGGCCGGCGACCTGGCCACACGGATTCCGGCATTCTCCAGGGCGCGAATCTTTTCCGCCGCCGTACCGTGTCCGCCGGAAATGATGGCCCCGGCGTGCCCCATGCGGCGTCCCGGAGGCGCGGTTTGTCCAGCGATGAACGCCACCACCGGCTTGCGCACATGGGTTTTGATGAACTCAGCCGCCGTATCCTCGGCATTGCCGCCGATTTCGCCGATCATCACAATGGCTTCCGTCTGCGGATCGCGCTCGAACAGTTCCAGGGCATCCACAAAATTGGTCCCAATGATGGGATCACCGCCAATGCCAATAGCCGTGGACTGCCCAATGCCGCGCTTTGTGAGTTGGTGTACCGCCTCATAGGTCAGCGTGCCCGAGCGTGAAACGATCCCCACGTTTCCTTCTTTGTGAATGTGGCCCGGCATGATGCCGATTTTGCACTTGCCGGGCGAGATAATGCCCGGGCAGTTGGGCCCGATCAGGCGCGAGCGCCTGTCCTGCAGGAATTCCCAGGCGCGCACCATGTCCAGCGTGGGAATGCCTTCGGTGATGCAGACGATGAGTTCGATTTCGGCATCGGCTGCCTCCATGATGGCGTCCGCGGCAAAGGGTGGCGGCACGAAAATGACTGATGCATCGGCGCCGGTCGCGTCCACCGCTTGCTGCACCGTGTTGAATACTGGCCAGCCCTCGTGCGTGCTGCCGCCCTTCCCCGGCGTCACTCCGCCCACGACTTTAGTGCCGTACTCGGCGCATGTTTTAGCGTGGAAGGTGCCTTCCTTGCCCGTGAGTCCCTGAACAATTACCCGTGTGTTTTTATCGACCAGAATGCTCATGAATAAATTTCCATTTACAACTTCTGTCATCCTGAGGAAGCGTGAAACCCAGCTTGCGAGAGCCTGCCCTGAGCTTGTCGAAGGGCGAGCGCACCCGAAGCACCCATGCTTTTGCTGACCCACAGAATCCTGCCGTTTACATCCGACAACACGGGGGCAAGCTTTATGCTGCTCTCGCCGCCGCAACTACCTTCTCCGCTGCATCCTTCATGGTGTCCGCCACAATGAAGTTGATGCCCGACTCCTTTAAAATTTCCCGGCCTTTCTCTACGTTGGTGCCTTCCAGGCGGAGCACAATCGGCAACTGAATGTTGGTCTTGCGCGCCGCCTCCACCAGGCCGTTGGCCAGCGTGTCCACGCGCAGGATGCCGCCAAAAATGTTGATCAGCACCGCACGCACGTTCTTATCCATCAGCAGGATTTCAAAAGCGTGCGTCACCTGCTCGGCATTGGCGCCGCCGCCCACATCGAGGAAGTTGGCGGGCATGCCGCCGGCGTACTTGATAATGTCCATGGTGGCCATGGCCAGCCCGGCGCCATTCACCATGCAACCCACGTTGCCGTCCAGCTTGATGTAGTTCAACGCGTACTTGGAGGCTTCCACCTCCAGCGGATCCTCTTCGGTGATGTCGCGCAGGTCCTTGATGTCCTTATGGCGGAACAGCGCGTTGTCGTCGAAATTGATCTTGGCATCCAGCGCGAACAGCCGCCCGTCCTTGGTGGTGATGAACGGGTTGATCTCCATCAACGACGCGTCAGTCTCTTCGAACGCGCGGTACAGGCCGGTCATGAATTGGCTGGCCTGCCCCATCTGCTGCGGCGCCAGTCCAAGCCCGAACGCCAGCTTGCGCGACTGGTATCCCAACAGACCGGTACCGGGGTCAATGTATTCCTTGATGATGGCCTCAGGATTCTCCGCCGCCACCTGCTCGATTTCCATGCCTCCCGCCGCCGACGCCATGAACACCGGGCGAGCCGCTGCGCGGTCCAGCACAATGCCCAGGTAAAGCTCGCGCTCGATGGGCAGAGTCTCCTCGATCAGCAGGCGATGTACTTCCTTGCCTTCTGGGCCGGTCTGATGCGTCACCAGCTTCATGCCCAGCATGCGGCCGGCAATCTCCGCCGCTTCGGCGGCGGATTTGGCGATCTTCACGCCTCCGCCTTTGCCTCGCCCGCCGGCATGGATCTGTGCCTTAACCACCACGCCCTGAGCGCCTTCTGCAAATAGCTTCTGCGCAGCTGCTTCCGCCTGCTCGCGCGTGATTGCTACCTCGCCCCGCGGCACAGCTACCCCATAGCCGGCGAGTATTCCCTTGGCCTGATATTCGTGAATTTTCATGAGACCGGATTGTCTGCGTGCTCTCGACTCCACGCAGCAAACGATTGATTGTATAGGAGGCAGTTATCAGTTGTCAGTTGTCAAGCTCTCAGTTGTCAGTTCTCAGTTCTCAGTTGGATCTCAGAAGCTATCGCATAAATCAGTCTTGAAAGGGCGTGCTTTCAGCCACGCCGTCACAGGGGCACAGACATTGGACTTTAGCCCCTGAGGGAATTTGCAGTTTGCGCGTTCGGTTCATCACGAGATAGCTTGTCAGTACTCGGCTCTCAGTTGTCAGCTCCAACTGCATTACGATTGTCATGCTGAGGGGACTAGGCCCGAAGAACCTGCTTTTCACGTTCGCGATCCACAAGAAGCTCGAGAAAAGGAGAATTCTCTAGTTCTCAGTGCGATGATTTAGGCTAAAGCACAACTGGGACCTGGCATTTCTGGGAACTGAGAACCGAGAACTGAGAACTGCTCTTGATCACTGACGCTCTCCACCGCATCGCCAACCACCGCGAGTCGCTGGCTCGCGAGGAGGCGCGCGCGGTCATGGCGGAAGTTCTTGCCGGCGGCTGCACCGACGCGCAGATCGCCGCTTTGCTGGTCGCGCTCCACATGAAAGGTGAAACGGTCGAAGAAATTGTGGGCTTTGCGGAAGCCATCCGTGCCGCCGCCTCGCCACTGCCTACCCGGCGCGATTCGGCCCTCGATGTGAGTGGCACCGAGCGTGATGCCCTGGTGGACACCTGCGGCACCGGTGGTGATACCAGCGGCACCTTCAACATCTCCACCGCCACCGCGCTGGTCGTTGCCGGCGCCGGCGTACGCGTGGCCAAGCACGGCAACCGCAGCGTGACCTCCAAATGCGGCTCCGCCGACGTGATGGAAGCCCTGGGCGTGAACATCTCCCTTCCTCCAGCCCGCATTGCGGCCTGCTTGGAGCAGGTGGGCATCGCCTTCCTGTTTGCGCCGGCCATGCATTCAGCCATGAAATACGTGCAGCCCGCGCGCCGCGAGCTGCGCCTGCGCACCGTTTTCAATTTGCTAGGCCCGCTTACCAACCCGGCCAAGGCTTCCGCACAGGTGGTGGGCGTGTATTCTGCTGATCTGGTCGAAAAACTTGCGGAAGCGCTCAGCATGCTGGGAGTTCACCGCGCTCTCGTCGTCCATGGCGACGACGGCCTGGACGAAATTACCATTACCAGCCCCACCCGCGTGGCTGAGGTGCGCGAGGGCGGCGTGCGCAGCTATGAAGTCAGGCCCGAGGAGTTCGGCTTTACTCGCGCTAGCCTGCGAGCCATATCCGGCGGCGACGCCTCGGACAACGCCGCCATCATTCGCGAAATCCTGGAGGGCAAGAAATCGGCATGCCGTGATGTGGTCCTGCTAAACGCCGCCGCCGCCTTGGTCGCCGCTTCCCGCGCTGACCACATCCGCGATGCCCTGCCCCTGGCGGCTCAGTCGCTCGATTCCGGCGCCGCTCGCCGCAAACTGGAGGCCATGATTCGCTTTACGAATTCCCCTCCTCTGTTGTCTTGAGCGAAGCAAGGCGATTCGCTGGCGAATCTACTTGCGGAGTCGAAGTACCCCAACATCGCAAACTTCACCACGGAGGTCGGAGGCGTTCTCAAAATACACATTAACCGACTTCTAGGTTACAAGAAACAGCAGGAAGGAAAAGCAAGTCCTTCATCGCTCAAGCAACTCGGGACGACAAATTGAGATGTGTTGTCCGGTGTTTTCAGATATCTATTGCCAAAGCTGAGTGCTGGTCTTTCAATCTTCAATCACCAATCGTCAATTATTTTAGTGCACACGCAACTTTTTGCTGGGAGGAGCCGCCCCCACGCCCGCCATCTGCTTCAGGCGCTCAATCTGCTCCAGATGGTTGGGACCGTGCTTGGCCATCATCTGCACAATCTCGGCCACTGTCACCTTGCGCTTGTGTTCGGGATGGAAGCCGCCCTTTTCCAGATCCGTCGCCTTCAACCGGCGCAGTACCCGCAAATTGGCGCGTCGCAACAGGGAGTAGAGCGCGATTAGTTCCGGCGAAGTCGGCTCCATGTAGCCAAGGTTTGCCGCCCAGGCATCCTGGTCAATGGGCGCGAAAGTCGGTTCCTTGTCGGCAATAGCCTGGCGCAGACGGTAACCGTAGACCAGCTCCGAATCCGCCAAGTGTGCCAGAATCTCCTGCACCGACCATTTGTTGGGCGCCGGCTTGTACTGCAGCACCTTGGCGGGCAAACCCATCACCGCCCGCGCCACCTGCTCCGGGCTCTTCTCCGCCACATCCAGCAGCTTTTTGAATTCCTGGTAAGTCATCTAAATGAAGATTGTAGATTGAAGAATGAAGAATGAAAACCGGCATTCAGCACTCAGCAAATCAGCATTCAGCCCCTGACGACCCGCACATGAAATACAAGAAAACAAGGAAAACACAATGCTTTCAGAAGGTGTATCGTCACAATCGAACAATGTTCAACGGCTGAATGCTGAGTGCTAACGGCTGAGTGCTGCCTTGCAATCGTCAATCTTCATTCATCAATTAATTTGCACTTTCTCCATCCACTGCGCCACCTCCACATCCCAGCCCAGGGCCTGCAGCATGGCCTGGCGCAACGCGGTGGCGGCCGCCGGCTCGCCGTGTACCAGGTAGGTGACCTCCGGCTTCTGCGGGAAGGTGCGCAGCCACTGCAGCAACTCGGGCGTGTCGGCGTGGTCGCTGAACTGCTCTAGCGCCGCCACCTGAGCCCTCACCGAAACCATTTGCCCAAAAATCTTCACCTCTTTGGCGCCGTTCTTGATCGTGGCGCCGCGCGTGCCCGGCGCCTGAAAGCCGATAAACAGCACCAGGTTGCGTGGGTCGGGCAAGCGTTGCGCAAGGTGGTGCAGTATGCGACCGCCCGTGGCCATGCCGCTGGAGGAAACGATGATCGCGGGATAGCGCAGCTCGTTGATTTTCTTCGACTGCTCTGGTGTGGAATCGAAATAGAAATCCTGCCACTCCAGGGGCGATCCGTATTGCCCGATCAGGCGCTTGGCTTCCT
The DNA here is from genome assembly GCA_035252015.1 of Terriglobales bacterium. Lineage (GTDB taxonomy): Bacteria > Acidobacteriota > Terriglobia > Terriglobales > Acidobacteriaceae > JAICWP01. The sequence goes on from DATFDP010000115.1 coordinate 14,189, forward strand.
CGCTGTACTCGTCTTTGTACTTGAGAAAAATCTCTACTGCACCAATGGCCATGGGGCTGTCGGCATGGACCGGAACGCGCGGAATTTGCCCCGCTTCCATCAGTCCCTTCAGCATGAAAAGAAACTTCTGCGTGCGCTCCACCGCAAAGGCCGGCACTACCACCGAGCCGCCTCGTTGCACCGTCTTGCCCACCAACTCTCCCAACTCGGGGCGGGGGTCGGTATTCGGATGCGAGCGGTTGCCATAAGTTGACTCCATCACCACCACGTCCGCCACTTCGCCCTCGGCAGGCCCGGAGTACACCACTTTCCCGGGGGCGACATTCTGGTCGCGCACCCGCCCAATGTCCCCGGTAAACAGCAGCTTCCGCGATTGTCCGTTGGCCTTCAGCGTAACCTCCGCCATCGCCGCGCCCAGAATGTGCGCCGAGCGCACAAAGCGAAACGCCATTTCCGGGCTGACCTGCACCACGTTTCCATTCTCCACCGGCTTGAAATATTGCAGGCAGTTCTGCGCCTCTTCAGAGGTGTAAAGCGGCAACGCCGGCGTGTGCTTGGAGGTCTTGTGATGGTTGTGAAATTCGGCGTCTTCTTCCTGCAGGTGGCCGGAATCGGGCAGCAGGATTCGGCACAGGTCAATGGTCGCGGGCGTGGCATAAATGGCCCCCCGAAAGCCTTCCTTCACCAGCCGCGGAATCCATCCCGAGTGGTCGAGGTGGGCATGGGTCAGGATTACGGCATCAATTTCCCGCGCGGGGATGGGAGTGTCCTTCCAATTACGCTCCCGCCATTCCTTCTGTCCTTGGAACAAACCACAGTCCACCAGCACCTGGAGGCCGCCTTTGTCACCATCAGGCGAAGTGTTAATTAAATGCTTGGAGCCGGTCACCCCTCCGGCCGCACCCAGAAACTGAATGTAGCTCACGCCATTTCCTTTCCTCAGACACTCGAATTGTACATTTGCCGGCGCGCCTCCGAGCCGTTACGGAAGCATTTACTCGAAATGGGTGCAGGGGTGCCGGTCCCCTTTAGCGGGTTACGGTGATTGCGGCGCTGAGGTGATCTTCAGGGAATTGTTATTTGTATCGCTTTCCGGAACGCTGCCGTCGTTCACCACCGCCTCGGTCGGCGCTGCCGGTATGCGGATGCGCACCACGGCCGTGCCCTTCGCCGGCACCAGCAGGCGGTGCGACATCTCGCCCTGAGCCGCCTTCGCCGTCACCGGCACCTCGGCCCGGACGTCTCCCGTATTTTTCACTGTGACCGTCAGCACATATTCGCCCGCCAGCAGCTTTCGTGAATACGCCGATTCCACCTGAAAATCGGGCAGGCCGCGGTCGCTATATACCCAATCATCGAAAAACCACTCCAGGTTCTGCTTGCCCTGCGCCTGCACCAGTCGCTGCAGGTAGGCAGGCTCTTTGTCCTGCTCGGCGCGGTAGGACTGCAGCGCGCGGCGCAAGGCCTGGTCCCCCACCATGTCGCGTAGCATCCACCACATGTACATGGCCTTCGTGTGGTAGAAAACGTCGTCCGTCGCGCCGATCAGCGACTGGGTTGCCGCCTCCGACGCCGGCAACTGCCGCTTGGCCGCGGCCTCGTCCACCGCACGCTCCGCCTCCACCAGCGGCGGCAACTGCCCGCCCATGTACTCGAGGGCCGCCTGCCGGCCATCCTGCTGCTCCCGCTCCACCGCTTGTAGAAAATGGGCCACACCCTCGTAAATCCACGGGCGATCTGATGCCAGCGACGCGTGCGCCAGCTGATGCACCATCTGCAGCTGCAGCGGCTTGGCGTCTTCGGAATTAAGCCGGGTAAAAAACACGCCGCCGCTCTCAAACGGGGCCGCCTGCGCGCTGTTCAGCTCAACCACCCGCACCTTGTCGCGCGGCTGGCCCAGCCATTGCTCCACAAAGGGCGCCACCTTTTGCGCGGCTGTAACGTAGTCGCCGGCAACGGCCTCGTGTTCCGGAATGTGGTACACGGTGATGAGCGCCTGCTGCAGGGCAACGAAATTGCCGATGGCAAACGTGGGCACGGTCAGGCCCAAGGGAGCGAAGCGGTAGGGAGTGCAGCCCGTGATTCCCTGGCCTTCTTCGCTGGGGTTGGTGCGCCCAATCCCCAACAACTGCCCATTGGCCACCACGGTGAGCGGCGACTCGTCGTTGATCCAGCAGAAATTCACCTTCAGACTGGACTGAGCCTCGCGTGCCTTCCAGTCGCCCAGCGCCTCGAACAGCGCGTTGCCGCTGGAAAGGCTCGCCGCCTCAATCTCTACCGGATACCAGGCCACAAAGCCGATGCCACGCACCGCCGTGAATGACGAGCTGATCTGGTCCCAATCGCTGCCCAGCGCCACCGTGGCGGGCGTGCCAATGCGGGTCAACCGGGTGGCGTTCGCGGAAATCGTGCCCGAATACCCCACCTCGATCTCCACCGTGCCCCGGGGCGGCACTGGATTCGGCAGCGTGATGATTGCCTCGGTAACGCTACCAGTGTGGTCAATATCCGTGGTGTAAGGCTGGGTCTCGAACTGCACAGGCTTGCCTGCCACCTGCACCAGCCGCCAGCTCAGGCTGGAAGAAATCTGCATCGCGACCACCGTTTGCGGCTGGCCGGAGTCGTTGCGCAGCGTAATCTTGCCGCGCGCGGCCAGCGCCTGGCCAGCCGGATCCACCCGCACTTCAAGTTCATAGTTGGTGAAGGTAAAGGCGCCGCGATCGAGCACCGCAAAGCACGCGGAGGTACATGCGAGGAAGAAGAAGGCGAGAAGGAGAAACCGATTCATTCGGATTGGGAGGAACGCGGCCCGGCCTTGCGCTCGCCGCCATCCTGGCCGACGACTGGCTCCGCCGCCTTGCGCCGGCGCTGCCGCGCAATTTCATACAGAACCACGGCCGCAGCCACGGAAACATTCAGCGACGGCACCTGCCCCAGCATGGGGATGGACACAAGGAAGTCGCATTTCTTGCGCACCAGTTCGTGCAGCCCTTTGCCTTCCGCGCCCAGCACCAGCGCGCAATCCATGTTGTAGTCGAGCGCGTCGTAGGTCTGGGGAGCACGTTCATCCAGACCCACTGTCCACACGTTACGGTGTTTCAATTCTTCCAGCGTGCGCGCCACGTTAGTGATTTTGGCAATCGGCACATGCTCCACCGCGCCCGCCGAAGCCTTCGCTACGGTTGCGGTCACGCCCGCTGCTCGCCGTTCTGGAATGAGCACCCCATCCGCGCCCGCCCCGTCGGCGGTACGGATAATTGCTCCCAGATTGTGCGGGTCTTCCACGCCGTCCAGAACCACCACCAGCGCATGCTCGCCGCGCCGCTGCCTCAGAATTTCTTCCACCTCGGCGTAAGTCTTAGCCGAAGTCACCGCCACCACGCCCTGATGGGAAGCCGTTCCCGCCAGCCGATCAATATCCTGGCGGGCAACAAAACGCACCGCCACCCCCACCCGGCGGCACTCCTCAATGATGCGCTGCACGCGGTGGTCATGCCGCTCCCGGGCCACTCCAATGTATTCAAAGCCGCGGCCCCGGGACTTGAGCGCTTCGCCTACCGCGTTGATGCCGTAGATGACGTCCACCGCTACCAGTGTAATGCCTTGGCATGTCGCAACGCTGGGCTGCACCGGCCTCAGAACGAAGCTATTCGGCGGAAACCGGCTCCTTCTAATCACATCCCGGCACGTCGGTGCTAAGCCACCCGGCGGCTTACGCCTTCGCCCACCTGCGGCTATACTTCCTTGCGTCTTGCCGCACGATTCCACCAGGCCCGAATCCCCCCTCCAGCAAGCCCGCCCCACTCTGGGCGTGTTGCTTCTGGGCAGCCTTGCTGTTTCCATTCTCGCCTTGGTGTTCTTTTCCTGGCTGGCACGCGAGGTTTTTGAGGGCGAGTTCACTAATTTTGACCTGCAAATTCGCACGATTGTGCATGGTTACGCCGACCCCAACCTCACCTGGGCCATGGAGGCGCTCAGTGATATCGGTTCCCCCGTGTTTCTGAGCGCCCTGTTCGTGGCGCTCGTCGGCACCTTCCTTTTCGTCCACTGGCGTTATGCCGCCATTTGGCTGGCCACCGCTATGGTCGGGGCCGTCGGCCTCGACGTCACCTTAAAAGATTTGTTCCACCGCGCACGTCCCGTTCCCTATTTCATCCCTGATCCGGGCAGCTACAGCTTTCCCAGCGGCCATGCTCTGGGTTCCTTTTGCTTCTACATGGTGCTCGCCGGCTTGCTGACGGCACGCATTCGTAACCTTGCGGCTCGCACTCTGATCTGGATTTTCGCCGCGTTGCTGGTGGCAGCCATCGGCTTCTCCCGCGTCTACCTGGGCGTGCACTGGCCCACTGACGTTATCGCCGGTTATGCCGCTGCCGCCTTCTGGGTGGCCGGACTGGTCACCGTAGACCGCTATCGCCGCCGTCTATCCCGGACTTCGCACTGAACAACTTACAAGGGCTGCTATTACCAATGGAAATAAGCCGCCCCTACTTTCATTTGGTGGTGAATCAAGTCAGGAATCGCCGCCGCCAGCGCCAGTCCCACAAGACCGTGTGCGATAGCGAGAGGATAGATGTTGCGATAACGGCGAAACAACTCGCAAAGCAGCGGCCCAGCAATTGCCGCCGCAATCAGCAGCACCGGGTTGGGCAGATGAGCTAAAAAGAACAGCAGGCTGGCCGCCCACACCGCCTTCCTCCCGCTGCTCAAGATCCGTTCCAGGCGCAGAAAAAAGAACGATTGCAAAATGAATTCCTGCCCCAGTGCCCACCCCAGATAAACCAGGCTCCCCAGCGCGGGATGAGCCTGGTTGCTGTACGTGTGCAGCGTGCCGGCCACCGCCCCCCCGGCCACAATTCCTGCCGCCACCAGCAAGCCCGTACCTGCCACCCACAGTGCGGAAAATACGCCCCGGCTGCTAAGCCCCAATTCGCTGGCGGAAAATCCCGCCGTCAGCGTGGAAGCCACAATCCACGCCAGGGCCAGCCACGCCCATGGCGCGACATGCCTCCCCTCCCACAGCGCCGCTTCAATCAGCGCGAACCCCACGCCAATCTGCACGGCCAACGCGCTCTTGCTCTGGAAAAGACGTGCAGGGGATGAGCGTTGCCGGGCCGGAGAACGCGCTGGAAAGCTGGAGGACTCAGGACTGAGCATTCACGACGGCGGCGCCGCCTACTTCTTGAACAGATTTTCGAAAGCGCGGCGCGCATCGTCGGCCCGTGCGCCCCCGCTGCTGGTCTCCTTCTCCAGCGTTACTTTCATGGCAAAGAAGGTGCAATTGTTGGCCGCATCCTTGCGCGCAATACGTTCCGGGATCGGCTGGCGGCACTCAAAGCGGCTGCCCGGATCGAAGTACGTGCACTGTTTGCAGGAATGCAGCGCAGCGCCGCACTTGCCGCACTGGCCCGCCGGTTCAGCCAGATTCTGGATCAGCGCCCCGCACTGGGCGCAGCGCGACACCTCGCGCGTGCCCGGCATCAGCACCGTGCGCGGGCCGCCCAGCACATTGCGCGGGCGCTCCTGCTCCCGGGTCTGCTTCTTATCTTCTGTGCCGCCGCGGTCCATGTACCCGCGCTGCTTGTACTTTCTTTCCATTTCAAAACCTCCGCCGTCCAGCTTGTTCGTGGATATTGCTGCTCAAGGGCTGAACCATACCCGGGTGAGTTAGCGGCACTATACGCCATCGGCTGGCCAATCGGTAACTGTGCAATCGCAAATTTGTAAATTTGAAACTCGCATAGCCTCTCCATGGCCGGCGTGCTAACTCGCCTGAACCCCGCCTCCGCGAAAGCCCAGGTTGACAGCCGCAAGGCGACCCGGTAATGTGCACTCCAGCGGCGTTCGAGGCCGAAGATGCGGTACTTTCGCTGGGCAATACTGATAGGGGAATTGGTTCTGCTGGCGCTGGCTCTGGCTGTGCCTCCGGTGGACCTGCCGCAAACTGCCTTCAACGAGACGGATATCCCCGTCAATCAGGCCACCTCGGTCGTGGTTCTGGGCTGCCGCTCGGCGCTCACCGGACTGCGTGCTGCTGCCACCACACCAAGCCCTGTGCCCCACATCCGGCAGGCTCATCCGGCCATTGCCGCCGATCTGGAACCGCAACAGCCTTTGCGCTCGCGCTCTTTGCTGGCTCTTTTCTGCGCCCTTCTTTGTTAGCCCTGCCGTCCTGCGTCCCGGTGTTCGCGTTCAGTTGACTTCTCCTAGCCCCTTTTCGGGGCCGCTACTCCTTGCCAGGAGCAATTGACTTCGCGAGGTTCTCCACATGGGACGGGGACGGCCCGCGCGCTCGCACGCCGTCTTGGCGGCGTTGCTGAGCCCGGGCGTCGTTACGGGGAATCTGCTGTTGCCGGTCATGCTTGGGGCGTCCGGCACGCATTTCCCCATTACTCACCCTGCGCCGGTCCGGGGTCCCGTCCTCCGGACCGGCTGAATTTTTCTGCTACTCCTCTGCGCCCGAACGGTCAGGTCGCCTTCATTGCGTGATAGTCACAATGGCAGGGTGAAGCTCCCAGAGCGTCGCCACCTCAGGCGTGCCCCGGCTTTGCGGGTGTTCGAAGTCCTCAAATGCTAGTCCCGTTACCTCCGCTGGCAAGGGCTGCGAGAGGTCTCCGCCATGCGTATCGTCGAGCGTGAATCCGTGTTGCGCCAGCTGGCTCTGGATATTTTTCCGTGCGGAGCAGTACTCGGAATCCACCGGCGTCTCCACAATCACACGCGGCGCCTTGGGATCGGGAGTAGCGGAAATCTCCAGGTGAACATCGCAGTCCGCCGTATTGATGCTGGCGTTCCGCAGGAAGGCATGCGCCACGTGAAAGAGTGTCAGCTCGCGGCCAAACCGCGGCGTGTTCGGCGGCAACACCGGCGTTTGCGGCCAGCTCAGTATAGTTTGCACCGTGATTTCCACTGGCGTAGCCGCCGGTAGCGGCACATGCTTGGCGTCGTGACGATAGTCGGCAATGGTCGGCTCAAAGGGCACGCAGTTGCAGATGTCCTTGAGCGCGCTGCACCCCCAGTTCAGCGAAATCAGCGCCGTCAATCCCCCGAGCACAAATGTTCTTATCCAAGTCGTTTTTTGCACCCTTTTTGGATGCAGATTCCCGGGTCCGTGTCCGGCATGCCTTGCAAGCCGGTGTACTCAAATACCTTATGTCAATTGATTCCGAGCACCGGCAGAGACGTAATTTGTTACGTCTCGTCGACTCCAACCGCTTCTCCTCTGGTGAATCCTAAACATCGTGCCTGATTACAATTCAATATCCGGGCGCGCAGGAATCAGGACAGCACACACATAGGGACCAAGGTAACTACTAGGGTGAGCATTCTATGCCTCTCGTTTCACGATAGAATGCCGGCACAGCTACCCTGGATGACGTTTACGCGAGCAGTAAAAATGCGTCCACATGGTGCCGATTTTTTCGGCTTCTATTCCACGGTTTTCCTTACCCTGCTGGCCTGCACGCCTTCGCCAATACGCGCTCTCCTGTTGCGATCTTCTGAGGTTATCCAAGTTCTTGTTTTCCAAAATTCAAGGAGGAAAGTCCATGAGTAAGGCATCTGTAACCCGCTTCACGCTGTTAGCGACGTTCGCGGGAATTTTGCTTCTGGCTGGTTGCGCCAAGAAGCAGGCCAAAGCAACTCCGCCGGCCCCCGCTCCGCCGCCTTCACCCACCGCTTCCCTCACCGCTACACCCGCTGAACTTCAGCAGGGCGAGAGCGTGCAACTGAGCTGGAACACCAGTAACGCCACTGATATCAATATCAGCGGCTTGGGCACGGTCTCCGCCTCCGGCACGCAGACCGTCACCCCGCAGGACTCCACTACCTACAACTTGACCGCTAAGGGCCCCGGCGGCAGCGCCGACGCCAGTGCCCGCGTTACCGTTAACCCTAAGCCCGCACCTTCCCAGCCCACCGCGTCGCTGGACGAGCTTTTCCGCCAGAACGTAAACGATGTGTTCTTCGATTACGACAAATACGATATTCGGGCCGATCAGCAGTCTGTCCTGCAAAACGACGCCAAGTTCCTGTCTGATCACCCCGATATCGCTCTCACCGTGGCCGGCCATTGTGATAGTCGCGGCTCGGAGGAATACAACTTGGCCCTGGGCGAGAGTCGGGCCAACTCCTTCAAGCAGGAACTCGTCAAGCTGGGCGTCAGCGCCGACCGCATCAAAACCACCAGCCTGGGCAAGGAGCAGCCGTTCTGCAGCGACAACAAGGAAGAGTGCTGGCAGCAGAACCGCCGCGACCACCTGGCCAAAGACTAGTTTCTGGCTGCCGTGTGAGCAGAGGTGACCTACGGGCGGTCACCTCTTTTTTGCCTGCTCCCCTTAGTGATCTAACGCTGCTCGAAAACCTTTCTTCGCAAGCGAACAACGCCCGATTTTCGATCTTCAATTTACACTGGCTGCATGCTCATCATGATGGCCGGATTGCCCGGCACCGGTAAGAGCACGCTGTCGCAGGCGCTCGCCCAGCACGGCGGTGGAATCGTTCTCGACAAAGACTCCATTCGTGCCGCCCTCTTCGCGCCTGACCACATCGAATACTCCCGCGAGCAGGATGATTTTTGCCAGCAGATTGTGCTGGCAACCGCTGAATATCTGTTGTCTCGCGATCCCAAGTTGCGGATTTTACTGGATGGCCGTCCTTTCTCGCGCCGCTACCAGCGCGAGCAGGTGGAGTCAACCGCGGCCCGGTTGCGCACGCCTCTGGCGATTATCGAATGTGTCTGCGACGACGCCATTGCGCTCACCCGCCTCGGGCATGACGATCAAAGCGGCGCCCATCCTGCCGCCAATCGCAACCCCGGCCTGTACGCCCAACTCAAAGCCGAGTTTGAACCCTTAACCGAGCCCAGGCTGACGCTGGATACTAATCAATCTCTGACGGAGTGTGTGCGGCACACGGAAGCGTACCTTGATCTCATTTCCCACACTTGGTCCCATGAACAAAGCTAGCGCGTTTAGCCTCAAGCCTCGGATGGTGACAGTTCCTGCAAAGTGGGGCAGTAGCCTCGACCAGAAGGGCTCGCCAGTCTGCGAACCGGTTCAAGCGTCTTGTCTTAGGCGGCAAGCAACGAACCTAGACCTTAGCCGGTGCGTGGTGGCGTGTTCGTACCAGCCCAATGGCGCGCACGCGGTCGTACGCGGTATGCAGATCCTGGCTCAGCAGGTGGACAATCTGCAGGCACGCGTCGCGGTGCATCCGCAGGAAGTGCAGCATATCCTTGCGGCGGACAAACGCTACTTGCGAGTTGTCCAGCATCTCGGCGGTGACCTCGTACGGCGTCCCCGAGACAGCCGCGCTCAGCCCCAGCATCTCGCCCGCGCCGGCTATGCGCAGCGTCAGCCGCCTGCCATTGCCGGAACATACCGTAAGCTTGGCGCGCCCGTCGCACAGCATAAACGCTCCACGCGCCGGCCGTCCTTCCTGGAACAGGGTGGCGCCGCGCGGATAAAGGGCGATGGTCTTGATGGCGTCGAACGCTTCCAGCGCATCGGCGGGCAGGTCGCAGAAAACCCGGTCCGGCCGCAGGGAGCAATCAAAGCAGCTCAATTGGATGGCGCTCTCCATAGGCTTGTGATAGCTCTTTGCCGGGAATAGTAGCAGTGATTAGAGTCACCGTTCGCCGTGACCCTTCGCACAGGCGATGGGGCTTACGCGCCCGCCATCAGCTTCAGCGCCACCTTGTTGCGGATGAGCAGGGTGGAACCTTTGGATTGGATGATCTGCCGCTTTTTCAGTTCCGCGAACAGTCTGGTTACCGTCTCGCGCGAAGTGCCGATCATCTGCGCGATTTCCTCATGGGTGAGCGCCAGCTTCAGCCGCGGTTCCAGCTTTGTGGCTTCGCCGTTGCGCCCGCTCCATTCCAGCAGCAGCTTGGCCAGTTTCTCAGCCGCGGAGTGGGAAAGGCCCAGCGAGCGCACTTCGTGGCAGGCGTTGTTGTATTTTTCGCTCAGCTGTTCCGCTACCCGGAAACAGGCATCGCCGTGCTCCTTCAGAAAGCGCAGGAAATCTTCCCGCTTCACGAAATTGACCTGGCAGGGATCGATGGTTTCGGCGGTCAGCTCATAAGGCTTGCCAGACACCGTGGCGCTCAGGCCCAGCACTTCGCCGGGTTCTGCGATCTTGAGGATCAGAGTTTTGCCGTCCGTGGAACAGATGGACATTTTCACCCGGCCCTTGCACAGCACAAATATGCCACGCGGGCTCTGCCCCTCGACAAACAGAACTGCCCCCTTGGGGTAGGCGGTGGCGTACTTGATGTTCTCGAAAGCCTGCAGAGCGGAATTGGGCAGGTCACAGAAGATGCGCTCCGCGCGCAGCTTGCAGGTCAAACAGCTTTCTACGATTTCCAATCCGTATGGTGAGAGCACCTCACACCCCCCTGTGACCAGTTGTCCCGTGGTTGGGGTTTTTCCAAAATCCCTTCTCGCCCGTTCAGCGTGTATTGTCGCCTGTCCCTAGCCGGCGGCTCGTTCTCCCGGAACCACGCTGATTTCGCGGCCCTGGCCCAGACTGGCACAAAAGTAGTGTCGCCTTCCGCGTTACGTCTGGCTGTGATGGCCCCCACACCCCGGTGTGATAAGCATCACAACCGGCTTCCGCCTCTGCTTAACTCCTTTTTTGGCCGCACCCTGGGCCGTGATGGCCATCACTTAAGCCGGCTCGCGGGGGGAACCCGGTTGTGGACTACCTTCCGCCCCTGCCTCGCCCTAGCATGGAAGGGGGCCCAGGAGGGTATTCCGCCGGGAGGGCGAAATATGTTTTGCCACGCGCTTACCACGGTCTTCGGCCTCTGTATTCCCTGCCGGCATCGCCGGCACAACGTAGTCGGGCGCAAGGTCACCGCAGGAATTCAGGAGATCTATCTGGTGTGTGCCCGCTGCGGAAAGCGGGTCAGCCCGGGAGTGCAGTTTGGCGCCGGCACGTTCCGGCTGGCACAGCCAGCGGCATCACCCGCCGAACTGGCCACGGCAAATTGGCTGCTGGAGTAAGCGGGTTAGTGCTGTCGCTGGAGCTTTTCTATTCCAAAACCATGCGCGATATCTATCAGGTCTTGTACCGTAAGGAACGGCAACTGGAGCAGCTTCGTCGGGAAGTGGAAGTGCTGAAAGTCGTCATCCCCCTGCTCGTGGATGCCGCCGACGTTCCTGCCATGTCAGTGGCCAGTGTAACTGTAATTCCCTTTGAGCGGGCCGTTCGTGCGGCGTCTCAGCGCTTCCCATCGCCGCTCAGCGACTGATTAACATTACACTCGTTCCTGTGTAGCGATAACGTCTTCAGCCGCTCTTTCCACAATCGCCGGCAGGTAACAAACGTGGGCACACGCCCCTCGCCTGTGCGGGTAGGCGAAGCCCGCCTCCACGAGCATGCCGGCTTAGCTTAGCGGGGTTTCCCGGCCACGCGCCGGGCGCCGTTGTTGTCGGCCTCGGTTTCGCTCTCTTCGCTCAGCAGAGGAGCCGCCACGCGCAGCGCTTCCACTTCCGTCTGCACCTGGCGGAGCTGGGCTTCCTTCTCTCTCAGAACTTCATAAACATTTTTCATGATTGCCGGTCCTCGCGGGAAATTCGGAATGGATGAATCAAGGCATCTTAACTGCCTTACATTGGCAAGTAAAGCTCTTCCTGGTCGCATGCTCTCACCCGCCCATGCTTTCCCCTTTTGGGCGATAATATCCGGCGGTGAACTCGATGGTTAGAACGCAATTTGTCCTGTTCGCTGCATTCCTTGCGCTAGCCTCGGCTGCCTCCATCGCCGCCGGTTCCGCCATCCTCGACGCAAATTGCAGCACTGGGAGGCATACCGTGAGCTTCGTCCTGGAAACCAAGGCATTCCCCAAGGCTGGCGAAATTCCTGCCCGCTACACCTGCAGCGGTGACGACATATCCCCCGCTGTTTCTTGGAGCGGCGTCCCGCGGGGTACCAAGAGTTTTGTCCTGATCGTGGATGATCCCGACGCTCCCTCCGGTACTTTTACCCACTGGATCGTTTACGATCTGCCTGCCGCCACACATCAACTGCCGGAAAACGTTTCCAGGACCGACGACCTGAGCGGCGGCGGTCGCCAGGGCCGCAATGATTTTCGCCGCGTAGGGTATGGCGGCCCCTGCCCTCCTCCCGGCAAGCCTCACCGCTACTTTTTCAAGCTTTATGCCCTGAATGCAGCCCTCAACCTGCCTGCCGGCGCCTCCCGGAAGGACGTGGAAGGCGCCATGCGGGGTCGTGTGCTCGCCCAGGCCGAACTCATGGGCAAGTTCGCCCGTTGAACCGGAGCGCCGATGCTGGTCGGACACTTTGGCGTATCGCTGGCTGCCAAACGCGTCGCGCCCAAAGCCTCTCTCGGTATTCTGATGCTGGCCTCCTTGTTCCCCGATCTGCTGGCCTGGGCTCTCTTCCTTGCCGGCATCGAACACGCCCGCATCCATCCCGGCATCACCCGCACCAACTCGCTGGAAATGTATGACATCGCCATCAGCCATAGCCTGGCTACAGCTGCGCTTTGGGGCGCTCTGCTGGCCGCTGCTTATTTCCTATGGCACCGCTACTCTCGCGCATCCTGGGTAATCTTCGTCCTCGTACTCAGCCACTGGCTGCTCGATTTCCTCAGCCATCGGCCGGACATGCCGCTGGCTCCCGCCATGCACCACTATTTCGGTTTGGGTCTCTACAACTCACCCATAGGAATTTTGGTGGTCGAAGGCTTCATCTGGCTCGGCGGAATCATCGTCTATGCCCGCGCCACTCGCGCTCCAAAGTGTGCCGGCGCCTAGCTGTTCTGGGGCGTCGTTGTCTTGCTTACGGCCCTGTGGCTCGGCACACTGGTGGGAAGCGCACCTCCCAACCTTAGGCGCGCCGGCATCTCCAGTCTGATTTTCTTCTCCATCGTCGTGCTCTGGGCTTATCTTGTGGACTTCCTGCGTTCGGTCAGGCAGCAGCCCGCCGCTCTTGCCAGCAGCCAGAGTGCCGGCCAGCAAGCTAGCGTTTCTCGTCACTTAATCCGGCGCGATTGTCGTGCATCACCCGCCTGCGTGCGCCCAGTCACCGAATCCGCACCCATTGTCGACTGACAATAAAGGCGTGTGGGAGTTCATTCCCTGACGTCGTGGCGGCTGCCGCACGGCACAAGCGGAGGGCATATGCCTATTTCCAAGCAAGAGGCGCTCGATTATCACTGTGGGGCGCGGCCCGGCAAAATCGAGGTTAACCCCAGCAAACCCTGTCGTACTCAACGTGATTTAAGTCTGGCCTACACGCCCGGCGTCGCCGAACCCTGCCTGGAAATCCAAAAAAATCCCAACGATGCTTTCAAGTACACCAGCCGCGGCAACCTCGTCGCCGTGGTCAGCAACGGCACCGCTGTCTTAGGTCTGGGCCACATTGGAGCTCTTGCCGGCAAGCCTGTCATGGAGGGCAAAGCCGTCCTGTTCAAGCGCTTCGCCGATATTGATGTTTTCGACCTGGAAGTGGACAGCACCAAACCCGAAGATGTGATTTGCGTCTGCCAGCTGCTGGAGCCTACCTTCGGCGCCATCAACCTGGAAGACATCAAGGCGCCCGAGTGCTTTCAGATCGAGGAAGAGCTGCGCCGCACCATGAGAATTCCCGTCTTCCACGATGACCAGCACGGCACTGCCATCATCAATGGGGCGGCGCTGCTCAATGCCCTGGAACTGGTGGGCAAGGACATCGCCAAAGTCAAAGTCGTGTTCTGCGGAGCGGGAGCGGCCGGCCTGGCCTGTGCATCCCATTACGTCCGCCTGGGCGTGAAACGCGAGAACATCACCATGGTGGACGTTTTCGGCGTGGTCTACAAAGGCCGTACCGAAGGCATGAATTCCTACCTGGAGCAATTTGCCCGGGAAACACCGCACCGCAAACTGGCGGAAGCGGTTGTAGGCGCCGACGTTCTGGTCGGCCTCTCGATCAAAGGTGTCTTTACTCAGGAGACGATTCGCAGCATGGCGCCACGCCCGATCGTCTTTGCTATGGCGAATCCTGACCCTGAGATTACTTACGAAGAAGCGCGGGCGGCGCGCGCGGATGCCATTGTCGCCACCGGCCGCTCCGACTATCCCAACCAGGTCAACAATGTGCTCGGCTTCCCCTTCATCTTCCGCGGGGCGCTGGATGTGCGCGCCACCGCCATCAACGACGAAATGAAGCTGGCCGCCACTCGCGCCCTGGCCGCGCTGGCTAAGGAAGATGTGCCCGACAGTGTCTGCCGCGCTTATGGCGTCGAGCGCCTCGCTTTCGGTCCCGAATACATTCTGCCCAAGCCTTTTGACTCGCGCGTGCTGGTCTGGGTCTCCTCTGCCGTTGCCCGCGCGGCCATGGAAAGCGGCGTGGCCCGCGAACCAGTTGACATTACCCAATATCGCGAACAATTGGAGGCTCGTCTGGGCAAGGCACACGAAGTGGTGCGCATGATGGTGCGCAAAGCCCAGGCCCAGCCTAAGCGCGTGGTCTTCCCCGAGGGCGACAACGACAAAATTCTGCGCGCCTGCCACATCCTGGTCGAGGAGAAAATCGCCAAACCCATTCTGCTTGGCGGGGAAACCGCCATTCAGAGCAGGGCCGCGGAGCTGGGCGTACCCTTACAGGGGATGGAAATAGTAGAACCCGCCACATCCCTGTTGCAGAGGCCTTATGTCTACGAACTCTACCGTATCCGGCAGCGCCGCGGGTTGACGCTGGCGGAGGCGCGCGGGCTCATCAAAAACCGCAACTACTTCGCCTCCATGATGGTGCGCATGGGCGATGCTGACGCTCTGGTTTCCGGCGTTACCCAGCACTTCCCCGAAACTATCCGTCCCGCACTGCAGGTGGTTCAGGTGCACGACGGCACGCACAAAGTCTCGGGCTGCTACGTCATGATCACCCGCAAAGGCGACCTGATGTTCCTCGCCGACTGCAGCGTGAACATTGACCCCAGCGCTGAGGATGTGGCCGAAATCGCCCTCTGCACCGCACATGCCGCCCGCCGCTTCGACGTGGAGCCCAAGGTGGCCATGCTCTCTTTCTCCAACTTTGGCAGCAACAAGCATCCCCAGGCGGAGAAAATGCGGCGCGCTACCCAGCTGGTGAAGCAGGCTGACCCCTACCTGATCGTGGATGGCGAGATGATGGCCGATATTGCCGTCAACCCCGAATTGCTGGAGCGCGATTATCCCTTCTCCACCCTGCACGGCGGCGCCAACGTGCTCATCTTCCCCGATCTCAATTCCGCCAACATCGCCTACAAGCTGCTGGCGCGCGTTGGCGGGGCGGAAACTCTGGGTCCCATGCTCATGGGCATGCGTAAGCCCGTGCACCTGCTGTTCCGCGGCGCTGATGTGGACGACGTGGTCAATATCACCACCATCGCCGTCGTGGACGCCCAGGACAGCGCCGTCGAGCCCGCCTGGCTCGGCGAACTCGTCGCCGCCGAGTAGCCATTTGCCGGAGCGCCGGAGTCTCGCCCGCGTCCCAGCGCCGGCGGTCCCGCATCGCGTGGCGCCGGCGTCTCGCCGGCTGTCCTGAGGGCGTCTCGCCCTCAGCCCTTTACAGGACGGCTACCTACAGATGTATGTGGGCGCACGCGCCCTCGCCTGCGCTCGCACCTGCACCTTCCATCGGGAACCCGGCAGACCGGAAAAGGAATGCGATCTGCCGGGCGCAACAATTCAGGCTGCTGCCGTGCGCGTTTGTTGCACCGACCTCAAAAATTTCAGCAGGTCGGCGTTGACCTCATCCTGGTGAGTAGCCGTTAGGCCGTGCGGCCTGCCAGGATAGTAAATCTCCTGAGCCCCTTTGATGAGCTTCGCGGATTTTTTCGATGCGTCTTTGATGGGAACGATCTGGTCGTCCTCACCGTGCATGACCAGCGTCGGCACATCAAATTTCCTGAGGTCCTCGGTAAAGTCGGTCTCAGAAAATGCTTTGATGCACTCGTAGATGTTCTTCAGACCGCCTTGCATGCTCCATAGCCAGAACTGGTCCAGTATTCCCTGCGAGACTTTCGCACCTGGCCGGTTGGCGCCATAAAACATTACGGCAAAGTCTTTGTAGAACTGCGAACGGTCTCTGAAGACACCAGTCCGCAACCCATCAAACACTTCCATCGGGAGCCCCTCAGGATTAGCAGCGGTCTTCACCACGATCGGCGGCACAGCCGCGATTAGGACGGTTGCGGCAACCCGCTTTGTGCGGTGGCGTCCGATGTAGCGTGCCACTTCGCCTCCGCCCGTAGAGTGACCCACCAGGGTGACTTGTTTGAGATCAAGCGCCTCAATGACGGCTGCCAGATCATCCGCATATGTGTCCATGTCATTTCCAGATGAAGACTGGCTCGAGCGCCCATGGCCACGCCGGTCGTGGGCGACCACGCGGAATCCATTCTGCGCGAGGAAAAGCATCTGGCCATCCCATGCATCCGCAGTCAGGGGCCATCCATGCGAAAACGTGACCACCGGGCCCTTGCCCCAGTCTTTGTAGTAGATTGTCGTCCCATCTTTTACCGTGATTGTGCTCATATGAATTTCCTCCTTAGGTTGGTGCGAGCTGAACCACTCGCAGTGTTACGTTTTATTTGGCGGGCATTTACGTTTTATTTGGCGGGCACAAGTATCGGAGCTCCTTTGTTTTTTACGAAGAACACCACGAATTTTGCCGGTTTGGTCTGGCTTGCGTTTTGCCCAAGGATGTGCACGTCATTGGGGGCTTCGTAGAAGGTCTCGCCAGGCCTCAGAGTCACTTTCTTGCCGCCTCTCACCTGCATCACGATCGAGCCCTCCAGCACATAGACAAACGCATGTGCATTGTGGCGATGTATTTCGTCCACATGGCCCGGTGGATACTCCACCGTGATCATCACACCTTCTTTGCCGGGAAGGTCAGTCAGGTCTTTCGACATGAGCTGCGTTACCTTGGCCTCCTGTGCCATCAGCGCGCCGCACAAAAGACACACCAGCGCCACAATTAGGGTTGTGAATCTCATAAACTAACCTTTCGCTTAACGACGCCATTCATTGCATCGTGTGTATTGTTGGTACGTCGCCCTTAGGCGTAGTGGCGCGCGGGCCCAGTTCAGCACTCACCCATCTTCAGGCCGCCGGCCTTTGTGTCGCGGACTCTTTGAGCCAGGTTTCGAAATGGGTCTCGCCGAGTCGTGCGTTATTGCCCGGAACCAGTGTTTTCTCGCTGATTTTCGCTCCCGAGTAACGCGCGTTTGGATCAGTGACAACTTTGCGGGAATCTTTGAGCGACGCCAGGCGTCGCCGGACTAGTTCATCCAAGCGAAACTGTTCCGGCCCTCCAATTTCCACGATGCCGTTTGCCGGCGGGCCTACTGCCACCCTGGCCACGCCGCTGGCGACATCGTCGGCGGCCATGGGCTGGAAAAGCACAGGAGGTAAATGCACCTCGTCGCCAACCATGGACCAGTCAGCCAAGCCCTTGAGGAACTCGAAGAACTGCGTCGCGTGCACAATGGTGTAGGGGATGGAAGATTCTCTGATCAGTTTCTCCTGCGCGATCTTGCCGCGGAAATAGCCGCTTTCGGACAGCCGCTCGGTTCCCACCACTGACAACGCAACGTGATGTCCTACGCCGGCGTCCGCCTCATACTTAAGCTGGTTGCGGGTTGATGTTTCGAAGAACTTCAGTACGGCTGCGTCGTCCCATTGAGGAGAGTCTGAGACGTCAACGACTACCGAAGCTCCTTTCAGCACTTCGGCCAGCCCCTCGCCTGTAAGGGTGTTGACTCCGGTGTTGGGCGCCGCCGCTATCGCCTCGTGTCCGTGCTCACGAAGCTTGTTGACAACCTTTGATCCAATGCGTCCCGTACCGCCGATCACTACGATTTTCATCATGTCTCCTTTGTTCTTGACCAAGGCATTTCAGGCCATCGGTCTGTTGAACTCGCTATGACAGGATTGGGAGGGACTCGTGATATTCCGTTCGCGCTTGATGAAAGCGCGCCGGATCACTCAGCGATCTTCACGAAAACACGATTGATGTTGCCGCGAAGCACGGATGTCCGAATCCTCTTTCTCAATTGCGGCCGGACGATCGTGCATTAGAGAACCACTACGCCTCTACGGGAGCGGTTCCCACGTCTGGTTACCTTTGGTCTGCGTTTTCATCTGTGCAGTGCCACCCGTCATATGCCACCCATTGGTCAAGATTAAGTGGCTGCTGAGTTTTTGTTCCAGTGAGTTCCGCTTCGGCTTGCAGCCAGTCGTCCAGGTCGTGCCCCTCTGTCCGATTGCGCTGCTCGTATATCTCATAAGCCCGGCTGCGGATTTGCTCTTGCAGTTCGGCAGGATCCTTGTGCCGAGTTTTCGGTTTGTGGGAGGTTAAGGAAGTTGGCATGCGAACCTCCGTGAAGAATGAGTGTTGATTTTACTTTAGTTTTACTTTAGTCGGAAACGTATGCTGGTTCAATCATCCACTTGAAAGCAGGTACTCAGGATTTCTTATGCTGCCGTGACCTCCAGAAAAATGTTGTGCTTGCTCCACAACGGCAATCGCATCAGCCAGTACGCCATCGTGGACGCCCAGGACAGCGCGCCGTCGAGCCCGCCTGGGTGGGCGAACTTGTCGCCACTGAGTAGCACGTCTTTTGCTGCGGCCTACGACAACTCTGCCCGCGCGTATTCGGCGCCGAGACGGCTCTCTCCAATCAATCAATTCAAAGCCGTTAGGTCGAGCCTACGCAAACGATCCGAATCACGAATCACATCAATTTCGGCGATCCTGCAGCCCTTGACCCTAAAGCACATGACCGCAAAAAGCTGGCCATTAGCCAGCCGCGATACAATCCCGGCGGCGCCGTTGACCACCACTGGTTGAACCCACTGGGCAAGACGCGAGAACATGAGCGCACCCTCTGCCGCGACGCGCGCTCCCCGAATCTCTCGCACCGTACCGTGATCGCTCCGCACCACGACATCGGGATGGAGCACGCTGATGAGCGCGTCGAAGTCACCATCTCGAATGGCAGCGAAAAAGGCATCCACAACTCTTCTCTGCTGTTTAAGATCAACGTCCGGAGTCAAGGAGGATCCGCGCATCCTGCGACGTGCGCGGCTGGCCAGTTGTCTTGCTGCAACAGGAGAGCACCCAATAATGGAGGCGATCTCGTCGAAGGCGACCGCGAACATATCATGTAACACGAAAGCCAGCCGTTCAGAGGGAGACAATGTTTCGAGTACAACGAATAGAGCGATGCCGATGGAATCGGCTATAAGCGCTTCGTGCTCGGGATCCATTCCGTCTTCACGGCTCACGATCAAGTCGGGAACATGCGTGTTCAGGGGCTCCTCTCGTCGGGACTTGCGCGAACGCAATACATCAATGCACACACGGCCAATCACCGTCGTCAGCCAACCATCGAGATTCTCAATCGTGCTCGATTCTGCTCGGCTGAGCCTCAGCCAAGCCTCCTGCACGGCATCATCCGCCTCACTCAGCGAGCCGAGCATACGATAGGCCACCGCTCGCAAGTGCTGTCGTCTCCTCTCAAACCTCTCTGTTAGCCAATCCTGGTCCGTCATCGGTCACATCCTCTCCCTGTGATCCGTCATTACTGTTATGACGAACGAAACCCGGCAGATGTGACCTGAAGGATCGGCGTTCATTTCCTGGGCATTGCGGGAAGGAAGGTTCAACCAACTATGAAAGAACGAAGGGGAGGCTCGACGGCGTACCTACAAGGGGCCTGGGATCTGAACAAGTCATTGCCAAGCATTCGGAGGATCGCCTACTGGACATGCACCTTCATCATCGCATTTGAAATGACGGCTGGAGCAATCTGGGGCCTCATGCGCATCGAATATGTTCGAGTTGTATTCGCCCATCTTGGCTATCCCATTTATCTTGCTACCATCCTTGGCATCTGGAAAGTTCCGTTTGCCCTTGTATTGTTTCTTCCGGGTTTGCAGCGGCTCAAGGAGTGGGCGTACGCCGGGGCTGTGTTCAACTACACTGGCGCGGCAGCCTCGCATTTGCTCGCCGGACACGCCGGCATGGGCTCCTCCGTTGTCTTGTCCAATCCTGCCGGCCCGGGAGTATCCGGTCCCTTTCTTTTCGCGGTCATCACAATTGTCTCGTGGGCTCTGCGTCCAGCAGCACGCCGCCTGTCAGCGCCACCCCCGTCCCCTGCTGATCGGGGCGCTCTCCGATGGATCGTTCCAACTGTCATTGTGATCGTGCTGTTCGTCCTTTCATGGGTTCTTCTACCCAAAGGTGGCCCGCCTGGTTCATGAGAAGAGGCAGACGATTCGAGGTACGTGATTACCGCAAGCATATCGTTCACCCTTGAACCGTTGCGTCTCGAGTAGTTTGCCGGCAAAAGGGAACAGGAGCGGAATAGGAAAACCCAGGACGCAAGACCTGGCTATCTTTTCGCGAATTGAAAGAGTTTGTTGGGGTGGAACAAACACTGTGGGGTCTTACCGTATTCTATGCCACCGTGATCTCGAAGAATACATTGTGCTTGCTCCACAACGGCAATCGCATCAGCCAGTACTTGCGCTCCAGCGCCCGCTTGGCTGGAGGAAATTCCCACGGCTCAAGAACCCGGGCTCTCCCCTCCACTTCCGGTCCGGTGATTCGCCCTCGCATGGTGCACGGCGCCACCAGCACTCGGGAATTGTTGCGGATCCGCTTGTACTTCCAGGTGTCGTCGCGAGTCATGAAATAGAGCCTTCCCTCCTGCTCGGCAAACCATAGCGGCGTCCGCACCACCTGCCCATTCTTACGAAAGCTGGCCAGGCTCAGGTATTTCTTCTGCGCGAGGTGCGCAAACGCATTTAAACCTTTCTGCGCCACGCGCTGGGGCTCCGGGTCTTGCGCCGTCTTTCCCCCGCTGATGGCTGGCACAATCGAAATTTCGCTCCCGGCAGAAACAGGCGTCGACAGGCCGCCGGTGTAACGGATGTTCTCTTTTCCCACAAAAATGTTGATGTGCTCCCGCACCTGTCCCTGCTCGGTTACCACTCGGTCCCGCATGCCCGGGCAAACCGCCCAGAGCGCCTGCAGAGCCTCGGACACCGTACCCGCCGCCCCCTTCAGCTCTACCTCCTTGCGCCCACCGCTGAAGGAACGCAACGGCCCCGGAATGTGAACGATAATCACCGTTGCCTCTTCCGTTTGGTGCTGTTCTTCGGTTTTTTTCTCGACCGGCCGGACGCCGGCAGGGTCGAACTCCGCACCGCGCGTGGCTCGCCAATCACTGCGCTCTTCACGCACACCACCGCCGGCAAACCCTCCAGGATTCGTTTCCACGTCTTGCCCTCGTCGGCCGAGCCGTAGAGCTGCCCGCTTCGTGTTCCAAAATATAAACCGTGTGGGTCGAACGAATCCGTGGTCATGGCGTCGCGCAGGACGGTTTCGTAAGCTCCCTTCTGCGGCAGCCCGCGCATCAGCGGCTCCCACGAGCCGCCGGCATTGCGCGTGCGATACACGCGCAGCCGCCCTTCCGGCGCGCAGCGGAACTCATCCGACTCCACCGGTACGATATACAAGCTGTCAGGATTGTGCGGGTGCATCACCATGGCGAAACCAAAATCCGACGGCACTCCGTTGGCCACGTCCTGCCAGCTTTCCGCTTTGTCATCGGAACGATAAAGACCCCAGTGGTTCTGCAGAAACAGGCGCTCCGGCTTGGCCGGGTGCATCACGAACTTGTGCACGCATTGCCCGAACTCCGGATACTTTTCCGGCTGGTACACCACGCGAATGCCTCGGTTCACGGCCCGCCAGTTTTGCCCGCCATCGTCAGTCCGGTAAACGCCGCCCGCGGAAATTCCCACGTACATGCGGTCTTTCTTCGCGGGATCGAGCGCGATGGTGTGCAGCGTCAGCCCGCCGTTGCCTGGCATCCATCGCGGGCGGTGCGGGTGATCAAACAACCCGCGCACCAGCGACCACGTTTCTCCCGCATCGCGCGATTCAAACAGCGCCGCCGGCTCCACCCCGCAATACATCACATCCGGCTCGTCCGCACGCCCCAGGCAAATCTGCCAGATGTTGGTCAGCACCGCCCCCGTCTCTGCAGGAAATTTCACGTTGGTCTCGGCGGGATTGGTCCACACCTTCCCGAAATCGTCGCTTGATCGAAGGTAAGTGCCCCAGAAAGTGTGGGTGGCCGCCCACAACCGATGTCGCCCCTCGCGACCGTCATAAGCGAAGGCATAAATCGCCTGCCCATGAAAATAAGGCCCGGCCACATCCCACTTTCGCCGGTCCCGGTTTGACCGCAGCAGGAACGCTCCCTTAATTGTTCCCACCATCAGCAGCACATCGCCGTTTTTTACTCGCAGGTGACGAATGCCGCGATGTACCGTCGTCAGCGGCCCGCGTTGCTCGGGCTGCGCGGCCCTGGGGACCACCGAGGCGGACTGCACCGCCTCCAGCGCCGCTTCAACTTCGGCTGCCTGCTGGTAGCGCTGTGCCGGCTCCTTGGCCAGGCAGCGCTGAATGATCGCCCGCAGGCCCGGCGGTATGCGCTCCGGCAGCGGTGGCGGCGGCTCGTGCAGAATCGCGGAGCCGACGGCGATGCTGGTCGTTCCGCGAAACGGCATTTGTCCTGACACCGCCTCGTAAATCACGGCTCCCAGCGCCCACAGGTCGCTGCGGTAGTCGCCCGGCTGCCCGCGCAGAACTTCCGGCGCCATGTAGAACAGCGTGCCCATCACCGTGCCCGTGCTTGGCGGAGGCGCCACGCTGACCGTAGCCACCTCGTCCGCCGGCTTAGGCACCCGCCGCGCCAGGCCGAAATCCAGCACTTTGACCAGCCCCTGCGGCGTAACCAGAATGTTGGCGCTCTTCAGATCATGATGAACAATGTTGCGGCCATGCGCGTGCGCCAATGCGGCTGCAATCTGCGCCGCGTAGCGCATCACAGTTTCAACCGCCAGGCCATCCTGCCCAATCAGTTCCCGCAGAGACTTCCCCTCCACCAGCTCCATCACCATGTAGAGTTCATCTTTGAACTCGCCCACTTCGTGGATGGTGCAGATGTTGGGATGGCTCAACGCGGAGGCGGCCCGGGCTTCGTGCAGCAGGTGCTCGCGCGAAAGCTTGTCCGCCGCGCCCTCGGCCACCAGCTTGAGGGCGACATCCCGCTCCAGGACCTCGTCATGGGCGCGATAGACCACGCCCATTCCGCCCTGCCCTATTTTCGAAACGATTCGGTAGTGGCTGATTGTTTCGCCGATCACCTTGCACTCCGGATGTAGGCTAATTGGAGGAGGGAAACTGCGTCAACGCTCGCCCCACAACCCAGGCGCGCAACTCAAAGCTGTCGCCCGTTGACTTACGATCTCTTTCTGCGCTTCGCCGCACCCTTGCTTCGCGCAAGTCTCACTCTCCGCCGCGCTCCCGGCACTTTCCCGATTCGCGGATCCCCGCCCAGAATCAGCTCGCAGGCATGCAGCGCTGCTTCTTCAAAATCCGGCGCATCCGCGGGCAATATCTGCCACCCGGTCACTTTCTTTCCCAGCACTCCGATGGAGCGCATATTCGGAAACTCGCGCCGCAGGTTCGCGTGGTGCTCCTCGGTGGTAGCCAGCCACACGCCGTTGTCATCCGTTTTCGAGCTTTTGTCCCGGAGAATCACGACGATCTTCTCACCGACATACACCGCCAGGCAGCCGAACATGGGATTCGTTCGCGGCGAAAGCGGAGCCAATGCGTCGAGCACGAACTCATGCGGAACCTTCTTGCGCTGCTTCGCAGTGAACAGCGCGTCTTCCAGCGGCAAATCCGACGCTTTGGGGCGGCGCTTCGGCACCGCATCCATGATATAGCGGATAATTCCTGCCGAGTCCTCGCCCCGCCTCACTGTCCATTTCCGGACTGCGCCGTCCCACAAGCGCACACGGCCAGCGAAACCAACAACAGCTTTCCCGCTTGCCTCTTTAGAACCAGCCATTTACCTTCGCCATCTCGGCAGCTGACGTGCTACCGCAACCAAGGGCTCGGTGTATCTATCCCCATCTGGGCCTGGAGCAACCATGGATACCTTGCTGCAGGATGTTCGTTACGGGACTCGCATGCTGCTGAAGTCACCTGCCTTCACCGCCATTGCGGTGCTTATGCTGGCCCTCGGCATCGGCGCCAACACCGCTATCTTCTCGCTTA
The DNA here is from genome assembly GCA_035252015.1 of Terriglobales bacterium. Taxonomy (GTDB): domain Bacteria; phylum Acidobacteriota; class Terriglobia; order Terriglobales; family Acidobacteriaceae; genus JAICWP01. The sequence continues at coordinate 38,327 of DATFDP010000115.1, forward strand.
CCTACCAGGTCCTCCTGCGTGAATTGCCGGTGCAAAAACCCGAACAACTGGTCATTCTGCGCTCCCCCGGCGAAAAACCCGGCCACACTTCCAGCGACAGCGACTCCGCCACCTCATTTTCCTATCCCCTGTATAAGGACCTGCGCGCTCAGAGTCAGGTTTTCTCCGGTCTGCTGGCCCGCTTTCATGTACCCTTGAACGTTGCCGGCCAGGGCAGCACCGAGCGCGCCAGCGGTGAGCTGGTTTCCGGCAACTACTTCGAAGTACTTGGCGTTCCCCCCGTCCTGGGCCGTGCCTTTTCCCTCCAGGACGAAACCGCTCCCGGCGCCAATCCCGTGGCCGTGCTCAGCTATGGCTACTGGGCCCGGCGCTTTGGCCGCGATCCCGCCGTCCTCAACAAGCAGTTGACGGTGAATGGCACCGTCCTCACCGTGGTGGGCGTGGCCCGTCCTGGCTTCACCGGCGTGCAGATCGGCGACTTGTCCGACATCTTCATTCCCATCACCATGAAGCCGCAGATGACTCCCAACTGGAACGGCTTGGAAAATACCAAGGACAACTGGGTGGCCATCCTCGGCCGCCTCCGCCCGGACGCCACCCGCGCCCGCGCTCAGGTTGCCCTCCAGCCTCTTTACCATTCGCTTCTCCTGGCTGAAGTGCCCCTCATGAATCTTTCCGAGACGAGCAAACGCCAGTTCCTGGAGCGGCCCCTTCTGCTGGAACCCGGCGCTTCTGGCCGGCAGGTCCTGCAAGCCGACGCCCGTCAGCCTTTGATCCTGCTGGCCGTGATGGTCGGCCTGGTGCTGCTCATTGCCTGCGCCAACCTAGCCAGCTTGCTGGTGGCTCGGGGCGAGGCCCGGCAGCGCGAAATCGCCGTGCGTCTGGCCGTAGGCGCCGCCCGCTGGCGTCTGGTTCGCCAGCTCTTCACGGAAAACCTTCTCCTCGCTGTCCTCGGCGGCGCTGCCGCTGTGCTCGTTGCTGTCTGGACCCTCGGCTTTCTGGTGCAAACCATGCAGGAGAACATGGGCGTTTTAGGATTGGAAAAGCAGCTCGACGGCCGCATCCTCGCCTTCGCCGTCGCTCTTTCTCTCCTCACCGCAATTCTATTCGGTCTCCTGCCCGCCCTGCGGGCGGCGCACGCCGATGTGCAGAGCACCCTGAAAGACCTGGGCGCCAGCGTCTCCCACCGTATTTCCAGCGTGCGTCTGCGCAAGGCGCTCATCGTTGGCCAGGTGGCCCTCACCGCGGTTCTGCTTACCGCTGCGGGCCTCTTTACCCGCAGCCTGCTCAACCTGAAGAAAACCAACCTGGGCCTGCGCACTGACCAAGTTGTCGAATTCACCATCGCGCCCCAGCTCAACCGCTATTCCCCGCCGCGGGCTCTGGCTTTTGTGGAACGGTTGCGCCAAACCATCGCCGCAGCGCCGGGGGTCAACTCGGTAAGCGCCGCTACTGTTCCAATCCTCGCCGATGACGAGTGGGGCTCTGACGCAACCATCCAGGGCTATAACCCCCGTGAAGGCGAAGACATGCACGTCTGGCGCAACGAAGTGGGACCCGACTACTTTGCCACTTTGGGCACTCCTCTTCTGGCCGGACGCGAATTCCGCGAGTCCGACGCCTCCGCCAATCCTTTGGTCGCCGTCGTCAACGCTACTTTCGTCCGCCGCTTCCTGCAGGGACGCAATCCGCTCGGCATCCACTTCCGCCTTGGTTCCGGCGCCGACAAGCCCGAGATCGAAATCGTAGGTGTGGTCCAAGACAGCAAGCACTCTGATCCGCGTGATCCTATCCACCCCTTCGTCTATGCCCCTTATGCGCAGGACCCGACGTTCGGGCGCGCCACCTTCTACGTGCGCACCCCTAACGAGCCTTCGACTATGGCCGCGACTCTGCGGAAAATCGTGCAAAGCTTTGACTCCAGCCTGCCCGTTTATGATTTGAAAACTCTCAAGCAGCAGGTGGACGAGACCGTGTTTGCCGACCGCCTGCTCACCTCCTTGTCGCTGTGCCTGGGATTTCTGGCCGCGGTTCTGGCCGCCATCGGACTGTATGGCGTGATGGCGTACGTGGTGGCGCGGCGCACTCGCGAAATCGGTATTCGCATGGCCCTGGGCGCAACCCGCGAAAGCATTGCCACGCTCATCTTGCGCGAGGTGGTGCGCATGATGGCGATTGGCCTGGCTATCGGCCTGGCAGTGGCTCTCGCCGCCGATCGTCTGGTGGCCTCGCTGCTCTTCGGAGTACAGGCCACCGATCCGCTGGTGTTCGCTGGCGCGGTGCTGCTGCTTGCTCTGATTGCGCTCCTGGCCGGAGGCCTGCCCGCCCACCGTGCCGCCAGCGTGGATCCCGTGGTGGCCCTGCGCTACGAATAAAACCTTCAACGCAGAAATCGCAGGGAGCTGCTTTCACGGTAGCGCCGGCGTCCCGCCGGCTGTCGCGCGGGCATCTTGCCCGCGCAAACAGAAGGGCGGGAACTTACCCAATCACCTGATTACCCAATTACTCAATCCCTACGTCGCTTCCACCGCCGGCAACTCCTCTCCTGCCAGTTCGCCTCTTCCCCGCACCTTGGCGCTGGTTACCAGCACCACCGCCGCCACAATGATGATCGTTCCGGCCACGATGTAGCGGTTCACACTTTCGCGCAGCACCAGCCATCCCAGGAACACGGCAATCACCGGGTTTACGTACGCGTACGTGGAAACCTTGCTGGTAGGCGCGTGCTTGAGCAAGTAGATGTACGCGGTATAGCCCACCCACGACCCGAACACCACCAGGTAGAGAATGGCTTCGATGCCGTGCGCCGTCCATACCACGCGCCGCGGCTCGCCCGTGGCCAGCGCGATCAGCAGGTTGACGATGCCCGCCGCGGTTATCTCCCATCCCCCGGCAACGAAGGGATCGCCGCCATGATCCCAGCGCCTGGAGAGCACGGAACCCACGGACCAACTCAGCGAGCCCAGCACCAGGCTCAGCGAAGCAATCAGCGGCATCAGCCCCAGCTTGCCTCCGCCGCTGAATTCCGGCCACACCAGCACCGCCACGCCCGCCACTCCCAGGCCAATCCCGGCCAGCCCCCGCGCCGGCACCCGGTCCCCGCGCAAGATCCAGCTATCCACCACCAGCATCCAGATAGGAATCACCGCCACGATCAGCGCCGCCAACCCGGTGGCCACGTATTGTTCCGCCCAGGCCAGCGTCAGGTTACCGCCGGTGAGCAGCAGCACGCCCACAATCGCGAACTTCACCAGGCTGGCGCGGGAAACCAGCACCCGCCGCCCGCTTGCCGCGCAGTAAACCAGCATCAGCGGCCCGGCAATCAGAAATCGCGTGGCGCAGGTGAGCGCGGGCGGGATGTGCATCACCGCAATGTCAATCGCCAGGTAGGTCGAGCCCCAGAACACGTACACCAATCCAAACGCCAGCGGAAGGGTGAAGCGGTTCTGTCGCTGCGCTTCGTTCATGCGAGTAATGGCAAAGATAACAGACGACGTCCGGACTGCGAATTTCGCCTCCGGACGAATACCTAACCATGTCATTCTGAGCGAGCGCGAACCGAGCTTGCGAAGGTGAGCGCGACCGAAGAACCTATGCCTTCCGGCGCGAGCCCATAGATCCTTCCGTTAAGATCGTCCCATCATGAACATTCTCCTCATCGGTGGCACCGGGTTCATCGGACTCCCCGTCGTGCGCGAACTCTCTCGACAGGGCCAGGACGTCGCCATCCTTCATCGCGGCAGCCGAACCATAGACCTTCCGAAGGGTGTGGAAACAATTCTCGGCAACCGCAACACGCTTTCCCAGAACAGTGCCGTCCGCCGCTTCGCCCCCGAAATTGTCATTGACATGATCCTCAGCTCCGCTCCTCAGGCCCAGGCGCTGATGGACACGTTTCGCGGCGTCGCCAAACGGGTACTGGCCATCAGCAGCATGGATGTTTATCGTGCCATGGGCCTGGTGCACGGCACCGAATCTGGCCCCCTCCAGCCCTTGCCCCTGACCGAAACTTCCGAGTTGCGCAGCACTCCCCATCCCTATTCGCCGGAATCGCTGAAGATGATGAGGAAAATCTTCGACTGGGCCGACGACGCCTACGACAAAATCCCCGTGGAGCGCGTCGTCTTATCTGATCCGCAGCTGCCGGGGACCGTCCTGCGTCTGCCTGCCGTCCACGGTCCCGGCGACCCCCTGCACCGCTTCTTTCCCTATCTGAAGCGCATGGACGACCGCCGCCCCAAAATCATTTTCTGGGACGAACTCGCCGCCTGGCGCTGGTCGCGCGGCTACGTGGAAAATGTGGCTGCGGCAATAGCCCTCGCGGCCACGTCGGAAGCGGCTTCCGGCCAGATTTACAACGTCTGTGAAGAGCCGGCGCTCTCCGAGTTGGAGTGGGCAAACCAAATCGCCTCCGTGGTTAGCTGGAAGGGCGATTTTGTCCTCTTGCCGCGGGAACGAACTCCCCAACACCTGCTCCTCCTCCGCCGCGCCGACCAGCACTGGGTCGCCAGCAGCCAGAAGATCCGCAAGCAGCTTGGTTTCCGTGACCCTGTGCCCCTGGACCGAGCGGTCCAGCTCACCGTGGAATGGGAGCGCGACCATCCCCCGCAAATTGATCCCCGCCAATTCGACTACGCCGCCGAAGACGCCGCCCTCGCTACCCTGTAGCGCCGGCGCCCGTCGGCTGTCCTCTCGCCGCCACCAGCACACTCTCTGGCAGGCTCGGCATGTGCGCTCAGCTTAGTTCTTCGAGGACTCGAAACATGAAACCCGGAACTGGTAACTAGGTACTGAATACCTGGTCCCTGTCCCTTCGCTACTGCCGCCCTATTGCCCTCAACGTTATAATGGAAGGGACATGAACCGCCGCCGCCATCACGGCATGAGCTCCCTTCCGGCGCCTCCCTGCCGGCTGCGGTGGAATCTGGCTTTCCCGCGGGTAGCCTTGCTGCACGTGCCTTCCCGCACCCGTCCCAATCTCTTCGGCGGCGACTAAGTCATCCTCCTCATGCACGCCCTGCTCCGGAGCACCGGAGCGCATGACCACGCACGTTCACGTGCCCACACTTTCCTTGGAGGATGCCATGTCAACCAAAACTGCAGCACCCGTGGCCGGAGGCCGCGTCAAAACCGAGGTTCCCGGACCCAACGCCCGCCGCATTGTAGCGGACGACAATAAGTGGATTTCGCCGTCCTACACCCGCTCCTACCCCATGGTCGCAAAGCGCGGCCGCGGAGTGGTGGTCGAGGACGTGGACGGCAACGAGTTCCTCGACTTCTCTGCCGGCATCGCCGTGGTCTCCACCGGCCACTGCCATCCCGAAGTGGTAGCTGCCATCCAGAAGCAGGCGGCTGAGCTCATCCACATGTCGGGAACCGATTTCTACTACGAAAACATGATCACCCTGGCTGAGCGTTTGTCGAAGATTGCGCCTATGCGCGGCCCGCACAAGGTGTACTACGGCAACTCCGGCACCGAAGCTATCGAATGCGCCATCAAGCTCTCCCGCTACCACACCCAGCGGCAGAACATCATCGCGTTCTTTGGGGCTTTCCATGGCCGCACAATGGGCTCGCTGGCCCTCACCGCCTCCAAGCCGCAGCAGAAGCGCCGTTTCGCCCCGCTTATGCCCGGCGTCACGCACATCCCATACCCGAACGTTTACCGCCGCCCCAAAGGCACGGACGCGAAGCAATATGCCATTGATTGCGCCCGCTTTATCGAGGAGAAGCTGTTCAAGACCACGCTGCCTCCCGAAGAAGTGGCCGCCATTTTCGTCGAACCCATTCAGGGCGAAGGCGGCTATGTGGTCGCCCCGCCCGAGTTCCTGGGCGAACTGCGCCGCATCTGCGACGAAAACGGCATTCTGCTGGTGGCCGATGAAGTCCAGTCCGGCGTGGGCCGCACCGGCAAGTGGTGGGCCATCGAGCACGCTGGCGTAGAGCCCGACATCGTCTGCATCGCCAAGGGCATCGCTTCCGGCATGCCTTTGGGCGTGACCATCAGCAAAGCCGGGATCATGGATTGGGTTCCTGGCTCGCATGCTTCCACCTTCGGCGGCAATCCTGTTTGCATCGCCGCTGCTCTGGCCACACTCGACGTCATCGAACGCGAGGCCATGGAGAATGCCGTTGAGATGGGCCGCCACATCATGCAGCGCCTCAGCAATTGGCCGCAGAAACATAACATGGTGGGCGACGTACGCGGCCAGGGGCTGATGATCGGCGTGGAAATCGTAAAGGACCACGAGAGCAAAACTCCCGCCGGCCCGGAGCGCGATCGCATCGTGGAGCTCGCCTTCCAGCACGGCATCCTGTTCCTCGGCGCCGGACCCAATTCCATCCGAATTGCGCCGCCGCTCGTGGTCACGCGGCAGCAGGCCGATGAAGCCCTCGACGTCCTCGAAGAATGCATCGAACTCGTCAGCGGCAAATCGCACAAGGCCACCGGCCCGGGTAAGCCGCAGGGTGCTTAACCTGCCTTAACAATTCCTGGCGCTGATCTAAGCGAAGAGCCGTAGGCTGCTACGGCTCTTTCTTTTTCACGGCGGTAATTTTTTCCGGCAAAATTTCCCTACTACACCCGCAATTCTTTCCACGCATGCAGCTAAGTGGTTGAATTCCAAGCGCCGGCTGGAGTGGCAGTCTCTTTGCAGCGTGATTTCTCCATGGCGAACCAGTCCAGCAACACTGCCAACGCCAGAAACAAAGCCAAGGTTCTTTCTGTGTGCAATGACGGTTCCGTCCTGCGCACGCGTGGTATGGTGTTGCAGAATGCCGGCTACAAGGTTTGTTCGGCCCAGGATTACGGCCAAGCCGTTAATAAGTGCGCCGCCGGCCGCTTTGACATTGCCGTCCTCAGCGCCTCGCTGCCTTACGATGACCGCATCGCGTTGGCTGCGGAAGTGAAAAAACGCTGGCCTGCCACTCACGTCGTGATGTATTGCGGGATTCATGAAATGCCCGCTCATGCCGATGCTGTGATTGATCCCTTCGATGGCCCCGGCGCCCTTCTCTTCGCCATCGAATCCACCCTCGACGAATAACACACTTTGTAACGCCAGCGCCGTCCTGCTGATGCTCACGTGGGCACAGGCGTGCAGGGGGGGCGCAGCCCGCTTCCGACGTCCGTCAACGCCAGCTCGCGTCAAATAACGCCAACTGCCACGCTCTCCGCCGCTTCCCTCCCCTACTCGTGTTTTTAATGACAGCTGCCCTTTGCAGACGCTAAACTCGCTATATATCTCCTGGGGATGTTTGTATGTCTGGCCGCGTCACCCGGTTTACGCTGCGGCTGTTGGATCGTCTCGCCCGGTTGCTGCTGAAGCCTCCGGATGTCGCCCCGCATCGGACCGTCGGCGCCTGCGGCGAGGAAGATGCCTACTTTTACCTGCGCCGCCTCGGCTACGTCATGGTGGCGCGTAACTGGCGCTCGCCACGCCGTCACGGCGAAATTGACCTGGTCGGCTGGGATGGCAACGTGCTCTGTTTTGTGGAAGTGAAATCTCGCACCACGCGCGACGTTAAGCCCGCCGAAGCCGCGGTTGATGCCCAAAAACAGAATGAGTTGGGCGGCATGGCCCGAGAATACCTGCGGCACATCGCCGGTTCGCCTTGTTGGCGTTTTGACGTACTCAGCCTCTATTACGACCGGCCCGGTTTGCCTCCGCAAATCACCTTATTTAAAAATGCGTTCTCAGTATCGTAGAATCAAGGTTTTGGGAAAGGATAAATACATAAATTGCCTGAGTTAAGAAAAGACCCAGTTGTTGGCCGGTGGGTTATCATCTCCACCGACCGCGCCAAGCGTCCTACCGACTTCGCCCGTGAGCAGGTGAAAATCAAGGGCGGCTTCTGCCCCTTCTGCTACGGCAACGAAGACAAGACTCCGCCTGAAATCCAGGCCTATCGCCCCAGCCAGAACGGCGGGTCGCCGCCTCAGCGCGACAGCTCCGGCTGGACCGTGCGCGTGGTGCCCAACAAGTTTCCCGCTCTCGGCATTGAGGGTAACCTCAACCGCCAAGCCGAGGGCATGTTCGACAAGATGAATGGCATCGGCGCGCATGAGGTCATTATCGAAACCCCCGACCATAATTCCACCCTGGCGACCCTCCCCGCCAAGCGCGTGGAGGACGTGCTCTGGACCTTCCGCGACCGCATTCTCGACCTGAAGAAGGACCGCCGCTTCAAATACATCCTCATCTTCAAGAACCACGGCGAGCCCGCCGGCGCCTCCCTGGAGCACGCCCACTCGCAGCTCATTGCTCTGCCCATTTTGCCGCGCCAAGTCATCGAGGAACTGGAGGGCGCCAAGCAGTACTACATTTTCAAGGAGCGTTGCGTTTTCTGTGATGTCATCCGGCAGGAAATGGAGAGCGGCGGCCGCGTAGTCAGCGAGAATCAAGACTTCCTGACCCTCGCACCCTACGCCCCGCGTTTTCCTTTTGAAACATGGATTCTGCCCAAGAGCCACGAATCCGCCTTCGAGAACTCCTCTTCCAGCCTGTATGAAAACCTGGCCAAGGCGCTCAAGCTCTTGCTGCAAAAGGCCGACCGCGTGCTCGATAATCCGCCTTACAATCTGGTGATCCACACCTCGCCCGTGCAGGACCCCACCAACGATCATTACCACTGGCACATTGAGTTCATGCCCAAGCTGACCAAGACCGCCGGCTTCGAATGGGGAACTGGTTTCTACATCAACCCCACGCCGCCGGAGGAAGCCGCCAAATTCCTTCGCGAGGCCAGCGTGGAAACTCCCGAGCCTGCGGTAGCTGTGCCCGTGGGCAGCCGCTAAAAATTCGCGACACCCTCAGCACTTCATCCTGAGCGGAGCGGGCTGATTCGCTTGCGAATCAGCCTGCACAGTCAAAGAGCCTGCCCTTAGCCTGGCGAAGGGACCCCGCGTCATCCAACTACGAGCGCCGTTCGCGGGGAGCCCTCTCAGCAAACCCAGGGGGTGAGCACCAGCACAGGAGCGCGCCGTGGACCTGCTTATGGTGCAATCAATTTTAGGATTGTGCTACTGAGCGCTGCGAAGGACCTGCTTTTTACTTGCCGCGCCGGTTCTCCAATTACCAATTTACCCAATTACAAATTGCTCAATTACTCCATCTGCTTACACCGCGCTTCTTCTGCCCAGCACCAGCTGAATAATGAGCACAATGACGGCCAGTACCAGCAGCAGGTGCAGCCACGCGCCAATGGTGTACGTGCCGATCAGTCCGAGCAGCCACAAAACCAGCAATATGAAAAAGATCAACCACAACATATGAACACGTGCCCCCAGGGCACGCCCTCCTGAAAAATTGCACCCGCCGCGCTGCTCTTCGCGGCGGGGCTGGTTGTTATCGCAACCTCTGGTCCTATCACACCACAGGCCGGCGACCGGTCACCAACTGCAGAATCAGCACGATCACGGCGGCCACCAGCAATAACCAGACAAACGCCCCGATCTGGTAGGTGCCGACCAGGCCCAGGATCCAGGCGATCAGCAGAATTACAAACAGGGTCCAAAGCATCTTCACCTCCGAAGTGCCGCAGCACTCCTATGTCTGGTGCAGGTTCGGGTCCGGAGGTTGTAAGCGTAAGCTCGACTGAGCAGAAGGGATCAAATCCGGCAATTTTTTTGACAGGCAACCCGGCGCTGTTCTGGCTCCGCGCTCATTAAGCGCCTACTACCGCTTGCGCTATGCGGTTTTTCCCGTTGCGCTTAGCCGTATACATCAGCTCGTCGGCGCTTTGAATCATTTCGTCCAGCGATTCCGGCTCGGCCACGAAGGTCGCGGCACCGATGCTGAAGGTCACCGGCCAGGCGTTCTGCTTCACCAGGTCCACCAGCACGCGCTGCAGCTTGTAGAGCACGAACTGGCCCGCCTCGGCGCCGGTTTCGGGCAGTAAAATAGCGAACTCATCGCCTCCCACCCGGGCCACGAAATCGGTGGCCCGCAGGTTTCGTTTGATGGAGCGCGCAACCCACACCAGCAGCACGTCACCCGTCTGATGGCCGAAACGGTCATTCACCACCTTGAAATTGTCTATATCCAGGTAAGCCAGGGTAAGGGGATGCTTGTAACGGCGCACGCGGTGCTTCTCCATCTCGGCTACCTGGCGAAAAGCGCGCCCATTGGGCACTCCCGTCAAGAAGTCCACTCGCGAGAGCTCTTGCTCCTGCTGGTAGGCGGCCTTCAGGCGCGAAAGTATCAGCGCCGTAATCAGGAAAAAACCAAACAGCACCACAGCGTTCCAGTAGCGCACCATCACGTTAGAGCTTCCCGTCGCCACCAGGTCGGCGCGCAACCAAACGCTGGCGGAAATTATGGACGCCAGAATTCCCTCCATCGTACCCACGTACCAGCTCAGCAGCGCCACCGGTGCCAGGTAAAAAATCGAAAACGAAATGCTGCCCCCGGTGAGGTGAGTCAGGTAGCTGGGCACGGCAATGAGCACCGCCGCAATCGCCAACAACTCCAGCTTCGAACGCCGCTGCAGAAATGTGTCCATTCGTTGCGCGCCTGTATGGTTGGATGACTGCGCCTGGCTCGGCGGGTTCAAGGCTGCATTCCCTTAGAAGGCTGCATCCCTGCTTTGAAGTGACATCTGGGCCGGCCCGCCTGCACCAGAAACCCTGCTTATAGTAGCGTGCGCCGCCGCCGATGGCGATTACCCAGCGGGCGCAAATGTGGTTACGGAAGTACTAACCCAGTGCACTATGAGTCTTGGAGCGATTTCCCCCGCTCAGTACTGTCATCCTGAGCGGAGCAGGATGATTCGCTTGCGAATCATGCAGCGGAGCAGGATGATTCGCTTGCGAATCTTGCTGCGGAGTCGAAGGACCCCTGCGCTCGCTTAATCCCCCGTTACCGCTTGAAGGAATTCTCTGACGAAAAGCATAACCCTTGTCATCCTGAGAAAGCACCAGCCGCGCTTGCGCGGTGAGTGCGACGAAGGACCTGCTTTTTATTGGTGTTGCGGCTGAAGCCGCTTCTTTTCACAGAGGGTTTGTCCAGGGGCCCGGTAAGCTAGCCAGTCTAGCCAGCCACCTAGTCCAGTTCATACGCGTGAATCTTGCTCAGCAGGGTCCGATAGGAGATGCCCAGCTTCTGGGCAGCGTCGTTCTTGTTCCACTTGCAGGCGCGCAGGGTGGTTTCGATGCGGGCGCGCTCCGCTTTCTTTTCCTCGCCGCCGTTCTGACCGGCCAGGCCGAGGTCGGCGGCATGGATATCGCCATCGTTGAGAATGGCAGCGCGTTCCATCACATTCTGCAATTCGCGCACGTTGCCCGGCCAGGGGTGGCGTCGCAGCGCGGCGCGCGCGTCGGAAGCCAGTGCCAGGCGCGGTTTGCGCAGCTCCCGCCGAAAGCGCTCCAGAAAATGCTCAGCCAGCAGTTCCACGTCGTCGCCGCGCTCGCGCAGCGCAGGAATGCGGATGGGAAACACCGCCAGGCGGTAGTACAGGTCGCGGCGAAACTCACCCGCTTCCGCCGCCGCTTCCAGGTTGCGGTTGGTGGCGGTGATTACGCGCACATCCACGGTGATGCTGGAGGTGCCCCCCAAGCGCTCCAGGGTGCGCTGCTCCAACACCCGCAGCAGCTTGCCCTGCACCTCAAGAGGCAGTTCGCCAATTTCGTCGAGGAAGATCGTGCCGCCCTCGGCGGTTTCAAATTTGCCCAGCTTGCGCGCGTTGGCCCCGGTAAAGGCGCCACGCTCATGCCCGAACAACTCGTTTTCCACCAGCGTCTCAGGAATGGCGGCGCAGTTGAGCGCCACAAACGGCTTATTGCCGCGCGCGCTGAGCTGGTGGATGGCGCGGGCAAACAGTTCCTTGCCGGTGCCGCTTTCGCCCAGCAACAATACGGTTGTGTCGGCCGCAGCTATGCGCTGCATCTCGCGCGCTGCCGCCAGCATGGCCGGATGCTCGCCCACCATGCGGGGAAAGCCGTAGTGCTGCGCGTACTCTTCTTTGAGCACCAGGTTTTCGCGCAGCAGTTGCTGGCGCTCGATGGCGCGGGCCAGCAGGTGCTTCAGATGCTCCAGGTCAATCGGCTTCTGGATGAAGTCGTAAGCGCCGTCGCGCATGGCCGCCACCGCGTCCTGAATGCTGCCGTAGGCGGTCATCACCACCACCGGCGTGGCGGAATCCGCATCCAGTGCCGCGCGCAGCACATCCATGCCGGTGCCGGAAGGCAGCTTCAGGTCGGTGAGGACGGCGGAGAAATGCTTGCGCTCGAGCTCCTTCAGCGCGTCGGCCAACTGCGCCGTGGGCGTGACCGCATATCCCATGCGCTTGAGCGCATGGGTCAGCATTTCACGCAACTCGTCCTTATCTTCGACCAGGAGGATGCTGTCCATGGTCCTCAATCAGCCACCGAGCTGGGCATGCCCTCCCGCCGTGCCTGGTCCTGCATGTCTTCCAGCTTCTGTTTGGCCTCATCCAGCTTCTTCTGCTTGAGGTCCAGCTTTTCGCGGTAGTCGCGCTCCTGCTGGGCCCAGGGGGCTTGGTTGCGCAGGGCATTGCCGGCGTCGGCATAATAAGCCGCGGCGCGCAGGCGATACTCGCGCTGCATCACATCAATTTCGCGCTCCAGCAGCGAGATTTGCTCCTTCTGGGCGGCGAAGCGCTGCTTCCATTGCTGGATAGCGGCATCGCGTTTCTCGGCGAAGGTCTTTTTGTCCTCGTCCTTCTTGGGTTTGTCCCTGTCGGCATCCGCCGTCGCCTTGTCTGGTTCTGTTTTGTGGGCGTTATCGGCAGCTGCGTCGCCGCCATCGCCTGGCTTGGCGTTATCATCATCGCTCGCCGGCGGCTGCCCGGTCACGCTGATGGGCGCGTTGGTTGGCAGGTCGTCGTTGGTGAGCACCTTGGCGGCAGGTTTATTGGCGTTTTGCTTGCGCGTCTGCCGCGCGACATCGGCAACCGACTGCGCGGCCGCCACTGCGGCCAGCACGATCACCGCTACACAGCAAAGATAGAAGGTTTTTTTCATCTCTTCCCCTTCCCGGGCACGTACGTGCTCAGGCTACTTGCTTCAGAATTCATGGGGGAGTATTGGCCCATGTTCTAGCGCGCTGCCAGCGCCGCCCTGGCCAGGACCGGCGCCGGAAATGCGAGCCTAAAAGTTGTTCCCCAATCTCCGCTGGAGACGGCGATGGTGCCGCCGTGCTCCGTCACAATGCGGTGCACCAGGGCCAGGCCCAGGCCAGTGCCCTGCGCCTTCGTGGTGAAAAAAGGAATAAAAATTTTGCTCAGCTTGTCCTGGGGAATGCCGTGGCCGTTGTCGGTGACAGTGAGGCGCGTGCCCTGTTCGTCTGTCGCCGCCGCCACTTTGACTTCTACCGGCATGCCGTTGCGCGCGGCTTCGGCGCTGTTGCGCAGCAGGTTGGAAAAGGCCTGCCGCAGCGCCGTGGGATCGCCCATCAGCGCCATCTCCGCAGGAACATCTTCCACGTGCAAATCCACGCTGCAGTCGCGCGCGCAATTTTCCAGCACCGCGCGCAGCGGCACAGGCTCGTTGCGCAGCGCCTGGGGACGGGCGAAGGCCAGGAAATCGGTGACCACGCGCGCCAGGTTGCCGGTCTCGCTTTCGATTTTACGGGCGAAGTCGTGCACTACTTCCAGGTGCTCTTCGCCGGTGAGCATCTGCGCATAGCCGGAAATGGTGGCCAGGGAATTCTTGAACTCATGAGCGATGCCGGCGGACATCTCGCCCAACGAGGCCAGGTTCTCGCGCATGCGCACCTGCCGGGAAAGACGGTTGATCTCGGTCAGATCGCTGATTAGGCAGGCGGCACCCAGGCTCTTGCCGTCCGCGGCCAGCACCGGCGAAACGGTCAGCCCGAGAACCCGCTCTTCGCCGGTGGGCGTCACGTATTCGGTTTCCAGGCGGCGCAGGGAGGTGCCGTCGCGCAAGGCGGCTTCCACCACAGTGATTGGAGTGGCAGGCGCAGAGTCCACCTCGCTGCGGTTCAGAAGCCGCGCGGCACGGAACACATCGCGGGCATGCAAGCCCGACATGGAAGCGTAGCCCAGAATATTTTTGGCCGCAGGATTGGCCTGCTGCACCAAACCTTTGGGGTTGAACAGCAACACGCCGCTGGGCAGGTTGGAAAGCAGGGCGGCGCTGATGTTTTCCGAGGCGCGGGCGCGTTCATTCTCCGCCCGCCGCAGTTCCTGCAGCTGCTTTTCCTGCTCCTTTAGACGCTCGATAACGGCGTGGTAGGTCTCCAAAGGGAAAAGAGGATCGGAGGCGCGCATAGGCTCGGGCGCGTTTTCTTCGCTGATTTCGCTGCGCAGTTTGCGGATCAGGACAATGCCAACCAGCAACGCAAACGCCGTCGCCATCAGGCCGATCAGCATGCGGATGACGATCGGATTAGCCAGCGCTTTCATGAGAACTGCCCCCAATACCAGCGCAGCAGCTGATTTCCAAAAAAGAAGGCGAACATCGCTACTCCGCCGAGAAAGACGCCAAAAGGCATTTCGTAGCGCCGATAAACCAGCTTGGCCGATTGCCACGCCCGCTGCCGGGCCACCGCCGGACGGCGCTGCCGCCAGCGCCGGGTGCGCTTGATCCACACAACGACCACCGTGCCCACGCCAAAGAACGCGCCCAGCACCGAAGCGGCAAACAGGGTGAAAACCGTGAGCTTAAGGCCGAGGAAGGCGCCGATCATGGCCATCAGCTTCACGTCGCCAAAGCCCATGCCTTCTACGCCGCGCACGCCCTGGTAAAGCTTGCCAGCGCCGTAAATGAAAGAAGCACCGACAATTGCGCCCAGAACGGCGTCCGCCAACGAAATCAGGTGCCAGGAAACGTCGGAGCTGACGGGCAGGTTGATCACCCCGGGCAGCAGGCGCGCCATCAAGTCGTTAACCGGCACAAACAGACTGAAAACAAGGCCCAAACCGAGACCGGAGAGGGTCAGTTCGTCGGGCAGGAGCTTGGTTTCAGCGTCGGTGAAGATCAGGCCGAGGAGCAGAAAGCCGAAAACACAGTACTTCAGAGCCTCCAGGGTGAGGCCAAAACGCGCGTAGATGCCCACAAAGAGCACGGCGGTGAGCAGTTCGACCACGGCATAACGGGCACTGATGGAGGCATGGCAGTGGCGGCAGCGGCGACCCAGCAGTAACCAGCTCACCACCGGAATATTGTCATAGAAGTGTATGGGAGTGTTGCAGTTAGGGCAGGCGGAGCCGGGGCTGACGACAGACTTGTCGCGCGGCAGGCGGTAGATACACACGTTCAGAAAGCTGCCGAAGCACAGCCCGAAGACGAAGGTCGCCGCTGCGATGACAGGGTCCACCCTTGAAGCGCCAAAGCCTCTTTTCTCGCGAGATTGGCCTCATTATACGGCGCTTAGTATGGCTAACCCCAAGATGACCAAAGGCATATTGACGGTTGGGGTAGTTAGTAGGTGGTAGTTAGTAGTTGGTAATTGGCGGGCGCCGGGAGGTGCATTCTGGCAAGCCGGAGATTGTAAAGAGGAATAAACGCATTATCGGCGGTAATCTTGTGCCGCGTCGCTACTGTCACGAGAATTGGGCGATGGCGCGCGTTACCCTTTTGCTGAAGCTGGCCCGGTTCACCACTCTAGCCATCGGAACTCTTTTTGTTGCGGCATTGTGCGCGATGGCACAAGCTCCCGCCAGCGGCACAAATCTGGACAGGGCATTGCTGGAGGCCGTGGACAGAGACGATCGAGCCTCGGTTGAGCGCCTGCTCGACGGAGGCGCCAATATCGAGGGCGTGCACGGAAACAAAGAGACGCCATTGCTCATGGCAGCGGACCGTGGCAGGGCGGCCATAGTGAAACTGCTGGTGGAGCGAGGCGCCAACATCCACGCGCAAGATGAAAGCGGGGAAACCGCGCTGGCCATGGTAGCGCGCCGGGCGGACAGCGAGCTCACGAGAATACTGCTGGAAAGGACGCCTACGCTTACCGAGAAGAATCAAGCTCTTCTGGCGGCCACTCGAAGTGAACCGGCGGTGATTAACCTGGATGCACCAGAGGGCACGGACAAGTTTGCTGAAACCGAGGAGATGAACTACGAATCCAGCGCGCCCTATGCGGAAGTCGTCAATCTCCTCCTCGATGCGGGGGCAAACATTGAGGCGAGGGATTATGACGGCAACACACCTTTGATGAGCGCGGCATCCTATGGCGAAGCCATGGTGGTGAAAGTACTGCTGGCGCGGGGAGCTGATATTAACGCCACGGACCCAGAAGGTGGAACCGCATTGATGGGCGCCGCGTGTGATTGCGGCGTGATTGACAAACCGGACACGCGGGCTTCACTGAAGCTGCTGTTGGACAGTGGAGCCAAAATTGAGCTCAAGACCAAAGAAGGTAAGACTGCGCTGATGTTTGCCGCCACTTCGGACCGCAGCGATCTTCTTGAGCTTCTTCTGCAAAAAGGCGCCAACATCAATGCCACGGACCGGGATGGCAACACGGCATTGATACTGGCGGCGGAAGGAAGCGTGATTCCGACCGCAGGCGCAGTCAAGACATTGCTGGAACATGGAGCCGTCGTGAACGCCACCAACAAAAGCGGGCAGACGGCGCTGATGCTGGCCGCCACCGGCCGTGGCTCTGAATCCGACGCGATACTGGAACTCTTGCTGAGATGGGGAGCCGACCCCGACCTTAAAGATGCCCACGGAAATACGGCGCTGGCGATAGCGAGCAAAGGCCAGCATGCCGATGCGGTTAGAATTCTGGAGACCGCGACAGCACAGAAATAGCGACGGTGGTCGGTACGTCCTCCGGTCACATCATGCCCCACTCAAGCGGGCTCGAGTGGGGCACCCGCCTCTACGTCGCAGCCCTACCGAGCCACTGCTCTTGCGGGCCGAGGCTCGACCGAACGCCAATCCAGAATCACGCTGGGCAGGAAAGCGGCCATCGCGATGGTCGTCCAAACCACAATCTCAATGCCAACGAAGCCGCTGCGCAGGATGGCCGGAATGGGAACGATGAGGCGCGCGACGGTGAAGATCATGGCAAAGGGATAGCCGCCAATCATCCAGCGCCGGTGTTGCTGGACATTACCGCTGCGGATGCAGTACAGCGCGACGCCGGTGCAGAACATCCAGCCGAAGGCCTGC
This sequence comes from Terriglobales bacterium, assembly GCA_035252015.1. Classification (GTDB taxonomy): domain Bacteria; phylum Acidobacteriota; class Terriglobia; order Terriglobales; family Acidobacteriaceae; genus JAICWP01. The sequence continues at coordinate 55,431 of DATFDP010000115.1, forward strand.
ACGACTGAGGCCGCTACGAGCGAAGGCGTGTCTACCCGCGCAGCCAGGGGGATCGCCATCGGGGCGCCGATCATCACGCTCACCACGTATATGTAGCCCATGACGCGATGCACGCGGAGATAGCGGCTGCGCAGTCGATTGGAGAACTGGAAGGCGCCCA